>NZ_JACHCW010000005.1:0-366747 GCF_014200825.1 Pedobacter sp. AK017
GGCGACCTAACTTGGACGAGCCGTGATAATGCGAGAGTATTACGTCCGGTTCTGGGAGGGACCGAGGGTGCAAATCCCTCGAGTCTACTCGGCAAAATATACGTTTCTAACCTCGGTGTGCCACGCTTGTGGATACCGCCAAAGATATTGATGATTATGAAATTGATTGTCATCATGATGACCACCTGCTTATTGCAGGTAAGCGCAGCAAGTTTTGCGCAAAAAATGACTATGGTACGCAAGAACACCACACTTGCCCAGGTGCTGAAAGAAATTACTTTACAGACTGGATACGAAATACTATATTCTGATCAAAAAATTGATATCGACAAAAAGATTGATGTAAATTTTAGCAATACAGAACTTAAGTATGTATTGGAAACCTGTCTTAAAGATCAGAATCTCAGTTTTGCCATTGAAGATAAGGTAATTGTGATTAAACCTAAAGCCCCTACCTTTCTGGAGCGCCTGGCTGACCGCTGGGCTGCTATTGACATTACTGGTAGGGTTGTGGATGAAAATGGTAACCCGTTACCTGGAGCGACGGTAAAGGTGAAAGATGGAAAAGGGGCCACGATGACTGATGCACAGGGTAGGTTTTTGATAGAGAAGGTGGATGAAGGGGCTACGATTGTGGTTTCTTATACCGGATATCAGAGTAAAGAAGTTATTGCCAAACAAAACATGGGCACTATTACGCTAAAACTCTCGGATAACCCCCTAGACCAGGTACAGATCATTGCTTATGGTACCACTTCGAGGAGGTTAAGTGTTTCCAACACGGTAACGGTAAGTGCAAAGGAAATTGAACAGCAGCCTGTTAACAATCCGCTTTTAGCGCTACAGGGTAGGGTACCAGGGATGACGATAATTCCAGCAAGTGGAGTACCTGGTGCAGGTATTACAGTTCGTATACAAGGCAGGAATAATCTTGACAATACTTTGGTAGGATCAGATCCTCTGATTGTAGTTGACGGGGTTCCATATGCATCACAGAACCTCAAGACTTTTTTAGGTGGTGGTGATGTTCCTATATTAGGCTCTTCTTCAAATGATGGATTGGGTACGGCCGTTAATTTCGGGAATCCGTTGTCTTATATCAACCCGTCGGATATAGAAAGTATAACTGTATTAAAAGACGCTGATGGCACAGCTATTTATGGTTCAAGGGCTGCGAATGGAGCAATATTAATTACGACCAAGAAAGGTAGATCAGGAAATATTAAAACTGATTTCAATTTTCAGCAAGGTTTGGGAACAGTGCCTAAAAAGTTGGATTTATTGAATAGTCAGCAATATATGGAAATGAGAAAGGAAGCGCTGCGAAACAGTGGGGCTGTGATTCGTTCGACTGACTATGACTTAAGAGGTGTATGGGATACTACACGTTATACGGACTGGCAAAAGGAATTAATAGGAGGCACGGCACAATTTACTCGTCTTACAGCCGGAGTGTCGGGCGGAAGCTCAAATCTTCAATATTTAGTTAGCAGTACATACGGTCGTGAAACCAGTGTATTTCCCGGGAATTTTGCCAACACCTCCGGTTCGCTTCATTTTAACCTTTCTATCGCCTCACCTAATCAGCGTTTTAAAATGCAGCTGGGGGGTAATTATATGGTGAATAGTAATAAACTACCCGGGGAAGATTATACTAATTATGCTGTGAATATGCCTCCAGTAGCTCCTAATTTGTATAATGCTGACGGTACCTTAAACTGGGCTCCAGATCCGGTAACCGGTAATTCTACATGGTTCAACCCCTTGTCCTGGCAGTACAAACTGTTCGAGACAAATACCAATAACCTGATCAGTAGTGGTAGTTTGAGCTACATTATTTTACCTGGCTTGGAGGTAAAAAGTACCTTTGGTTTTAATTCAGTTACCTCAGATCAGTTTGTAGCAGCATTAGATGAAAGTGAAAAACCAGAAAACAGGGCTGACAGAATAAGGACGTCTAGATTTAGTTTTAATACGAGTCGGAGTTGGATTGCAGAGCCTCAGTTAAATTATAATAAGGAGTGGAGTGGTCATAGCATAAGTTTACTGCTTGGCATGACTTTACACTATCAGAACAATAATGGAAGAGGTTTTACTTCTTCTGGTCAGAGTAGTGATCTTTTATTACGTGATATCCTAGCCGGTTCATCCCTAAGTAGTGCTAATGATCTGAATGAATATAGATATTACGCTGTTTTTGGACGTTTAAATTATTCCTTTAAAAGTAAATACCTGGTTAACCTGACCGCTAGAAGAGACGGAAGTTCTAGATTTGGGCCAAATAGCCAGTTTAATAATTTCGGAGCTGTAGGATTAGGTTGGATTATCAGTGAAGAAGGCTTCTTTAAACGCAGTGTGCCTTTTATAAGCTTTGCCAAGATTAGGGGAAGTTATGGCACGACGGGGAATGATCAGATTGGTAATTATCGTTTTATGAATTTGTATGCAGCTTTTAATCCAACTATTCCATATCAGGGACTTGGCGGTTTAAACCCGGTTGCACTGCCCAATCCAAATTTGGAATGGGAAGAAACAAGAAAACTGCAGACCGGTATAGACATGGGGGTTTTTAATGATCGCCTGCTGTTAACCATAAATTATGTCCGTAACCGGTCGTCGAATAGTTTAACCTATGTTAGAATGCCGGTAATTTCCGGATTTAATTCACTGCTTCAAAATCTTCCTGCTTTGATTGAAAATAAAAGCTGGGAGTTTACCTTGGGTACCTCAAATATCAAAAGTGAAAATATGAGTTGGAGCAGTAATATTAACCTGACCGTTCCAAAAAATAAACTTCTTGCTTTTCCTGGACTGGAAACCTCGACTTTAAAGCAACTGATGACCGTAGGACAGCCCTTAACCACAGGTAAAGGATATCAGTTTTATGGTGTAGATCCATTGACTGGTACCTATTTAGTGCTCAATAGATATGGTGATCCTACAGGTAATCCCGAAGAATCAGACAGGATGGTTTTCATAAATAAATCTTCACGTTGGTACGGTGGTCTTCAGAATAACATCAGATTTAAGGCGTTTTCGTTGGACTTCCTAGTTCAATTTACCAAGCAGTATGGAGAAGATCTTCTTCAATTTGGACCACGTCCTGGAACTTTTCTGATAAATGGAGCATCGGCAGTAATAGGTAACCAGCCAGTGTCGGTAATGGACCGCTGGAAAAAACCAGGAGATGTAAGTCAATATCAGCGGTTTTCTACCACCAGTGTACCGGGTAATATGGGGAATCTGGCTTTTAAGGACCTTTCCTTTTTGAGGATGAAGAATGTAGCACTCTCTTACCAGGCTCCAATGAAGGCACTTCAAAAAGTAAAGCTGGAGCAATTGCGCTTATACGCCAATGTTCAAAATCTGTTTACAATAACGAAGTTCCACGGATTGGATCCGGAAAGCCTAAATATTAATTCCTTGCCCTCATTAAGAATGATGACCCTAGGAATACAGTGTACATTTTAATTTTGAAGAAAATATTGACTAATAAAAATATCCTTATGTATTCGATCTATATTCATGAAGCCACTGCGCATAAAACACCTCAGCGCTTCAATAAGCATAATTGTTTTTTGTGTTGTATGATGATCCTATTTTTTGTACTGCTGAATAGCTGCAAAAAAATCGTGCAGGTAGACACTCCCCCTGACAGCATTACGGAGAAAAATGTTTATACTAATGATCGGACCGCTGCATCCGTTTTGACATATATTTATGTTGACATGAGGTCCCAGGGAGCTGACATGGCAAAATTTACCGGTTTACTTGGCGACGAATTCACTTTATGGAGCGGGGCTGATTTTAATCTCCAGGCTTACTACAATAATAATCTTAGTTCCAGCATGTCAATGGACACGGGTAAGGAAATCTGGAATCTCTATTACAAATTTGTTTTTACCTGCAATGGGGCGATAGAAGGCTTGATTGCAAGTAACAGTCTTAGCCCGAATGTAAAAAAGCAGCTACTCGGTGAGGCCTACATTTTGCGCGCATGGTATTATTTTTACCTAGTAAACCTTTACGGAGATCTGCCCTTAGTAGTAGGGACTGATCCGGCTATTAACAGCAAATTACATCGCTCATCTAGAAAGGCAGTTTATGAATTGATTATAAGCGACCTATTAAGGGCACAAGAGTTGTTGAATCCAGCCTTTGTGAATGGCCAACTCAATCCTGGTACTCAAGAACGGGTGCGTCCAACAGTATGGGCAGCCAAGGCAATGCTTGCGAGAGTTTATTTGTACACTGGTGAATTTGATAAAGCTGAATTAGCAGCTGGTGAGGTTATTGCAAATAATACATATTTTAACCTGGTTGGTTATGAAGATATATTCTTAAAAAACAGCCGGGAAGCAATCTGGCAAATACAACCTACAGAAGTTGGATGGAATTCCACAGATGCAAGATTATTTAACTTATCAGCAATACCAACTGGTGTAAACGCGGGAAAGCCAGTATATTTTAGTGATTTCCTACTTGCTGCTTTTGAACCTAATGATGAACGACGTAGTCAATGGGTAAGCAGTTTCACTGAAGGGGCGGATACTTATTATTTTCCGGTTAAATATAAAATTGCTGAGGAGAATGGAACTGTTAACAGCCCTGAGACATTAACGGAGTATGCTATGATGCTGCGGTTAGGTGAGCAGTATTTAATAAGGTCAGAGGCCAGAGCCCGACAAAATAAACTTGGATTAGCTATTTCTGATCTGGATATGATTCGGAACCGGGCAAAGCTTCCTTTAATTGCTGTTACAAATCCTAGCATTTCTCAGTCAGACCTATTGAATACTATATTCCATGAACGACAAGTCGAATTATTTACAGAGTGGGGAAATCGCTGGTTCGATCTGAAAAGATTTGGCAAAGTTGATGAAGTAATGAGTGTGGTTACCCCTGTCAAAGGAGGGGGCTGGGAAAATACAGATGAGCTTTTACCCATTCCTTACTCTGATCTGGTTACCGACCCGAATTTAACTCAAAACGGAGGCTACTGAAAGTAGACACACAAAAAATAAAACATATGAAACCATTAATTTATTACGCCATATTTATGGCAATGGCCCTGTCCTTACCTAAATTTGCGAAAGCCCAAACCAATTTACTTGGTGTATGGAGACTAAAAGAATTCAAAAAAATTAAAGGACCCGATTACGCAAACGGGATTCCTTTGATCATTAAAATTGAGCAAAAACAAGACGGCATGGCTATCGAAAAGACCAGCAATCTTGGAGACCGTGATACTGTAATAAAAGCATCGCTAGTTCATGGTCTATGGCGAGATTATACTAAAACAGGTAAAAAAAGAAAAATTTCATTTAAGCAGGATAAGGAAAATAATATCTGGTTGAGACAGACGGAAATTTATACCGAAGACGATACAACCAAGGTTCAAACATTAGATAAGGAAACATTTATCGTCTACGGAGGAATTAATGATAATGTCTTGTTAAAATTTACGAGAGAATATAACACTAAAAATGAATCAATCAACAATGAGGATTTTTTAGCAGAAGGTTTTTATGAAAAAGTTACCCCAGAGCAATTGACTAAAGAAACAGCCAGAGGAAAGGGAATAAACTTTGTTGAGGGTTTGAACTGGGAGCAGATTAAGGCTAAAGCCAGAGCAGAAAATAAACTGATTTTTTTGGATTGTTATGCTACTTGGTGTATTCCCTGCAAAATGATGGATAGAAATGTGTATCCATTGAATATGGTTGGCGAGGCAATGAATGATGCTTTTATTGCGGTTAAAGTTCAAATGGACAGCACAAAGAAAGATGCGGCAGCCACCAAACTGCTTTATCCTTTGGCCAGGCAAATAGAGAAAGAATATAGCATTTCTGTTCTTCCGTCTTATTTATTTTTCTCTGCTGATGGGACACCATTACATAAAGCAGTTGGTCAGCAGAATCCAAAGCAATTTATTGAATTGCTAACTAATGCGGGAAATCCGGAATATCAGTTATATACCTTGTTAAATAAGGCAAGACAGAAAGAACTACCCTGGACTGAATACATTACAATTGCAAAAAAATTAAGGGACGAATTTGGAGAAATGAAGCTGGCCGAAGAGGTTGCAGGTATATATAACCAACAATATTTAAACAAACTAGCTAAAAAAGAATTGTTAGCGAAACCCATTCTTGATTTTATAGGAGAATATTATGGAATGGTGAAGTCTTCAGACAAGATTTTTCAGCTGAGCCTTAAACATCCTCATTTGGTTGATAGTATTAAAGCATATGAAGGAGGCGGCTGGGCTGCTGTTTTGGTTAAAAAAACCATTATAAGAGAAAACATTCAGCCATTTTTGCAGGAAGCTGAAAAGACCGGTAAATCTCCGTCTTGGCAAGAAATGGAAATTCAATTGACAAAAAAATACAGTAAAAAGCTAGCAGTACAATATGTACTTAAAGCGAAACTGGACTGGTATGAGAAGAAGAAAAACTGGAATTCATTTTTTCAATATTTGACACCTTATGTGGCTAACTATGATATAAATACAATGGATCGCCGACAGTTATATCATTTACATTGGTGTGTGTGGTATGTCTTTAAATATTGCAATGATAAAGCACTGATGCAAATGGCGCTGAGATGGATTGATCCGGTAATTGAAAGGTGGGTAAATCAGGGGACAGAAATTAATGCGCCTATGGATACAAAAGCCTGCCTGCTCTATAAAATGGGACGAAAGGAAGAAGCGATAAAGCTTCAGCAAAGCATATTAGAAATGTTTCCGGATATGGCTTCGGGAACCCAAATAAGAATAAATGCAATGCTAAAGGGTGAAGAAATTTGGTTGACATTCAGATAATATCAGGATGATTTTAAATGGGCACATCATGAAAAAAGTAATATTATTAGCCTCTATCTTATTAAGTTTTGTGTATTCGATAGCGCAGAACAAGACAATTATAGATGTAGGTCAATTTGAGAATTGGCCTAGTCTAATACCATCGGAAAGTGGTGTCGCAGTGAGTAAGAACGGTAACTATGCAGCCTACGTAATTCTACACCAGCCTGTTGGGCAAAGTACACTGGTAGTACAGGATTTGAATAGTAAGTGGAAAAAAACAATTATTGCTAAAACCCTCAAAATTCTCTTTTTTACTGACGACAGCCAAAAGTTGTGCTGGCAGCAGAGAGATAGTATATGGACTCAACGGATGGGTAGTGATCAAAAACGTTTACTTGGTATAAGTAGTAGCCTAAGTTATCCCAATGATGCCAAAGGGAAGTGGGTACTCCTGTCTTTAAGTAAAACAGATAGCGAGGTTAGGCTATATAACCTTCTTAGCGACAAGGGAAGGATATTTAGTGGGATAAAAGACCATCATTGGTTAACTGGTGGCAATGGATTATTGCTAAAAACTTCGGACGGAGATTTAAAAGTATTGAATCTGATGACTGGCAAGGAACAAATTTTTAATGAAGTAAAAGAATATGCTTTATCTTCTGATGAAAAAAGTATAGCGCTGGTTATTAAAAAAAGGAATACGAATAAGACTAGTTTACAACTCGTTAAGCTAGGTGGAAATCCTATAACTGTGTGGGAGGGGAAAGGCGGTGAAGAGGCTGGGAATTTTGTGTTTGACAAGACTGGTAAGCAATTGGCTTTTACCGTCCAATCATCAGATGGTAAGATAAATATTTGGCACTATAGTTCCAATAAGAAATCAACGACCGTAAAAATAGATGAAAAAGCAATTGGTTTTTCCGAAAATTTACCCGTATCAGGCATTAGGGGCTTTAGCGGGAATGGCCATTGGTTGTTTTTTATGGTCAAAAAACAATTACCGCTGCTTTCGAAGGAAGCGGCTACCAGCCTTGTGGATATCTGGACTTACCGGGACGAGGTGTTAAACCCTGCCCAAACCCATGAAGGTCAGAATTTTCACGATTATCTAGCTGTAATAAATTTGACCAACGATAAAGTACAGATGTTAGAAAATGAACCTGATGAAGAGATCGGCCCTATTTACGATGGAAATTATATCTTTCTCAAAACAGGTGGAAACAGCGCTGGTTCCTGGTGGCCACATTCCAAGCCAGCTGAAAATTGGTTGGTATCATTGGCTAATGGTGAAAGGAAATTGATGAAAAATCAGCAATCTAGTTTTTCGCCTCAGGAACGATGGATCTATTGGTGGGACCCAAAATTGGGACACTATTTCAGTATGAACCCCATTACCGGGAAAACCTCAAATTTAACGGAGAGTGTGCCGGAATCTGTTGTCGATGATGTTGAACAAGCAATAGGTGCTATACCATTAGGGATAATCGGTTGGTATGCCGACGATAGTGCAGTATTGATTTACGACAATTATGACATTTGGAAATTGGATCCTTCAGGTTTTAAGACCCCGGTTAATATGACAGGGGGATATGGGAAGCAACATGGTGTTAAACTAAGGTTAGTTTATGATCATCATCAGGCATACAATGGTAATGAAGAGTTGTTGCTAAGTGGGCTGGATGTAAATTCGCAGTACAATGGATTTTTTCGGATTAGGTTAGATAAGCCGGGTAAACCAGCATTGCTTACCATGGGGCCATACAACTATTATCAAACTACGGTAACTAAACAGGGGTTTGGCTTTAACCCCCCTATGATACCATTGGTTGCTGGAAAAAAGGGAAAAGAGTGCTGGATTGTAATGCGGGAAAGTGCTGTGGATTATCCAAATCTTTATATCAGTAAAGACCTTAAGCAATTTACCCCTTTGACGAATCTGAAACCGCAAAAAACTTATAATTGGTTAAGCTCAGAAGCAGTAAGTTGGAGGATGTATAATGGGCAGCTGAATCATGGCGTGCTGTATAAACCCGAGAATTTCGATCCGAATAGAAAGTACCCTATTATTTTCAATTACTACGAAAAATATGCGCAGCGTTGTTACCAGTTCCCTAAACCTAGTTTAACTACTGATAATATCAATATTCCCTGGTTTGTAAGTCACGGGTATTTGGTGTTTACTCCTGATATACAGTATACTATAGCGAATAAGCCTGGGGGCATGACCACTGGCGAAGCAGCATATAATGCTGTCGCTTCTGCAGCTGAATACCTGTCCAAACGATCTTATATAGATAAGACTAGAATGGCAATACAAGGCCATAGTTTTGGAGGTGGTGAAACAAATAATATTATTACACATACCAGTTTGTTTGCAGCAGCGGCAGAAATGGCGGGTTATAGCGATAATATTAGTGCGTATCTAACCCTTGTTGGTGGGTTCTTGAATCGGGAGTATAAAGATGGAGTTCTTGTAGAAAAGTTACATAAGATGGATCATCCACAAGGCCGAATGGGAGCAAATCCATGGGAGCGACCTGATCTCTATCAGAGAAATTCTCCGGTACGCAATGCGGATAAAATAACGACACCACTGTTTATTGTACACAATCAAAAAGATGCAACAATAAATTTTAGACAGGGAGTCGAAATGTATATGGCCTTGCGGAGATTAGGTAAAACTTGTTGGTTATTGCAATATGACAATAGTGGACATTATTTGGAAAATAAAAAAGATGCTTTAGATTATACCACCAGGCTTACCCAATTTTTTGATCATTATCTAAAAGGTGAGCCTGCACCTCAATGGATGACAATGAATACGCTGGCATCATACAAAGGTAAAAACAACCTGTATGAATTAGATCCTAGAGGCAATTGCGGTAAAGACTGCAAAGTTTGTAGAGAATGGAATAGCAAAACATCAACAACTAACTTAAAAACTCATGAGTAATCTTATTAAACTAAGTCTGGCGGTATTAGTACTGCTCGCAGGACTAGGTTCCTGCAAAAAAAGTGAGGTCAAGGCAGAACCACTTGCGTCATTAAATGTGATAGCTGCTGTAATTGGTGGCGGTAATGTAAAACTGAACACCAACGTAAGAGACAGTGCAAAAGCTTACAATGCCAAAGTATTTGGAATTGTGCCCGGAAAAGAGATCAAGCTCTACAGGGTTAGCAATCCGACTGTAAACTACTACAAAGAAACGCCGGTAACGGAAAACGGCGGACTATACTCTGTTTTTCTTGCTGGTCAGGGCTCAGCTTTTGAACCTATATTCAAAAAAGAAAGTATACCCGCATTTTATAAAGACAGCATTATCGGAGTAAGGATTGTGAATTTATCACCAAATAGTACAGCTTTAAATGTGACACGGGCCTCCGCCACTAGCACCAATGCATTTGCCGGAGTAACCTATAAACAGATCACTGATTTTGTAACCTTTCCCTTAAAGACGGTGATACCAACAGGATCGGTAAGTTTTCAAATCCGCAATGCAGCAGGAACTTTATTAGCAACTTATACTTTGCCAACTTCGGCCAATAGTAATTACCCGGGTATATCTATTGCTTTACAACGGTTTAAGAATATTAGTATTGTAATCAAGGGTTTAATGGGGACTACAACCGGTCCAGATGCTTTTGGTGTATTTCCGGTTGTGACAACTTATTGATATGAAAAGGACTTTCAAGTTAACCCTCTCTGTACCATTAACGTTCTGTTTATGGTTGCTGTGCGGTGTGGTTTCCGCACAGCAGTTAATCCCTTTGCAAGGGGAAGGTGGGCCAGGCATTACCGCCTACCTTCCCGCTAAGGGAATTGCTACCGGAACAGCGGTATTGGTGATTCCTGGTGGGGCCTATGCTTTTTTAGCAACTTCTACGGAAGGTACACCCATTGCTAAGGCATTTGCAGAACGTGGTATAGCCGCCTTTGTACTGAAGTACCGTTTGCCTGCCGAGGTTGGTGTGGGGGATAAAAGTATTGGCCCTCTACAGGATGGTCAGCAGGCCCTAAGGTTGATTAGACAGCGTGCTGCAGAGTTTGGTATTAATGCAGGTAAAGTAGGGGTGATTGGCTTTAGTGCAGGTGGGCATTTGGCGGCTACATTGGCCACTAAGTTCGGGAAGCCTGTAATTGATGCCAGTGGAGTGAATTTGAGGCCTGATTTTGCAGTGCTGGTATACCCGGTGATCAGTATGACCAAGGATTTGACGCATATGGGATCGCGTGTGAGTTTGCTGGGCGCTGCGCCTTCGGATACTTTGGTGAATGCTTTTTCTGCAGAGCAACTGGTAACTATTAATACACCTCCGGTGTATTTGACCCATACTGCCGATGATGGTTTGGTAAAAGTGGAGAACAGTATTGCGATGTATGAGGCTTTGATTGCTAAAAGCGTAGATGCGGAACTGCATTTGTACCCCAGGGGTGATCATGGTTTTATACAGAGGTTACCGGTTAGTGAGTGGCTGAATCCGGTGTTGTTGTTTATGAAGAAGGAAGGGTTTTAAATCGTTAGATGAAAGGCAGCTTAGAACATACAGATCAATTGAACGGTTATCAGGAGTTTGAAACCCCTGATAACCGTTTGCTGAACCAGCTTTTTAAGCTGATGGATGGGCATTTGACGGAGCATAGGCCAGTGCCTTATTATGCGAAAGCTTTGCATACCACGCCTGCATGTTTAAATAAACTGACCAGGGCTTATTTGAACAAGAGCGTGCACGATTTGCTGCAGGATAAGCTTGTAAATGCTGCCAGGTATTATCTGGCGCGTTCTATGATGTCGGTAAAAGACATTACCTATACACTGGGCTTTGAAGATACGGCCTACTTTTGCCGCTGGTTTAAACGGATAACCCGGCAAACGCCCATGCAGTACCGCCGGGATAATGTGATGCTGAAGGTTTGGGTTAGGGAAGGTTGAAGTGCGTAAGAATTATTCTTCTCAGTTAACTTATGTCAAATTTTAAATTATATTTGTGTCAACTAACCAAAATTTTTATCCAAAATTATAACGCTCGATTTAAATTACTTCTATAGCAACTTCCTTATCAAGTTTATTGTATTTGGAATTTCTTTGTGTTTTTGAATCTTGATACACGAAATCAAAAATGGCAAAAACCTCTAAACCAGCCGAAGCAAGTGATGAAATGCAATTTATGGCTTTGATGCCGAATCCACGGCTTGTAAAATTAATTGTAAAGAATTTCAGGTGCATAGGTAAACATCCAGTTCATATTGATCTGGATGATATTGTTGTACTTGTTGGCTCTAACAATGCAGGAAAGAGCTCCTTGCTGCGGGCTTATGAGCTAGTAATGTCGGAAGGCTCAAAAGCTGCTGAAATCAAAACTGATGATTTTCCAAATAATGTTGTTGATCCAGATAATTTGCCTGAGATTGAGTTACATACCATTGTTTACGCTACAGGTGTAGGTGATATGTGGATAGATCGGACTTCTAATGATGAACTACTCGTTAGGGAACGTTGGATTTGGAAAGGGGTTGGTAAACCTGATCGTCGCGGATGGGATGTGAAGAAAGGAGAATGGCATCCAACCAAAGCACCTTTTGGCCCTGCAAATATTGCAAATTCCAGAAGGCCAGAACCCCACAAAGTTGATGCATTCAGCAAACCTGAAGAACAAGCAGAGGCAATTAAAAGGCTTTTGTTAGCGGCTATTCAGGAAAAGGTAAACCAGATGAGAAGCGCAGAAGAACGAAACCAATATCACGCGATGCTGGATGCGATGCATAAAGTACAGCTTGACATAATTGGTGAAACTAGAGGGCAGATTGATACAGCAAATAACGAATTAACTAATTTGATCGGAAAGGTTTTTCCTAATTATCAGGTGAATTTTGATGCACAACCAGAAAATAATGCGAATGCTGAGCTGTTCAAATGGAATTCTGAATTATTGATGGGGCCAATTGACGGGTTCATGAGCACAATTGACAAACAGGGAAGTGGTGCCAGAAGGACCTTGCTTTGGACGGCTTTAAAGTATATTTCTGAAAGCATAAGACCACCAAAGGATGATGAGGCCCCGACTAGACCTCATATTTTATTAATTGATGAGCCAGAAATATGTTTACATCCTAATGCAATCAGGGAAGCCTGCAAAGTTTTGTATGATTTACCCACACTAGGTAATTGGCAAGTGATGGTGACTACTCATTCGCCAATATTCATTGATTTTTCAAGAAACAATACTACAATTATACGGGTGGAGCGAAATGTGGAAGGCGAGGTTGAAGGAACAACTATCTTCAGGCCTGAAAAAGCAAACTTGGATGATGATGATAAAATAAACCTAAAATTGTTAAATATATGTGATCCGTATGTTGCCGAATTCCTTTTTGGCGGCAAAGTTATAGTGGTTGAAGGGGATACAGAATATACTGCTTTCAATTATATCAGATCAGTTTATCCCGAAGAATACAAAAATCTGCACATTATTAGGGCAAGAGGTAAGGCTACAATAGTTTCACTGGTTAAGATCTTAAATCATTTTGGCACAAGCTACTCTGTTTTACACGATAGTGATACTCCTTACACAAAAGCAGAAAATAAAAACCCAGCCTGGGGGAACAATCCTAATATTTTGGAAGCAGTCGCTGCAAGACCAGAAGGTACAAAAGTGAGACTTTTAGCATCGCTCCCAAATTTTGAACAAGCTTACTTTAACATGGAGGTTTCGAAAGAAAAACCCTACAATGCGATTAATACACTAAAAAATGATGAGGAAAAGTTTAAGGTCGTTAAAATGCTATTGGATGGATTAGTTGATCATGCAGAACCGGTACCGAATAATTGTTTAGAATGGAGTACTTTGGATGAATTGCAAAAGAAGGTTGAAGAGCTACTAGTAAATTAATTATTGTTTTTTCGGCTTCCTGTCTACCCGATCAGTATGAACCCTCGGTTTTATTTCGGTATTCGGAATGTGCATATCAGCGAAATACCTGGTTTCCGGAGCGTAGTGCTCCATACCATATCTGTCATTGATGAATACCCTTGCCGGAAGCTTAAGAAATGCAGCAAGCGAGCGGGCCATGTCCAGTGTAAGCTTTCTCCTGCCACTCAATACGGATGAAACATGGCTTTCTGAACCGATAATAGGAATAAGGTCTTTATTTTTAAGACCCATTTCATCCATTTTTAATTTCATAACTGCTATTGGATCTGGTTCGGGCATAGGGTAATACCTGTCTTCATAATCCTTAACCAATAAGCTTAATAATTCAAGTTCATCAAAAGCTGCAGAACCTGGTTTAGCATCAAAAACCTCCTCAATCCTATGAACTGCGGCATTGTATGCTTCTTCTGTTTTTAAAATCTTATATTTCATAACTGCTACTCCCTATCTTTAAATTTCACGGTTTCAACATTAATTTTATCGTACTCGGTGTGGCTGCCAAACCAAATAACATAACATAACATACGGTGTTCAATTGTAAACTTATACAGTTTTGGGTTTATACTGGTCAGAAATTCTGAAATAAATTTTCGATTGAACCCTGCATGGAAAAAAGTGCCATGATCGAAATAAAAAGTGCAACAGCCGGGTGTCTTGATGGTGTATTTTTGAGTTTACTTGAACTAACCATTTATTAAACTGAAATGAAGATCCTGGGATGCGGCATTGTGACCGCACTGTTATTTACGACTTTTTCTGATATGGCTTATAGCCAATACAAAATGCAACCTGTTGCCATCCAAAGCAGATGGGCTGTTCAGGTTAGCCCTGTTAACGCGCTAAAAGAATATCCACGCCCGCAAATGGTACGGAGTGGCTGGACCAACCTGAATGGCTTATGGGATTATGCCATTACGGCTAAGGATGCTGCGCAGCCTGCTGTTTTTGATGGTAAGATCCTGGTGCCTTATCCTTTGGAATCGGCCCTTTCGGGTGTGAAGAAAGCATTATTGCCCTCGCAAAACTTATGGTACAAACGCTCATTTGCTCGTCCCGATATTAAATCCGGAGAAAAAGTAAAGCTGAACTTTGGTGCGGTTGATTACCAGTGCTGGGTGTATGTAAACGGAACTTTGCTGGGCGAACATGAAGGCGGTTATACCGAGTTTAGTTTTGATATTACAGCTGCCCTGAAAGCGGGCAATAATGAGATTGTAGTAAAGGTTTTTGACCCAACGGGTGAGGGTATTGGCCCGCATGGCAAGCAGGTGCTGAAACCGGAGAATATCTATTATACCCCAAGTAGCGGGATATGGCAAACGGTATGGATGGAGGTGGTACCAGAGGTTTCGATAGCAGCACTGGTGATGACACCGGATGTGGATAAGGGCGTGTTGAATTTGGAGGTGAAGGGAAAGGGTAAGCCCGAAATTGTTGTTTATGATCCAGTGTCTAAACAAGAGATCTCTCGTCGCTTTGCTTCCCTCGAGATGACGAACGATGGGGCTAAGGGTACAATAAAAATACCTAATGCAAAGTTATGGAGCCCAGGTAACCCGCATTTGTATGACATTACGGTTAAGCTAGGTGATGACGAAGTTAAAAGCTATTTCGGCATGCGGAAGATCAGTGTGGCCAGGGACGCTGCAGGTGTGGACAGGATATTTTTGAACAACAGGCCCTATTTTAACCTGGGTACTTTGGACCAGGGCTTTTGGCCCGATGGCCTGTACACTGCCCCTACGGATGAGGCCTTGGCCTTTGACATCAGGGCCATAAAAGCAATGGGTTTCAATACCATCCGCAAGCACATTAAGGTAGAGCCTGCACGCTGGTATTACCATGCGGATAAAATAGGCATGCTGGTATGGCAGGATATGGTAAACCCCAACCAGGGATTGCCCGAGGGTGCAAAGGCTGCTTTTGAAAAAGGGGCCAAGGAGACCATGGCGCAACTGCACAATTACCCATCCATAACCACATGGGTATTGTTTAACGAGGCCTGGGGGCAATATGACCAGGAACGCCTGACCAAATGGATGAAAGGGAACGACCCATCGAGGATAGTGAACGGTCACTCGGGTGAGCTGTTGTATGTAAACGAAAAGCTGCGTGCAGCCAGGGAAAACCCTTATGTAGCGGCAGATATGACCGATGTGCATGCTTATCCTGATCCGATGAATGCAATTGCTATGCCGGGTAAAGCCCGGGTATTGGGTGAGTTTGGTGGCATTGGGGTGTTTATCCCTGATCACCAATGGTTAAGTGGCTCGGCATGGGGATACATCCAGGAAAAGCCTGCTGCACTGGCGGCCAAGTATAGGATCATGAACCAGCATCTGCAACTGCTGGAAAAAGAAGGTCTGTCTGCCTCCATCTACACCCAGCCATTTGATGTGGAGGGAGAGCAGAACGGGCTGATGACCTATGACCGGGAGGTGATAAAGGTCCCTTTTGCGGAACTGAGGGAGATCCATAAGGGCCTGAACCCGGAGGTTGCCGCGCCATCCTGGCTGGCCATGACAAAGTTGGTTTCGGCTAAAGATGCGGATCTGACGGAGCCGGGTGTGGTTTATGCCAAAGCGATTGAGGAGTATTTAAAAGGCAAAAAGGATCCTGCCTTTCTGAAAAAGCTGGTGATGATGGCTGGGCAAACGGGCGATAAGGCCGGTACGGCCAGGTTTGGAACGGAATATATGAATACTTTGAAAGCACCTTATTCGGCAGAGGACAACGCCTTTATGGAAGGTATGACCAAAAAGGTGACAGATAAGGGCTTTGCTGTTTTGCTGAAACAGGCCGGTACAGACCGTACTGCATATGTAAAGGCGATGAATGTGATTTATGCGGATGTGATTGCTGGTTTTGTGCCCAAAGCGGACAGCAAACCGGATTGGAATGCAGTAGAAGCTGCGATAAAGCCTTATGGTTTGCCGGGAGAGGAAATGTTTTTGAGGGCCAGGACCATCCATTTGTACAACCAGAAGGATTGGGCTGCTTATGTTCCGGTGGCTTCGGCTTACCTGGAAAAGTTTGGCAGCGGCATCAGTGAAAGTGACAGACAGGCCTTTCAGGCGGCGATTGATCAAAACCGGGCTAAAGAATAATTGCTATGAGCATCAGGAACATGGACTTTAGCTATGCCACACCCGATATGCAAATAGTTTTGAATTAGGTTATGTTCGACATCAACGTTAGCCAAAAGCTGAGGGCTTTGCGGAAAAAGCGGGGCTGGACACAGAGCGATATGGCAGCGCAGCTGGATATTTCCGTGCCGGCTTATAGTAAGGTTGAATGCGGAATGACGGAATTGACACTAGGCAGGTTAAGGCAACTGGCTGTTATACTGGGCGTAAAGGTTTGCTGGTTGCTGGATGAGGATGAAATGGTGTTACACCAGGAGAACGAGGAGCTGAAAGAGAAACTGAGGTTGACCAATATAGAAGTGATGGGTTTGCAGAAAAGATTGCTGGCTTGTTTTGAGCGGCGGTGAAATTAACGGCTCTCCTTTCATAAACATAGTTTAGTAATGGAACCGGGGGTATAGGCAGCTCCCGGTTTTTTTAATCGCATCACATCAAAATATTGGAAATACAGGCAGAAAAATTATGATAAAGTGTATAACAAATTGAACTTATGATTGATAAAAATATTTTACTGGCCCGTTTCTGGGCAAATGCAAACCAGTTTACAACTGCCGACGGAGTTGAGGTTGACCTGCATGGTGATAACATCGTAGTGGTATCTACCACATTGAAAAATACAGCCGGATCCCTTCGCGAAATACAGATGATGGCAGAGTTTGGCCTGGATGCTTTTTTAGCCGAAATGGAAGTTCAACTGCTGGATGATGTGATGGAAATTGACCTGAACATGTTGTTTGCCTGGCTGACTGGCGGCACAGCAGGATACCATATCATGAAGGGAAACACTGAATAAATGAACATACTGCCATACATTGCTGCTTTGGAAAAAGTACTTGCAGAATTGCCGGAAAAAGGTCATTTGCTTACCCTGCATGAATATGCCATGGACGACCGGATCTTGCTGCACAAAATGATATTCCGTTTTTTAGACTTTAGTTACGCAGAAACAGTTTGCCTGCTGAAAGGGCTGATCATTTATCAGCAGCGCTGGGGTGAGTTAAATGAAATAGCAAAAGAAGGGATAAGAGAAGTAAGCACAGTGTTGATGCGGCGGGCCAGGGAATACCAGCAAAGCGGAGCGCTGGTAAAGGCTATGGAAATGGCCTTTGCGATACTGGTTACCGTTGAACCGGAAAAGGACCCTGAAGACCTGGTTTACTACGCCGTAGTAATGGATGTGGTTGGCTTTATCACCGAACTGGAAAAATTATTTTAAAAAAACCAAATATGAAATAACGCTACACTCATCGCTGCACCTGAATCCGGATGCAATTTTATTTCCCCTAAACCCGCTTACAGGCGGAACAAAAAACAGCCTGAAGCTGAGGGGATTGTTACGCCTTTATTTTTGGTATAACCATCTGATTATCAGTAAAAATGAACAGAAATAATGCCCCTTAACGCAAAGGTTATGCTGAAAATACCTTTTACCTTCGCTTTCCAAATTATTTAACATTTATTTAACATGGAACAAAAGCAATAAGGTATGGTAACAAAAAAGAAAAAGAACAAAATTAGGGATCCGGAACGAACGGAAAGGGAGGCCCTGGAGGCGACCGGGCAGATTGTGCGTGAAGATGGCTTTGCAGCCATTACCGCTACACGGGTAGCCAGAATGATAGGTATGGACCCGGGGATGATAAACAAACGCTTTGGCAGTTTGAATGGCCTGAAGGCCAGGTATATTGAATTAAGGGATTACCGGAAACGGAACTTTGAAAAATTTATGCTGCCCGAAATGGCCAGTGCCGGAGAGGTAAAGCTGATGTTTATTGAAATGATGCAAAGCAATTTTGACCAGTTTGCTGCCGACCTGGAGGTGCAGGGGATTGTTTTTGAGCAGGTAAGGGTATGGGATCCGCTGATGCACAGCCTGTCGGTACAGCTGGAAAAGGATATGGAACCCTTGCTGGCCCTGAGCGATCCTTATTTTGAGGGTACAGGTGTGGATTTCAGGTCGGGGATCTGTTCTATGCTGGGTGGGATCTATTATCCGGTATGGCATGCCCGGCGCAACAGGAGCAGCATTGCCGGCAGGGACCTTAACAACCCGCGCGACTACCAGGTATTCAGGGATACGATTGCCCGGCAAATAGAGTTTTTTTGGGAGGAAGCAGCGCTGAAAAGGAAGAACCAGATTTGGGCAAGATTAACCAACATGCTCTTTGTTGCAGGTATCTTTTTGACAGAAAAGGTACGGGATGGCTTGAATTGGGTTGTGGACTTGTGTTATGATAAAAAGAGAGAAATATAGGGTGCCTTGCGCACTGTGCCAGGTATAGCTGTTAAAAAGGAAAGCTATAGCGGCAAACAAACAGTTAACGTTATCTTAAATGTTAAACAACAAAATCGCTTTTGCAAGGCTGATGGCCTTGCTGAAAAGCATAGACCCGGATATACCGCTGCCTGCGGGGCTGGAAGACTATCTGTGGAAAAACATGATAGTAGAGGCACTTTGTAACAAAGCCTGCCGGATTGAAGAAGAAAACAAAATACCCAAAAAAGCTTATTATGTAGTGCGTGGCTTTGTGTTGGTATATGGCTACAACCATGAACAGGACAGGTACCTGTTTCGCATTTACCGCGAAAACAGCATTGTGGCAATGGACTGCTTTATGCGGCAGCAAGTATCGCCTTATTGCATCTGGCTTTGTAAGGATACCCTGCTGTGGAGCATCAGCAGTGCCTGCATGGATGCTGTTTATAAGCATTGGGATGGTATGAAAGCATTTGCCTTTAAAACCTCATCTAAACACAATGCGGCCAAGGAGCAGTCGCGTGCTTCATTATTAGGGATAGAAGATATAGAAACGCGGATCCTTGAATTTTACAAAAGGTACAAAGGCTTGCTGCCACCAAAGAAAAGCCCGATAAGGGATGCCTGTATTGCCTGTTTTTTGGATATCAGCAAGGATACGCTAAAAAGAAACCGGCGTAATTTAAAAAATAAAGGTTTGTTAAAATACTAGGCTTTTGGGTGCACCTGCACCCGGGCCTTTTTTTGATCTGCCTTACTTTTACATCGTTAACCAGATATAATTTATGAGTAATCCTTTGGAGGTAAAGATTTATTTAGACAGCATGGTGACGGGAAGTATGATACTGAAAACAAAAATGAAACACTACAAAATTAACGGATTGCTGGATGCTATTCCTTTGGCAGCAGAGGTAGTACAGTTCATCAGGTCGGTGGATGCGGGAGCCAAGCCACACAGCCTTTTTACGCTGGCTGATGTGCAGGGCAGGAAGTATAGGTTTGAATTGAGGTTTGCTGATAACCGGGTGTATTTGGGGTTGAAGTTGAAAACAGAGCAGACTACCGGGACGATGCTGTTTGACTGGGAGGGCGGGTTTGAAGCGTTTAAAACTGGGTTTAAAATAATTTGAACATGATAAAATTGAATAAAAGATTTTGGTGTATGGTATTGCTGGATGCGATCAGGTATCTGTTTATCCTGCTGTTTTTATACGCAGCGTTTAGCAAGCTGCATGACTTTCAAAAGTTTAAGGTGCAGCTGGCCCAATCGCCTATACTTTCGGATTTTACTTTGCTGATTGCACTGCTTGTGCCTGCGGTTGAGATTTTGATTGCTATAGGTTTGGCGTTTAAACGGACTTTACTGCCAGCCCTTTGGGCCAGCTATGGCTTGATGATCATGTTTAGCTTGTACATCATGGTGATAGCTAGGTTTGTTGACAGGCCGGTATGCCATTGCGGTGGTGTTTTTGAGGACATGAGCTGGGATGTGCACCTGCTGTTTAACATGGGCTTTGTGGTGTTAAGCTGGATAGGGCTGGGCTGTGTTGAGGATGAAGCGGTTTAAAAATATTCAATGCGCGTTGAACAGGTGGAAGCCGAAAAGCCTGATTTAAAAAGAGTAGGCATTAATCTTATAATTTAAACAAAATGAAAAAACCATTTTTAATGCTCGTTGCAGTGGCCTGTGTTGCTGTGAGCACTGTGTTTGCGACTGCAAAACCAACAACAAGTGTTTTACTGGGATCGCCTTACAATGACCAGGGTGAGTGTACTACCCCAGGCAATGTAATTGGCACCTGTGATGTAAACTACACGGGCAATGCCTGCCAGCTGCTGGCCGGAGGTGATGCTTACCTGCAGGATACAGAGACTGGCCTTTGTACCATTCCACTGTACAGACAAAACTAGTTTTTGATAACTGTACATGCCCGCTGAACCAAATGGTTTGGCGGGTTGGTTACCCTCAAAATGAAATCTATGAAAAAATTTATCTACTTGCTGATCATTGTTGCTGTACTTTCATCTTTACCTATTCTGTATTTAACCATCCGCTATGCGGTTAAACAGCGTGCTGCTACCTATAATTTTAAAAGGAAGTTGCTTGGGGTGGTTAAAGGCCATAAGGCCATCGATATAAAATACAATTCGTATTACCTGGCCGGTGAGGCTGGAAGTTCGGTTTACCTGGCCAGTGGAACGGCCATTGGCCATTTGCTGAAGGTTGGACCTTTATTAAAGGATACGGTAAGCATTAACCTTGAGCTGAACAGGCAGGAGGTAAAGTTAAAGGGCAGCTATAAGGCTTATGTAGATTCTGGTTCTTTTTACCTGTACAATGGATTGGAACGCAGCATCCTGAAAGGCATGACGGGTGTTTGGAAGGCAGCGGTGTATGGGATAAAGGCGCCATACTTTGCACAGCTGCAACCTTTGGGTACACAAACGATGTTTTTCCGTTTTATAGACACCGATACCCGGGCCAATAGTTTGCGTAAGGTAACAGGGAACGGAGAAAGCATGAGCAATACCGGGATATTTGAAAAGCAGGTAGATGGTCTGTTTTGTACGGACGGTATGCTGAGGTATAACCGGCAGCTGCACATGCTGACCTATGTGTACCATTACCGCAACGAGATTTTGCTGATAGACACGAACCTGAACCTGGTAAAGAAAATAAAGACGATAGACCCGATTGATTCGGCCCGGTTTAAGGTAGATCAGGTACGTTCTGAAAAATCATTCACTTTTGCTTCGCCCACTTTAATGGTAAATGCAAACTGTTCAAACCAGGGCAAATATTTATTTGTGCAATCGAAACTGATGGGCAGGGATGAGGATCTGACCTTGTTCAGGAAAAGTGCGGCAATAGATGTGTATGATCTGGAGAAACAGGTATACTGTTATTCGTTTTACCTGCCCAAATATAAGGATGTACCCATAAGCAGTTTTAAGGCATTGGGGAACAGCTTGTATGCAGTGGCAGGGCAATACCTGACCAGGTATGAGTTGGATTTGCCGGAGTAAGAGGAGGCGTGTTAATAAGATAATTAAAAAAGAAAGGAGAAGATGATGAGTAAACATTTACTATTGTTAAACCTGTATTTAATGAAGGACAACCTGGGGAGCCTGGTTTTAAAGTATGGGGATGTTTCGGCCCGGATAGACAGAATGTGTGCTGCGCTTCAGTTTGCGGGCAGGATGAAACAGCTGATTATGGCCATTGATACCGGGGCCAGCCAGGATTGTGCTTATCGGCTGACCAACCTGAAAGGCCTGGAATGGATATTGAATTGCCGTGTTGTAAAAGGGATGGTTGCCCTTGAGCTTTGGCTGGAAAAGCTGGGTTGCAACGAGCGGCTTGTAGTGCCGTTTGACTGGCGTGGAAGTGTGGAAGAGTTTAGGAATGCCATAAACAGGATGATAGACCGGATGCCAGCTTACCAGTTTTACAGGTAATAAAGAAATGCTGATGCTATCGTTGCTAACCACAGCTTAAAAAGGTTGCAAACGTCAATGAACCCATAAAATTTAAAAGACATGGGAAAATACAAAAAGGGCATCCTCGGCCCATTTCGAGGAAAGGTGGGAACGGTAATTGGCGCAATTTGGCGCGGGATTCACTATTTACGCAGTTTACCTGATGTTGGTGAAGATAACCCAACAGAAGCACAGTTAAATGTACGGGCCAAAATGGTGCTGGTATCGTTGTTCTTAAAGCGGATTAAAGCTTTGATCAATGTAGGCTACCAGAAATTCAACAATGGGATCACCCCGATGAACGCCGCTACTTCTTATCACCTGAAGTATGCCATTACTGGTACGAGCAGCTTGAATTACGCGCTTGATTTTGAGAAGGTAGTGTTTAGTGCAGGTGATTTGCTGGCGCCAAAAGGGGCTGAAGTAAACATTACCCTTGCCGCTAAGCTTGACTTTGCCTGGGTGAATGATGCTGAGCCTGACAGTACTAATGGTACGGATAAGGCAACTTTGCTGGTTTATAACCCAACCAAGGACAAACTGGTTACACTGGTTGCTGCTGCGCCAAGATCGGCAGAGGCTTATGTATTGTCGGTACCGGGCGACTTTTCTGGTGATGGGGTACATGCATGGATCTCTTTTGTAAGTGCGGATGGAAAAGTGGTTTCTAACAGTGTTTATGTAGGGGAGTTTATAGTGCTTTAGTTTTTATGGGGCTGGGAATGGCCAGCCCCATTTATTAAAAAGAAAGTTTATGAAAACATTGAATTTTAGAATGCCGGTGAGGGTACCGGATATTGAACCTTATTTAATAATGGTAATTATGCTGCTGGCCTGGTTTACCCTGCCAAAATTAATGGTGTATGGTGATGGTACAATGGGGTATATTGACCAAAGCATCTGGTTGCTGGTACTGCTAAGCGCAATGAGCTTTTTACTGATGCTGGCTTTGTGCTGGTGGTTGTTGCAAAGGTTTTGGGTAAATGCTGGTTTACCGGATTTGAATAGTATGGTTTTAGGATATAAGGAGTTAAAGTTATGGCAACAGTTAGGATTTTATTTTGCCTGTTTTGCTTTGTTGCTGCTGGCAGCAATTGGGGCTTTAGTGGCGGTGATGTAAGACAAGACGTGCTAAAGGTTGCACGGGGAGAGGTAGGAATAAGAGAGCTGAGGGGTAATAATGATGGCAAGCGGGTAAGGGAATATCTGTCTTATACTGGGATTAAAGTGCCAGCTCCATGGTGTGCCAGTTATGTTTCTTTTGTTTTTGGGAAAGCTGGTTATGCCCAGCCCAGGACGGCCTGGTCGCCTGCAATGTTTCCGGCTTCGAGGATTGTAAAGGAACCCAAGCCTGCAGATGTGTTTGGGATATGGTTTCCGAGCCTGAAAAGGATTGCGCATGTAGGCCTGGTTGAAAAGGTTAAGGATAACTGGATTTACAGCATTGAGGGAAATTCATCACCAGATGGAAGCAGGGAAGGTACGGGGGTGTATCAAAGATTAAGGCATAAGCGAACGATTAAAGTTTATGCAGATTGGATAATTAACAATTAAAGCATTATGGCAAGATATAAAAATGGAATAAACGGAGCAGTATCCGGGAAAATTGGCAATGTGGTTGGTGCAAGTTATAAAGGTATAGATTACCTACGAAGCCTGCCGGAAACTACAAAACCACCTACGGTAAAACAGCTGCACCAGCGCCTGAAGTTTAGCGTAATTACAGGTTGGTTAAGGCCTATACTAAGCTTGATCAATATCGGCTTTCAGATACTGACAGGCTATAAAACGGCGATGAACAGGGCAGTAAGCTACCACATGAAGGAAGCCTTGACTGACAATGGGCAGGAAGTGGCGATTGACTTTAAAAAGGCCATATTTAGCCGGGGCGAGTTATTGGTGTCCTGGATACTGGAAGTTTTATGTCTGGTAAATGCGGTATTGCGCATTAAATGGGACAACGGTCCGGAATCGGTATTTAGCAATGCCAATGACAAGGCCAGCTTTATCATATACAATCCGCAAAAAGAGAAATTTGTGACCTTTCAAAATGTGGCAAACAGGCAGGATAAGGAAATGGTATTGCAGCTGCCGGAAAATTTTGCAGGTGATAGGGTACACGCCTGGATGCAGTATGCCAATGTGGAAGGGGATATGGTAAGTACGAGTGTGTATCTGGGTGAGCTGGAGCTTAGCTGAGTACCTTTAGGCTTAAATAAAAAATTCCCGACACAAGGCCGGGAATTTTTTTATACAAGGGCCTGTTTTTTAAAAAGCATAACGCAATGTAGCCCCATAAGTTCTTGGGTCGCCAAGTACACCTGCATACAAACCGGAGTTACCTGCTGCTGCCTGCAATTGTTCGAAGTACTTGGTATTTCCAATATTTCTGCTCCAGCCAAAAATGGAGATTTTATCTGATTTGAATCCAATCCTTGCGTTCACCAGGGTATAACCATCAACATTTAATACTTTTGAAGGTGTTGGGTTTGAAGAGTATTCTGAACGGTAGCTGATATCACCTGCAATAAAAAACCTGCCGTCTCTTGTACCTACTTTGCCAGGAGTACTAAATTCGGCACCACCGGAAGCATTCCATTTAGAGATCCCCGGCAATCGTCCTCCGGAAGCATCTTTAAAGGCCACCTGGGTAGCTACGCCATTAACAAGTTCTGTATGGCCGGTTTCTTCCAAAGGTAGCGGTGCATTGGTAAATTTTTTATATTTACCATCCAGGTAAGCTACAGCTGCATTTAAAGTTAAAAACCTTTCCAGCTGGTAACTTCCATCAACTTCCAGACCTTTTACGTTCACTTTTTCTGCATTTGCAAGATACCCCCTGTTTACACCCAGCTGAGGAGATTGTACATTGGTTTGGTAATCTTTAATATCTGTATTAAAGGCGGTTAAATTTACAATCGCACCTTTCACAGGTTTTGTTTTTAAACCGAACTCATAGTGCTGAACATATTCCGGTTTTACGACAGCAAGAGATAGATCTGCTTCTCCGGTGCTGGTAGTTGGCAAGCCCCCAACATTCACCCCAACTGGTTTATAGGCGGTAGAGAAAGTTCCATAAACGTTTAACTTGGTAGTAGGACGGTAGGACAAGGTAATGTTTCCAGACAAATTATTGTTATCTGTACTGGTATTGAACTGCTGATTGGCATACACAGCAGCTTTAAGGGCAAGCAGAGCAGGGTCAGTAGTTTGAAGACCGCCATAAGTTACCCTGTCATAATCCACATCTTTTTTATCGTAAGTGAACCTTAAACCAGGTAAAACATGCAGGTGTTCTATAAATTCCCAATCGGCCTGTGCAAAGATAGCCGCACTTAACGATTTGATGGTTGAATTGGTTTTGATGCCAAAGCCATCCAGCAGACCAGGTGTAGTGTACCCTGCCTGAGCACCGGTTGCAGCTGTTTGTACAAATCTCCATTGATCTTTACCCACTTCTTCAGTCTGGGACAGACCCTTCAAATTCTGGGCAAGCGCAAATACACCGATCACCCCGCTTAATTTTTCTGTGAGATTACCAGCATATCTCACTTCTTGAGAATACTGGTCATGACGCGAGTTACCTTGTGATTTGGTTAGGGCCGACAATTCAGAGAAATCCCTGTCATTTGTAGGATCCCAGTTCCAGAATCTCCAGGCGGTAGTTGAAGTAAGTGTTCCGTTTCCGATCTTATAATCCAAATTTAAAGATATCCCGCCAATTGACTGATCCTGTTTCCATGGCGTATTGGTGTTGATCTCTCTTGAAAAAGGGTCTATTTTAGGTTGCTGATATCCTAAATCAGAAACAATTTTGGCATACTGACGGTAAGCGCTTCTTTCTGTAGCAGTTACACCGGCAATTACCAGTGGATAGCCTGCCGGGTGCTGAATGCTTACATCACTGCTTAACAACACCTGTAATTTATCTGAGGGCGTAAAATACAAAGCGCCTTTAAAACCAAGGTTGTTTTGGCCGCTGTATCTGCGTTCTTCTCTGGTATTGTAAATTGTACCATCTCTTTGAGTACCCGATATGGCTAACTTTGCTGCAAGATTTTTTGCTACCGCACCTGAAACCGAAGTTTTTGCTTGTATAAAATTGTAGTTTCCAACATTCAGTTCAACTTTTGCTGTTGGAACCAGGGTCGGTTTTGTGGTGGTGATGTTGAAGGCACCCGCGGTTGTATTTTTACCAAATAAGGTGCCCTGTGGGCCACGCAGGATTTCTATCTGTTCTATGTCAAGAAAATCTGTAGAAGTAGCTGCAGGACGGGCCTGGTAAACTCCATCAACATAAAAACCTACTCCCGGGTCAATACCGTCATTGGTTAATCCAAATGTTGAGCCCAATCCCCGGATGTTAAGTGTAGTGTTTCTTGCGTTTGAAGCATAGAGCTGTACTGAAGGTACCAGTTCTTTTAAACGGTTAACGTTAAATGCCCCTGCGTTTTCTGCAGCCTGACCACCAATAACTGTGATTGCGATGGGCACATCCTGTAAAACCTCCGACCGTCTTCTTGAAGTTACAACAATTTCGTCCAGCTCTGCATTTTCAACCAGGGTTAATTCCAAAGGCGTATCCTGAAATTTCAGGATCTGAAAATCCTGGGCTTTATAGCCAACGGAGCTGACTTGAAGATAGAATGGGGGCTCCTGTTTTGTACTGATGCTGAATTCACCTTTATCATTAGCCAGTGTAGTGATTTTTGTGCCTCTGATGAGCACAGTGGCATTGGGTACAGGAGCACCATTCGCCCCCTTTATAATACCCGTTATCTGGCTTTGAGCAAAAGTAAAGCTTGCCGAAAGCAAAAATGGGAGGATGAAAAGTAATACTTTTTTCATAATTTGATATTTGATTGTTTGTTTAGTGATGCGGAAGTCCATAAAAAATCCATTAGGATATTTAATATCCTTTACAGGTTGTCTAAAAATTTGTGAATTGGGTTGGTATGCGTATCCGGTTATAGCTGATAACGGATTGCTATATGCTGCCTCAACAACAACAGTACAGGAGGAAGTTATTTAAAACTGCTTTCATTATCATTCTTTTTTTGAGCATTAAAACTAACATAGTGAGGCAAATGTATTAACATTTTTTGTTATTACAAATAAAATCTATAGAAATTGTAGTTTTTATTTAAAGCAGCTCTTGTTTAATGATATATTTTCCTTTATAAATGGACAGTTACCTGATTTCTACTTCTAATAGCTTATCGATCTCTTTTGCAAGGTTTCTGTCTTTTTCTGTAACCACATCACCCGCGTCATGTGTATAAAGCCAGATTTCCACTTTATTCCATTCATTGGTCCATTTGGGGTGATGGTTGTTTTTCTCGGCCAGAAAAGCTACACGGATCATAAACAGAAAAGCTTCCTGAAAATCTTTAAATATGACAGCTTTATATAGCTTTTTATCTTTTTCTTCCCACTGTTTTTGCAAAATCCTTTCCATGGCTCAGCTGCTAAAGAATTGCCTGATTGCAATCCACAGCATAAAACAATGTTCAACTTCATAAGTTTTATGAAAGTTGCAAACAGATGGGGACAGGGCTTTTCAGTGTTTTAGTTTTGCTTTAAAAACCTTTTCCAGCTTTTCCAGTTTTGGCAAAATCACCATCCTGCAATAAGGCTGGTTGCCATTCTTATTGAAATAATCCTGGTGATAGTTCTCGGCTTTATAAAATGGAGCTGCTTTTTCTATCGCGGTAACAACGGGTTTGCCATAAGCATTGGAGGCATTGAGTTCTTTTTTATACTTTTCGGCAGTTTGTTTCTGCTCATCGTTGTGATAAAATACTACAGACCGATATTGTGTACCGATATCGGCACCCTGGCGGTTTAAAGTGGTCGGGTCATGACTTTTCCAGAAAACCTCAAGCAGTTCATCATATTTGATTTTAAGCGGATCGTAAGTAAGCTCTATCACCTCGGCATGGCCGGTTGTTCCGCTGCATACATCCTCGTAAGACGGATTGGGTACCTGGCCGCCTTCGTATCCGGAGCGTACGCTAACCACACCGTTAAGCCTTTGAAATAAGGCCTCTGAACACCAGAAGCAGCCCATACCAAATGTTGCCTTTTGTAATTTCCCGGATTGTGCTTCGGCACGGTTTAAGGATAAGAGAACTATAATCATAATTGATAAATACTTCATGATCGTATCATTATAAAGGAGAACCATCTCTCTCCTGTAAAGTTACGTAACCTGGAGGCTTATAGTTTTAGCCATTAACCAGGTGGTAACTAACTTTACAATCAACTGATAATTTAAGCCATTTAAGTTTGCTTGTGGATAACTTAAAGCATTTGATTGCAGTTATTTATGCAAGATACGTTTTTGAAGGTAATGTTTATTAACAATAGTTTTCTTAAATTTAAATGTTGTTACCTATAAAAAAATACTATGTCAACACCTTATATTCCCTGTTTGGATCTGGGTTCCTACATTGATGGAAACGAAGCCCAGCGTAAAAAATTTTCTGATGAACTGGGCAGGGCCTTTAATGATTCGGGTTTTGTGACCATCACCAATCATGGATTGGACCAGGAGCTGATCGATAAGCTCTATCAAAATATACAGGCCGCATTCAGGCTATCGCCTGAACAAAAAAAGAAATACGAAAAAGCAGAGCTTGCAGGCCAGCGTGGCTATACCAGCCCGGGCAAGGAAACTGCAAAAGGTGCAAAAACTGCCGATCTGAAAGAGTTCTGGCAAATTGGTCAGGAAGTGGAGGATGGCGACCCTATAAAGGAACAATACCCAGATAACGAATACCTGGAAGAAATTCCAGGGTTTAACGAGGTAACCAGAGAGATTTACCAGCGGCTGGAAAGCAATGGCAAGCACCTGTTGCGGGCGATTGCAACTTACCTGAATCTGCCTGTTGATTATTTCGATAAGCATGTGCACAATGGCAATTCCATTTTAAGGGGGATCCATTATTTCCCCATTGAAAATCCGGATCTGTTGCCGGATGATGCGGTAAGGGCGGGTGCACATGAAGATATTAATCTAATTACTTTACTGATCGGAGCCAGCGCCGATGGACTGGAAGTGCTGACCAGGAGTAACGAGTGGTTGCCCATTAAGGCACACCATACCGATATTGTGGTTAATGTGGGTGATATGCTGCAGCGTCTGACCAATAACAAATTAAAATCGACCACACACCGCGTCGTAAACCCGCCACGCGAACTGATGAAGACTTCACGTTTTTCTGTCCCTTTCTTCCTGCATCCAAGAAGTGATATGGATCTGACAAGTCTGGAGTCCTGTATAGATGCCGCACATCCAAAAGTGTATGAAGACATGACTGCCGGTGAATACCTGGATGAACGCCTGAGGGAGATCGGTCTCAAAAAGTAAACTTTGGCAAAGCAGCTGAATGAAATAGATGCAGAATCGCTGACTTTTAAAGCCAGGGTAGCTGCACTGGGCAACCTGCCTGAATTTTTTAAGCTGGTATGGCAAACCAGCAGATGGATGACCATTTGCAATTTTTTGCTGCGCATTGCCCGTTCAATGATGCCACTGGCCATTTTATGGGTGGGTAAGCATATTATTGATGAAGTGGTGCTGCTGGGCACCGGCAGGGCTGGGGTTTCCCAGGAATTTCTCTGGAAACTGGTAGGGTTGGAGTTTGGTCTGGCCATTTTAACAGATATTTTAAACAGGTCTATTAACCTGATGGATGGCCTGCTGGGCGACCAGTTTGCCAATTACACCTCAGTCAGGATCATGAAACACGCAGCAACGCTAGACCTGGACCAGTTTGAAGATTCCGTTTTTTACGATAAGATGGAACGTGCCAGGCAGCAGACAGTAGGACGTACCGTGCTCCTGTCGCAGGTGATGGGACAAATCCAGGACCTGATCACGATGGGTTTTCTGGCAGTAGGCCTGGTGGCCTTTAATCCCTGGCTGATCCTGTTGCTACTGGCTACCATTTTGCCCGCATTTATTGGGGAATCTTATTTTAACGACAGAAGTTACGCCCTCTCGCGCAGACGTACACCTGAACGCAGGGAGCTGGATTATGTGCGTTACCTGGGCGCAAGCGATGACACGGCAAAAGAAATTAAGGTATTTAACCTTTCAGGATTTATCATAGACCGTTTTAAAACACTGTCAGAGAAATTTTATACAGAGAACAGACAATTGTCGCAACGCCGGGCAACCTGGGGAACATTTTTTTCTTTTCTGGGTAGCACTGGCTATTACCTGGCCTATGTTTATATCATTTATAAAACCATTAACGGGGCAGTTACCATTGGTGAACTTACGTTTTTAGCTGGTTCTTTCCGGCAAATGCGGGGTTTAATGGAAGGGGTGCTGCTGCGTTTCACGGCCGTTTCACAGGGTGCCATTTACCTGAGCGATTTCTTTGAATTTTTCGAGATTGAGCCCAAGATCAGGAAATTGTTAAATGCAAAGCCATTTCCAAATCCGATCAGGCAGGGTTTTGTTTTTGAAAACGTAGGCTTTCAGTATGCCCATTCATCCCGCTGGGCAAACCGGCATTTGAGTTTTACCCTTCATCCCGGAGAAAAGCTGGCCCTGGTAGGTGAAAACGGTTCGGGCAAAACAACACTCGTTAAATTGCTGGCCCGGCTTTACGATCCCACCGAAGGTCGGATATTGCTGGACGGGGTAGACCTGAAAGCATACGACCTGGATGAACTGCGCTTAAATGTGGGCATCATTTTTCAGGATTACCTGCGTTATCAGATGACCCTTGCACAGAACATTGCTGCCGGGAACATTATAGAGCAAGATAACAGGGCATTGATTGAATCGGCAGCGAAACAAAGCCTTGCGGATACCTTGATTGAAAAGCTACCTGCAGGTTATGATCAGATGCTGGGCAAGCGTTTTGCAAATGGGGTAGACTTATCGGGGGGCGAATGGCAAAAGGTGGCGCTGGCCAGGGCTTATATGAAAGACGCACAGCTGCTGATCCTTGATGAACCTACCGCCGCCCTTGATGCCAGGGCAGAGTATGAAGTTTTTGAACGTTTTGCCGAATTGACAAAAGGGAAATCAGCAGTGCTGATCTCCCATCGTTTTTCTACAGTAAGGATGGCCGACCGGATCCTGGTACTTGATAAAGGGCAGCTGATCGAGATCGGTAGCCATGAAGAGCTGATCCTTAAAAAAGGCCGCTATGCAGAGCTGTTTGAACTGCAGGCCAAAGGCTACAGGTAAACAGCCGGCTTAAATTCCCGTATCAATGGCCTTATTGATGGCATCCTGAATCCTTCCCCTGATTTTGAGTGTACCTAACTTTTCGCTTACGACAGGGTTTACACGGTTAGAAAGGAATATGTAAACCAGACCCCGTACAGGATCTACCCATACGCAGGTCCCGGTGTAACCGGTATGACCATACGTTTGTGGCGATGCCAGCGCTGAAGGATATGTTTTGGTCAGGTCCGGATCCCAGCGATCGAAACCAAGCCCCCGGCGGCTGATGGTAGATTGTTTGGAGGTAAACAACTCCACTGTTGGGCGTTTTATGTATTCTTTACCCCCATAACTGCCTTTATTCAGCATCATCTGGTAGATAATGGCGATGTCATTTGCATTGCCAAATAAACCGGCATGTCCAGCTACACCACCCATCAGGGCCGCAGTAGGGTCATGTACATAACCGTCAAGCAGTGCATTGCGGTCTTTGTCGTTTTCTGTTGGGATGATCTGGTCCGGGCTAAAACGCTTAAGCGGTAAAAAACCGGTTGTCTGCATACCAAGGGGTTTATAGAAATGTTCATCAACATACAGGTTTTCCGGCTCCGAAGTAATTGTTTCTACAATTTGCTGCAGCAGGCACATGCCAACGTCGCTATATACATATTTTCCTCTGGTCCTTAAAGGAGAGTTCAGCATATCAGGCTGCATCACCTCTTTAAAATAATTTTTTCTGAGGTAATAATTTTCATTGACCTTGGTAGGAAAGGACGCTGAAGAATCTCTGCTGTGATCTGAAGGTTTCACTTTGCCAAAAGTTTGAATATCCGGGATCAGCCCTGCCTGATGGAGCAGTAATTCACGTACTGTAAGGCTGTTTTTATCTGTTGGCCGTGCAAGTGCCACATAGCTGCCAAGTGTAGAATCCATACTTAATTTTCCTTCGTCGCTGAGTTTCATACACTCCATGGTAGTCGCAGTGATCTTGGTCATGGAAGCAAGATCAAAGATGTCCGTCAGGCGGTTAGGCTGCAGCTTATCATAAGTATGGTGTCCGTAAGCTTTATTAAAGATCACCTTACCATCTTTAGCTACCAGTACTACCATGCCGGGAGTGGCACGTTCTCTTATTGCCTCCTCAGCAATCTTATCTATCTCTTTCAGGTTGTTTGAATTCACGCCGGCGTCTTCCGGTACCGTATATTTGAGGCGGGTGGCTACCGTAGTGAAGCCGGATCCCCCGATATATTTGGGAGAATAACTGGCAACCAGTTTTTTGCTGACACCAATTCCACCAAAGATTACCTGGGGCAACACCATTGCTGCCAGAGGTGTGTTTTGATCGGTCCAGATCAGTGGTGCTTTCAAGTCGTCAAAAGCAGTTAAGCTGCGCCCCTCTCCGAGTAAACATACAATTACCTGCTTGTTTTTAGTCAGGCTCCTGATGAACCCCAGATTTCTGGCATCGCCGGTTGCTGTGGAAGGAATGGTAACGACAACTGTATTAAAATATTTCAAATCATCTTCAAGACTGTTTAGAGTGGTCTGGGTTTGATAGTCTGCCGATGAATAAGAGGCAACCTTTGCATATTTGTTGAGCAGGCTGTCAAATACCTGCTGACTGCCAAAGCCGAGATTAACGGATGCAATGGTTTTCTTTTCCAGGTCTAATAGCGGAATAATGTTGTTGTGGTTGTTTAACAGGATGGTATTGTTGCTGATCTTGTTTAAAGCAGCAAGTTGCTGCTCATTTTGCCGGTGGTCCTGTGCGCAAGCGCTAAGCCTGAACAGGACCATAAAACTGATGGTCATTAAGCCGAACAGATTATTTTTTTTCATATACTTTTTCTCCGTTAATATAGGTTTTTAGAACTTGTGTGTTAAGGATTTGTGCAGGGCTGGCCTTAAGAAGGTCCTGGTCAAGGATCACAAAATCTGCAAACTTGCCCGTTTCGATACTACCTTTCTCCTGCTCTTCAAAATTGGCTTTGGCGGCCCAGATGGTCATACCCCGCAGGGTCTCTTCTTTGCTTAGCCCATTTTCTTTTTGGAAACCACCTTCGGGATAATTGCTGGCGTCTTTGCGGATGGTGGCGGCATAAAAAGTAAGCATAGGGTTAATCTGTTCTACCGGAAAATCTGTGCCTAAAGGAATCCAGCCATTTTGTTTCAACAACTGTTTAAAGGCATAGGCCCCCTTAATGCGCTCGGGCCCCAGGCGGTCTGCAGCCCAATACATATCTGAAGTAGCATGTGTAGGCTGTACAGAAGGAATGATATTGGCCTTGCCAAAAAGATCGAAATCTTCGGGGGCAATTACCTGGGCATGTTCTATGCGCCAGCGCTTGTCATTTTTGCCCCCCAGCACCTTGTTGTATATTTTAAGAATGGTACGGTTGGCCGAATCACCTATGGCATGTGTGCACATCTGGAAATTCTTTTCAGCAAGTTTTTTTGCAATGGCTTCAAAATGTTCAGGATTACTGAGCAGAAAGCCACTTTTATCAGGCATGTCGTGGTAAGGATGCAGCAGGCAGGCACCCCTGGAACCCAAAGCCCCATCGCCCATTACTTTAAAAGCCCGCACGTTTAGCCGCTCTGTTTTAATGGCACCCCGTTTAAACAGGTAATCATAATTGGGCTGATGATCAGACAGCATCACATACATTCTCATTTTGAGCTTATGGCCGGCCTGCATTTTCTCTATTAAATTTACCAGTTCATAATTGCTGCCGCAATCATCAATGGTTGTCAGTCCTGCTGCAAAGCAATTCTGCTGGGCATCCATCAGTATCTTTTCCATTTGCTGCGGTGATGGTGCCTGTATTTTATTTTCAACAAGCGAAGTGGCATTGTCTATCAATAAGCCTGTAAGTTTGCCGTTTTTACTTACAATTTCTCCGCCGGTCAATACATAACTCTTGGTAAGTCCGGCTGCATCAAGTGCTTTCTGATTGGCAATTGCCGCATGGCCGTCTATGCGGGTAAGGAATACCGGCCGCTCAGGAAACAACTGGTCAAGTTTCGTTTTATCCGGGAACTGTTTGCCCGGCCAGTCGTTCTGGTCCCAGCCATTCCCGGTCAGCCAGCCGTCAGGATGTGTTTTGGCAAATTCGGTCAGTCGCCCGCATACCTCTTCCCAGCTTTTGGCTTCTCTGAGGTCTGCATCCTGCAGGCTTTGTCCGTAGCCAAAAAAATGTGCATGGGCATCAATAAAACCCGGGTAAACTGGCTTTCCCAAGGCATCAATTTCCTCCGGAGCAGTATAAGATTTCCTGATTTCTTCTGTATTGCCCGTGGCAAGGATCTTCCCGTCTTTTACCGCAAAAGCCTGAACAGTGTCAAAAGCACCGTTAACGGTATAAACCTGTCCGTTGTATAAAATAAGATCGGCCTTTTGTTTGCTGCATGAAACAAAAAGCAATGCTGCGGCAGATAAAACTGTAAGAAAACCTTTCATAATTTAAAGATAGTAAAACCTTGCAAAAACACGCAAAGTACGGCAAATAAGTGCAGACTGATTTTTTAACTGTACGCCGACAAAATATTATGGAATGAAATAAAGGATGCGTCTTATTTTGCCTAAATTAGCAGCTTTACCGAAGATAGATAAATGTCAGATATTATACAGCTTTTACCCGATAGTGTGGCCAACCAGATCGCAGCAGGCGAGGTGGTACAGCGGCCTGCGTCGGCTGTAAAAGAGTTATTAGAGAACGCGATTGATGCGGGGGCAAATAAAATACAGCTCCTAGTTAAGGATGCCGGAAAAGCCCTGATCCAGGTGATAGACAATGGTTGCGGAATGAGTGTAACCGATGCCCGGATGTGTTTTGAGCGCCATGCAACCTCTAAAGTACGTAAGGCTGAAGATCTGTTTGCGATCCGCACGATGGGTTTCAGGGGCGAGGCCATGGCTTCTATTGCAGCCATTGCCCAGGTAGAGATGAAGACCCGCAAGCATGATGAAGAGCTGGGGACCGTAATAGAGATTGAAGGCTCTGTTTTCGTAAAACAGGAGCCTGTTGCCTGTTCTGAAGGTACCAGCATCAGCATCAAAAACCTTTTTTACAATACACCCGCCAGGCGCAATTTTCTGAAAAGCAATCCGGCCGAGATGCGCCATATTATTGATGAATTTCAGCGGATATCACTGGCACATCCTTCAATCGCCTTTAGTTTGCACCATGATGGCGTAGAGATCTATCGCTTGCCTGCTTCGGTATTGAAACAGCGGATTGTGCATTTGTTTGGTAATAATTACAACGAACGGCTGATCCCTGTTGAAGAAGAAACCAGCATCATTAACCTAAAAGGATATATTGGCAAGCCAGAATTTGCCAAAAAGACCAGGGGTGAACAGTTCTTTTTTGTAAACAACCGCTTCATTAAAGACGCTTATTTAAACCATGCGGTTAACAAGGCTTATGAAGAGCTGCTTGCAGATGATCATTTTCCGCTGTATGTGCTCTTTATAGATATAGATCCGGCAAATATTGATGTAAACGTACACCCAACAAAAACAGAGATCAAATATTTAGATGAAAAATCTATCTATGCCATTCTGCATTCGGCCATAAAAAGATCTTTGGGCAGGTTTAACATTAGTCCGACTATAGATTTCGATCAGGAAACCGGCTTCAGCAATATGATCACGCATAAAGCCCCTGAAGAAATTGTGCCGCCAAGCATTAGTTTCAATCCTGATTTTAACCCCTTTGCTGAAGATAAACCTAGCCCATCCAGGGATGCAGCTTATGCAAGTTTCCCTAAAAGTTATGGTGGGGGCGGGGGTAATATCAAGCCCAGCACAAAAAACTGGGGCTCATTGTATGAGATTGCAAACCATAATCCTGAAACCCAATCGGCACTTGACCTCCCTGCCGATCCTGCCGGTCATCAGTTTAGTCCTGTGCAAAAGCAGCTGATGCAACTGCACAACCGTTATATCATTTCACAGATCAAGTCTGGATTGATGCTGATCGACCAGCAGGCTGCGCATGAAAGGATACTTTATGAGCGTTTTACCCTGCACCTGGAAGACAGAAAGGGTGCTTCACAGCAAAGCCTGTTCCCACAAACGGTAACTTTAAGCCCCAACGATTACGAACTGGCCAAAAGTTTGTTGGAAGACATTAAAAGCTTAGGTTTTGAAGTAAGAGAGTTTGGGAAAAATACCCTGGTGATTGAAGGGATACCAGTTGATCTGGGCGGAGGAAATATCAACGAAACGCAATTGTTTGAACACCTGATAGAAGGATTTAAAAACTCGCAGCAGGAACTAAAACTGGACAAAAGAGATGCTCTTGCCAGAAGTATGGCCCGGAACAGCGCCATAAAAAATGGCACCGTACTGGGACAGGAAGAGATGAATACGCTGATAGAGCAACTTTTTGCCTGTAAAACACCTAACTTTAGCATCAGTGGCAAGCCGGTTATCCAAACCATCGGCCTTGCAGAACTGGATAAAAAATTTGATAAATAGAGCTGAATGAACAACATCCATATACCTCCTGTAGTAAAGAACCTGCTGATTATAAATGTAATTTTTTATGCGGCTATGTTCATGTTCAGAGATGGACAGGGTAATTATTTACTTGTAGAAAAACTCTCTGTATTTTACTTTGATTCGCCCCATTTTAAAATCTGGCAGCCCATTACCTATATGTTTATGCATAGCCCCGGAACTTTTATGCATATCTTTTTTAACATGTTTGCCGTTTTTATGTTTGGAGGGGTACTGGAAGCCAGGTGGGGGGCAAAGCGGTTTTTGAACTTTTACCTGATCACTGGTCTTGGTGCATTGGGCCTGCAATGGGCAGTACAGGCTTTTGAAGTGCACCAGATTGTTGGTACTGCCATTCCCGGAGAGGCGCTTTTCCAGATGAAAAATTTTACACAGGCACAGGCAGAAACATTAATGGGCATTTACAACGGCCCAATGTTGGGTGCATCCGGAGCCGTATTTGGTTTGCTGGTGGCATTTGGGATGTTATATCCAAATACCGAGCTCTATATTATGTTTATTCCCATTCCGATAAAAGCCAAATACATTATCCCGGTATACATCATTTTTGAGCTTACCATGGGTGTAGCACAGGTACAGGGCGACTCGGTAGCACACTATGCCCATTTGGGGGGTGCATTAATTGGCTTTATTTTGGTTAAGCTTTGGGGAGATAAAAATAACGATAGATTTTATACCTACTATGAATAATAACCTGTTTAAAGATTTAAAGTATAAGGTATTCCAGTCCGGCAATCCTGTATACTTTTATATAGGCATCAATGTCATTATTTTTGTGGCATTTGCGCTGATCAATATCCCTTTCTTTCTTTCTGGAAATGGTGGTGGCATTTACAGCGGATGGATCAGGGAATATGCAGGCTTTCCGGCCGATTTGGCCAAACTGCCAGTTCGGTTTTACACCATTTTAACCTACCAGTTTTTTCATGATGGCCTGCTGCACATTTTATTTAATATGTTGTGGCTGTTCTGGATGGGAAGAATTTTTCTCGACTTTTTAAAGCCACGTCAGTTTCATTTTGTATACCTGGCAGGTGGTTTTGCCGGGGCATTGCTGTATTTGCTGGCCTACAATACTTTTCCTGTATTTGCAACTGCTTTGCCGCAGGCCACAATTATAGGATCCTCAGCTTCAGTAATGGCCGTTATAGTGGCAGCCGCTACCTTAGTGCCCGATTACAGCATCAGGCTGCTTTTTTTAGGTGATGTAAAATTGAAGTATCTTGCATTGGCATATATCGTATTGGACCTGATTGGGATGGCAACTACAGATGCGGGCGGAAGCTTTGCCCATCTTGGCGGTGCTGTATTGGGTTTTACGTATATTAAACTGTTGAGAAAGGGGACAGACTGGAGCAGCCTGTTTAAACGTAAACCAAAATTAAAAGTGGTTAGAAATGAGTTTGCAAAACAGGGGGCTAAAAAGGCAGATGCCGTAAACCAGGAAGAGATAGACAGAATATTGGATAAGATCTCAAAATCTGGTTACGATAAACTAAATAAGGAAGAAAAGGAAACTTTATTCAAGGCGAGTAAACATTAATGAAGCGTTCAAAACCAACATTTATAGATAAGTTAGTCCGATTAGGGGCTATAGGGTTGGCCACTGCACTTGCGCTGGGGATTTTGGCAGGTAATATAGATCCGCGCAGTTTTCAACTGATCGCTTTTTTTGGACTGGCCTATCCTTATGTCCTTTTGCTCAATATAATAATGATTGCATGGTGGTGCATTCGGAGAAGGTGGCTGTTCGCCGCCACTACACTTGTCCTCATTTTACTGGGCTGGCATTCATTGACCACTACTTTTGGATTTATCGGTGAAAAAGGGCTCGGTCCCAAGGCAGATCCGGGACTGATCCGTATGATGACCTATAATGTGCATAGTTTTAAGCCTTATGGAGAGGGAAACATAGAATCTGTAAAGCAGCAGATGTTAGATCTGATAGAAAACGAGAATCCGGATATCATCTGTTTTCAGGAGTATTTTACCCGTAAGAAAGGCCCGTATGACATTACAGACAGTCTGAAAAGGATATTAAACAAACCCTATCATTATTTTGAACCCATTTCTCAAAATGATTATGAAGCTACCGGGCTGGCCATTTTTTCCAAATATCCTATTAAAAATAAAGGTACCATAGCTTTTAATAAAGTTTACCGGGGCAATAGCAGTATTTATGTTGATGTTACAGTTAAAAATAAAATGTTCAGGATTTATAATGTCCACATGCAGTCTATATCCTTTCAGGAACAGGACTATATGTACCTGGACCAGGTAAAGTACCAGATGGATCCTAAACTTTATGCCTCAAAAAGAATCCTGGTAATGTTAAGAAACGCCTTTTTGAAGCGCAGTGAACAGGTGGACATCATGAAGGCTCATATAAAAACCTGTGAACTGCCTTTCATTATTGCCGGTGATTTTAATGATACCCCTGCATCTTACGCTGTAAAGCAAATGACAAAATCATTAAAAAATACTTTTAAAGAACAGGGAACCGGCTTTGGGAAAACTTATAATGGTAAATTTCCAAACTTCCAGATCGATTATATTGCCACTACACAAAATTTTGATGTGATGAACTACCGCATCATTGAAGCTAAATTATCAGATCACTTCCCTGTTCGCAGCGACCTTAGATTAAACCCCTAAAATATTTACCTTTGCAATATGGATAAAGGCTTACACCTGTACAATACACTTACACGAACAAAAGAACTTTTTGAACCGCTGCACGCGCCTAATGTAGGCATGTATGTTTGTGGGCCAACCGTATACAGCGACGTTCATTTGGGCAATTGCCGTACCTTTATCTCCTTCGATTTGATATTCAGATATTTAAAATACAGCGGATATAAAGTACGCTATGTGCGCAACATTACAGATGCCGGACATTTGGAAGGTGACCGTGATGAAGGGGATGATAAATTTGCAAAAAGGGCCAAGCTGGAGCAGCTGGAACCTATGGAAATTGTACAAAAGTATACCCTTGGTTTTCACGATGTGCTGCGGATGTTTAATACCCTGCCGCCAAGTATAGAACCCACTGCAACCGGACATATCATTGAACAGATAGAAATGATCAAGGTGATAATGGACAATGGTTATGCCTATGAAGCCAATGGAACGGTTTATTTTGACGTAGAAAAGTACAGTGCCAGTTACAACTATACCATATTGACCAACCGTAACCTGGAAGATATGCTGGCCAATACCCGGGAACTGGGCGGACAGGACGAGAAACGCGGTCGCCTTGATTTTGCACTGTGGATAAAAGCCAAGCCTGAAACCATTATGCGCTGGCCATCTCCATGGGGTATAGGTTTCCCGGGCTGGCATATAGAATGCTCGGCCATGAGTGCTAAATACCTTGGTGAAGAGTTTGATATCCATGGTGGTGGTATGGATCTGGCCGCTACGCATCATACCAACGAAATAGCCCAGTCGGAAGCCTGCAACCACAAACAACCGGCAAAATACTGGATGCATACCAATATGCTTACCGTTAATGGTGCCCGCATGTCTAAGTCGGCAGGCAATGGCTTTTTGCCAGGCGAACTTTTTACTGGCGACCATCCGCTGCTCGATAGGGGATACAGTCCTATGACCGTTAAGTTCTTTATGCTTCAGGCACATTACCGCAGTACACTCGATTTTTCCAATGAAGCATTGGATGCCTCTGAAAAAGGCTTCAGGCGATTAATGAACGCCGTAACCCTACTCGATAAACTGGTTCCTGCTGCAGAAAGTGATTTTGAAATAGATCCGATAGCCAGCAATTGCATCAGAGCTATGAACGATGATTTCAATAGCCCTGTGGTCATTGCCGAACTGTTTGAAGCTACCCGCATCATCAATATTGTATACGACGGTAAAGGAAAGATCTCTGTTGCAGAACTCGGTAAGCTGAAAAAGCTGGTAAAGGATTTTGTATTCGATATTTTTGGCCTGAAAGATGAAGAAGCATCCAATACCGAGTTAAATGATGTACTGGAAATGATGATCGACATCAGGAAGGCGGCAAAAGAAAATAAAGATTACGCCACCTCTGATAAAATCCGCGTTGGCCTGCAAAGTATGGGCATTCAGCTTAAAGACAGTAAAGAAGGCACCACCTGGAACAAAGTGTAGCATTGTGTAATTGTTAATTACTTTTTAAACCAACACAAACATCCAAACCCTATATTCGTATCCTAACTATTTAAACATGATGATGAACAAGTTTTTTTATACCCTTATTGCGGCAGCTTTTACAGTAAGTGCATACGCACAGAAATCTGATGGGAGCACCAAATCATTAATAAAAGCTGAAAAAGAATTTGCAGATAGCTTTGCAAAGCATGGCTCTAAAACGGCATATACCAGTTTTGCCGCTGCCGATGGTTTGGTATTCAGGCCAAATCCTGTAAATGCAAAAACCTTTTATAGCGCACAGCCGGAAAGTAAAGATGTAAGCTGGACACCAGTTTATGCCCGGGTATCAAGAAGTGGCGACTGGGGCTTTACCACCGGTCCTTATACCATTGGGGGTGATAAACCTGCTTACGGGCAATATTTAACTGTATGGAAAGCAAAAGATGGAAAATGGGAGTTGGCTCTGGACCTCGGCACCTCTACCAATAAACCCTTAAATAAGGTAAGCCCTGAGTACATTGAGCCTAAGGATTTTTATAAGCCTAAATTTTTAAATGATAAACAAAGGGCAGCAGCAGCAGATATCATTGCCACTACCGAGAAAACCTTAAATGCTTCTCTGAAATCTTATGGCATTGCTGCTTTTGGTGGCTTTTTAAACCCTGATGCAAGATTACTGTTTCCTGGCTATGAGCCCATCGTGGGTAAAGACAAGATCCTGCCTTTCTTTAACAGCATGATCAGCAAAGTATCTTTTAAAACCACCAAGGTGGATAAAGCAGATGGGGGCGACCTGGCTTATACTTATGGTGTGGCTACTGTAGATTACAAGGCTGAACTAAGAGAAAGCTTCAATTATGTGTTCATTTATGAACGTCAGGCAGACCACAACTGGAATATCATTTTACAGGTATTTGCTCCGGCAGAACGTTAACCTGATTACCTGAAATATACAAAAGGTCTCTTAAGTATTTAAGGGGCCTTTTTTGTGTTGCTCCCAATAAATCCTTATTTTATGCCGTTATTACCTGATAAATGAAGAAGATACTACTGACGATTATACTGGGGATGGCCCTTCAGGCACAGGCCCAGAAATTTATGCTGATAGGGCACCAGGGTGCCAGGGGAATTATGCCGGAAAATACCATTCCGGGAATGATCAAAGCGCTTGATCTGGATGTCAATGTGCTCAATATGGGAGTGGTGATCTCTAAGGACGGAGAGGTTGTGCTTTCTCATGAACCTTACTTTAACAATGAGATCAGCACCAGACCCGATGGTAAACCCATTACCTTTAAGGATGAAAAGAAGTACAATATGTTTGAAATGGATTATGAAGAGATCAGGAAGTTTGATGTCGGCACCAAGGTCCATAACCGTTTTCCGGGACAGATGAAAATGAAAGTCTATAAGCCTCTGCTGGCTGAAACGATAGATTCTGTGGAAGCCTATGTAAAGGAAAAAAATCTGGAAAAACCTGTTTATTGTATCGAAACTTCGTTGATCAGGAAGGGTGACGGCATATTTCAGCCCGATGCAACAGTGTTCATTGAAAAGATCATGGAAATTGTAAAAGAGAAAAAACTCAGCAAAAGGGTCATCATCCAGTCGCTCGACATGCGTACCCTGCAATACCTGCATGAATATTTCCCCTCTGTAAAAACAGCATTGATGATCGACGAGAAACAGGATTTTGAAGAAAGCATCCAGACACTGGGCTTTACGCCAACCTATTACAGCCCTTATTATGTGCTGGTAGGAAAGGGGCTGGTAGACCGTTGCCATGCTGCAGGCGTAAAAATTATCCCCTGGACGGTAAATACGGCCAAGGACATGAAATATTTAATTAACCTTGGTGTAGATGGCATTATTACCGATTATCCCAATCAGTATACCCGCGTTATGCAGGAACAATAAAAGACTGCTTAGTAAAGATTTTTAATGATGTGCTCTACCGACAGGCCTTCGGCCTCTGCACGGTAGTTGCGCACTATCCTATGGCGTAAAATGGCTTCGGCCACCGCCTGTACATCTTCTATATCTGGTGCATATTTACCCGAGATTGCGGCATGGCATTTTGCGCCAATCACCAAAAACTGCGAAGCCCTTGGACCGGCACCCCAGTTGATGTATTTATTTACCTCTTCGGTTGATAAGCTGGTACCCGGACGGGTTTTGCTTACCAGTTTTACTGCATACTCCACTACATTGTCTGTTACCGGAATATTCCTGATCAGCTTCTGAAAGAACTGGATCTGACTGGCATTAATGATCTTGTTTAGGCTAACTTCATTATTGCTAGTGGTATTTTTTACAATGGTCAGCTCATCGGCAAAACTGGGGTAGCTTAAATGTACATTAAACATAAACCTGTCCAGCTGTGCTTCAGGCAGGGGGTAAGTGCCTTCCTGCTCAATCGGGTTCTGGGTAGCCAGTACAAAGAAAGGGTTGGGCAATACATGTCTCAGGCCCGCAGCGGTTACCGCTTTTTCCTGCATGGCCTCCAGTAAGGCAGCCTGGGTTTTTGGGGGTGTCCTGTTGATCTCATCCGCAAGGATGATGTTCGAAAATACCGGTCCGTTGATGAATTTAAAATTCCGGTCCTCACCCAGTATTTCAGCCCCGATAATATCACTGGGCATCAGATCGGGTGTAAACTGGATCCTGTTGAAGTTCAGGTCCAGCACATTTGCTACGGTTTGAACCAATAACGTTTTAGCCAGCCCGGGAACACCAACCAGTAAACAATGGCCATTGCTAAATATGGATATCAGTACTGATTTAATGATGTCATCCTGGCCAATAACAACCTTTCCTATTTCGGCTTTAATGTTGTTGTACGACTGATGCAGGGCATCAACGGCTTTAATGTCATTGTCAAACTGCATAAGCGTTTATTTTTTTGCAGACTTGGATGCGGCTGTCCAGATTTTCAGTTCATCACAGTCATCATAATCCTCGTCAATCCGGATGTAAGTATTTTCCCTTCTCTTCTCAAACCATTCACTTAAAACCTTATCGGTTTTTTCCTGCTGTGCCTTTTCTTTAAACTTGGCATAATCCTGGTCCAGGTTTCCTTTATGGGGTGGGATCTTTGATTTCAGGTAAAGGATTTTGTAACCGTCCTTGCCACTCTGGTCTGTAAAAAGTGTTGGTACAGAAATCTCTCCAACTTTCATCGTATCCACAATCAGGAATACTTTAGGGTCAAGTTTATCTGCAGGGATAAAAGTTGTTCTGGCGGTCACATTGTCGGCATAGAGCAACATTCCTCCATTATATTGTGATTCCTTATTGTCTGAATATAAAGATGCAGCTGTAGAAAAAGGGATTTTTTTGCCTACCAGGTTTTTATATATGGTATCGGCCTGCAGCTTTACGCGGTCTAAACTAGACGGTGTATTTTGCGGCCTGATCAAGATATGACGGGCCTGTACCTGCTCTCCGCGACGTTCAACTACCTGTAAAATATGGAAGCCATGCTCAGTTTCAAATACGGGCGACATCTCACCCGGTTTTAATTTAAAAGCCCATGCCGTAAATTCTTTTACCATTCTGGTACGGTCAAAAAAGCCAAGGTCACCACCATCAGCAGCCGATCCGGGATCTTCTGAGTACGACTTGGCAAGGAAAGCAAAATCTTCACCGCTCTTTACCCTTAAACGCAAAGCATCAATTTTATCATAATACTTCTGTTTCTCTGCTTTGGTAAGTTTTGGGTACATCACAATCTCACCAATCTCAAACTCAGTAGGGATATCAGGCAGGCTATCCTTTTGGTAGCCGTCAAAATATTTTTTAACCTCCAAAGGAGTGATGCTGACATCCTGGGTAATCTTAGCCTGCATCTTGTTAGAGATCAGCTGTTCCTTGATGTCCGGTCTGATCTCATCCTTATATTGCAATACCGACCTGTTCAGGAACTGCTCCAAACGCTCCTGTCCGCCTGCACGCTGTATCTGGTAGCGCATACGTTTTTCCACCTCTTCGTCTACCTGCCCGTCATCTACCATTACCGAATCAATCTCTGCCTGTTGCTTCAGGAGTTTCTGGGCCAGCATCTGCTGTAGGATATAACATTTTACCTTTGGATCATCCGTATTGCCCGAATTCAGGAATTGTGCATATTGCTGATTTAAATCAGACAGCAGGATAATGTTGCTTCCAAGCACAGCTACCACTTTGTCTATATTTTTCTTTTGTGCCTGCGCATTTAAAAACAAACAGATAAATCCGCTTGCAATCAAAAAAATTTTCTTCATTATATATTTCTTACAGTTGTATTCCTTTTGCAAATTTAATATTCTCAGTCGGAGAATGGCAGGTTTAATCTAATTTTGCCAGTTTCTTTACTTCCGCCTGGTTAATTTTTACCGTATATTTTTTTCTCAATGTATTGATCCATTCCTTTTCAAGACGATCCTGATAGTCTGCAATTACTTTTCCTTTAACTTCTTCAAAGCTTCCGGGTAAATAGTTGCTTTTGTTTTTATCATAAAAAACGCGGAGTTGTGCATCGTCATTCTGTGCCTTGTCCCATATTTTTATTTCAGATACGTTAAACATCAAAGCCGCATCCCGGTATTCATTCCTGATCAGCTCATACTCCGGATTGGTTTTCGCTGGCCTTTTCTGAGCAGCAAGGGCTGTTTCATAATGCTGTACCTCTGCCAGATAAGCGGTATCTTTGTCCAAGCCCATTTCTTTAGCATCCAACACTTTAAGTTTAAAGTTGATATATTGATTTAAATAAGCATCCAAATCTTTATATGCAACACCTGTATTGCCCAAATGATTTTTTTTGTAGAACCAGATGAACTCTTTATTACTTATAGGCTTTCCATTAATACTGGCTACATTTTGTGCAAATGCAGCGCCAATAAAAAGGCATAAAATAATAGCGCAATAAACTTTTCTCACAAAAGCGTGTATATTTTTAAGGCATAAAAGTAATAAATAAAGGCACTATAATAAGATATTTAACTAATTTTAACAGAAAAAAGATTCCCAGTAAAATTAGCACGAATGGATAGCCCACTAACCGCCGATAGCAGCGCCCTGCATATGTTTTTTACCGATGACGTTTATTTAGTGAATGAGCCCGGCAAACAATCGGATAAAGTTATGGAACCAATGCCGGAGCAGGTCACATTTAAATTCCTTGGAAAAAATAAGCGCAATATACTGATCCTGGTAAATGATGCACAGCATGATGTAAGTGATGAAGCCGGGCGCGAACTGCTCAGAAAGATAGTGAAATCTGTAAACCTGAGCGCAAACGATTTTGCCTTACTGAACTATGCCGGCTATAAGGGTGCTGATTTTAAACAGTTAATGGATTTTTTCTCCTGCAGGCTGATCTTTGCTTTTGGGGTAACACCATCCCAGTTGTCAGTAACAGACCATCCTCAAAATACAATTGTAACCCAGGGGGATGTAAAAATGATCTTTTCCGCGGAACTCAGAGCACTTGATCAGGATCCGGCCGGTAAAAAAGCTTTATGGGGCAGTCTGCAAAACCTTGGATTATAATGAAAGAACTAGTATTTGCTACCCATAACGAACACAAAACCCTTGAGGTACGCGAGCTGCTGTCCGGCCGGTATAAAGTGCTTAACCTGCGTGATATTGGTTGTACCACTGATATACCTGAAACCGGAAATAGCTTTGCCGAAAATGCAGCGCTCAAAAGTCAGTATGTGATAGATCATTATAAAATAGACTGCTTTGCCGATGACAGTGGTCTTGAAATTGAAGCCTTAAACCAAGAGCCGGGAATTTTCTCGGCCAGGTATTCCGGAAAGAAAGACGACCGGGAAAATTTAAAGCTGGTGCTCCAAAAAATGGAGGGCCAGGAAAACAGAAAAGCCCGTTTCAGAACGGTGATCTCTTTGGTCAGGAACAACGAACATTTTCTATTTGAAGGGATTATTTACGGAAACATACGTGAAACCCCTTCGGGAGATCAGGGTTTTGGTTACGATCCCATTTTTGAACCTTTAGGTTATACCCAAACTTTTGCTGAAATGAGCATGGTCCAAAAAAATGAGATCAGCCACAGGGCATTGGCCATGGCCAAACTGATTACTTTTTTAAAGGAACAGGCCTAGCCGTATTGGCTTTTAACGTGTCTTTTTGTTTTGCAGGCAATGTTTTCATCAGGCTATCTGCTTTCAGTAAAACAGGCTTAACCGCAATGCTATCTTTTTTAGATACAGGAATGTTTTTAATTAAAGGTTTGTCCTTTGCGTTCAGTCCTTTGGCAATTGTTTTTGGGGGCGTTTGTACCCCAGCGGCTTTCTTAGCCACAGGTTTGGATTTGGGCTTGCCATTGATCACTTCTTTTTTAGAAAGCGGCCTTTGCTCAGGCCTCCAGATAAATCCGGTAAGAAAAACATCTTCTTTTAACTCCGGCATCGGGGTCCTCACCCCTTCAGGGTCTCTTATGGTTACAATTTTTTCAATCTGCTTTTCTTTAAACAGTATTTTTATCCGGCTGCTTACCGTCTGGTTCATGTCGGTATAAGCATTTTTGTCGTCCTGGTTGTAATAAATACTCTCCGCATTCCCGTCTACAAACATGGTTTTTAATTTCCCATCTTTAAAGAAGGCAGTGATGAGCTTTCCTTTGATCTGGTTATGCCTGGCCGAATCGGCATTGACGTTGACCAGAAAAGCTTGCTGCAACACCTGCAGTGTATTTAATTTTTTGTTTTTCAGTTGTAAATAAATGGTGTCACCGGTTTGCTGCGAGCCTTCCGACCACAGGATAGGGTTTTTGTACCACCGCAGGGTAGAGTCGGCACTGGTATAAAACAATGAATCGGCTTTGGCCTGCATGTTCGCTTTGTATACCCGAACATTATGGTAAGCTTTAATGACCCTTGTCCTGACCGTGTCTTCAGGGTTAAAGGGGATCGAATCTTTGAGCAGGGGCTTTTTAGCCTGCGCCTGGTTAGCCAGTTGCTTTGCTGCCGGAACTGCATTTTTCAACTTTTCGGTTTTTCCCTTCGCCAAAGTATCAGCCTTGGCCTTAATTGTTGGTGGTATAGCCTTAATTGCTTTTGCCAGGCTATCCTTTCCGGTCTTAACCAAAGCATCAGCCTTTGAAATCAGCAGGGAATCTTTTACCTGCCGAGGGATTTTATGAAGAAGGGTGCTGTCTTTCGAGACACTATCTTTCAATATGCTCTCTTTTGCCAGGGTATCCCTGGCTTTTTCAGGCAGGTTTTTATTCTTCTCTTTATCCGTTTTACTGTTGTTCTTTTTATTGGGTTTATCCGGTCGCTTCTTTGCGCCGGTCTCTTCAGTTAACGCTGCTTTTTTAGTTGCGCCCACCTTGGCTTCTTTTTTTCCCTCTTCTTCTTCAGCCTCGCCCAGTTCATTATCCTTTTTGATGACCGGCGAGGAAATCAGTACCAGCGATTTCTTCAGCACCATTTGTGTTTCCAGCGTATCAGCACCCATCCATAAGCTGTCTGGTTGCAATTTGTTGTTAACTTTTATAGAATCAGCGGTACCCATACCTACGTAAGGATTTTTGGTAACCAGAGTCCTTTCATCTTTTTTGTAATAAAAGCCCAGCTGTCCGTACATCACTGTCTTGTCTGCCGTATCCTTAAATACAATGTTCCTTACCGCTTTTCCATAGCCGGCAATGCCGTCATAGTATAAGCTGTCCCCTTTTAACGATTTGGTATTCATCGTGTAGAGGTTTTTTTTTCCGAAATAGGCATATTGGGTACGGGTGTTGTAAGCTCCGTTTTCTGTATATAAATTATCGTCCTTGCCTTTAATATTGGTAGGCCCGTAAAAATAAGTCCAATTGGTTAAGGTATTGTACCTCAGTGTATCAGAAGTGATCCGCGATTCAGGGGTTACCACCACCACATTGTACCTGAAATAGGCATCGCGGCTATTTGAAAAATAATAGCCATTCTTGCTTGTGAGTGTTACGTCCTTATTTACAATTTTGCCACCACTAACGTACGTCCCAACTTTCGAGGCCATGTTGTAATCCAGGATATTGGTGGTCAGTACATTTTGATTGTCAACCATCCGCACATTACTGGTTAAATGCGCCATCTTGGTATTTCCGTTATAATTTAAGCGGTCGGAATAAATGTTGATGGTATCAGCCTGGTTGATGTGTACATTTCCGAAGGCATCGAAAATATTTTTAGTAGCATAAAAAACGGCACTGTCGCAGGCAAGCGTAGCATTGTCCTGCCTGAATACAGGTTTTCGTAAGTAAGAAATGTTGTTGTTTTTATCTGCGGTGTTGGTTGTGGTGGCTTCAAAGCGCTCAACAATGATCTTGGTCTTCTGCTGCGCCAGCACAGAGAAGGGGAATAACAATGCGATCAGGAAATAACGTAATGTATGCACGCTGCAAATTTAGTTTTTTAATGTGTATAAAGTCGCCATGAATTTTTATTCCTTATTTTTGAAACATGATCCTCCTTCAAAACCTTGAATCATATATCCGCAAGCATGCACTTTTCCAGGCAGGCGATAAAATTCTGCTGGCTGTTAGTGGTGGCAAAGATTCCGTTTTGATGGCGCATTTATTTAAACTCTCCGGATTTAATTTTGGTATAGCACATTGCAATTTTAATTTGAGGGGAGCTGAGTCGCAAAGGGACGAAGCCTTTGTGAAAATGCTGGCTGCCAGTATGGATGTCCCTTTTCACCTGGTCCATTTTCAGACTAAAGCTTATGCAGCCCGCCATAAAGTTTCTACGCAAATGGCGGCCAGGACCCTGCGTTACCAATGGTTTGAAGAGGTCAGGTTAGCACAGGGTTATAAGGCAATTGCCCTGGCACAGCACCAGAACGATGCGATTGAAACCGTATTGCTCAATCTGGTACGGGGTACGGGAATTGCCGGTATGCATGGCATACTCCCTAAAAGAGGCTGGCTGATCCGGCCATTGCTTTTTCTTTCCGGCGAGGATATCGCTGCACTGGTTAAATCATTTGAACTCGACTATGTAGAAGACAGTTCCAATAAAAGTACGGATTACGTCAGGAACAAACTCCGGTTAAAGGTCATCCCTTATCTTAAAGAGATGAACCCCAACCTGGAACTTACTTTTGAAAACAACATGCAGCGCTTTGCAGAAACAGAATTGGTTTTACAAACTACGGTAGCTGCACTAAAGAAAAAGCTGTTTGCAGAAAAGGAGGGGAAATATTATCTGGCACTGACCAAGGTAAAGGAACTGAAGCCCCAGCGTTTATTGCTCTTTGAGCTGCTCAGGCCGTTTAACTTTACAGAATCGGTTGTTGATGAGCTTATAGCTTCGCTAAACAAACAAAGCGGCACTTCATTTTACAGTAATTCGCACCGCATTGTTGTAGACCGGGCCAGTCTCATCCTCAGCTCAAGGTCAGGCGGGCAGCCGGGGCTATCCCATCAGTTAATTCATCCCCAGGATGAGCTAGTGGACCTGCAGGCCGGTCGGCTGCTGATTTCCAGATCAACCCATACTGGCTTTGAACCAAACCCTGACAAAGCTTATGTTGACGGGGATAAGCTCCTTTATCCACTGGTGCTGCGAAGCAGGGAGCCGGGCGACAGGTTTAAACCAATGGGTATGAAAAGCTTTAAAAAACTGAGCGATTTTTTTATAGACGAGAAAGTGCCACTTAGCCACAAAGATGAAGTCCCTATACTGGTTAATGGCAATGGAGAGGTGATCTGGGTGGCAGGCCTAAGGCAGGACAACAGATACCGGCTTACAGAAGGCACAAAAAATGTAACAATCTTTGAGCTGAAACATCTACTTATTACAATTCCTAAACAAAATAAAACTGTTGCAGACAAGGATGGAACTAAAAAACCTTAACTTTATTGCAGTACAATAAACACATATAAATGAGTAACCGATACGCTTTTTTTGAAAAACAGTACATAGGCCGCGATTACATCAGGATCTGTATCAGATTGGTAATGGCTGCATTCTGTTTTGCTGCCTATGTTTATGAACGTGACCGCGACAATACACAAGATCTTTTTCTGATTGTGGGCTTCGGTATCATTGGTGTTTCTATCCTGTTGCTTTTCCTTATCCAGTATAAAACCACTATAGACCAGAAAAAGATCATTATAGACGGGCTGTGGTCTGCAAAAAAAGTAGAGATTGACCTGAATACCATTGTTAAAGTCAGAAAAGACATCTATAGCAATTACCTGTTCAACAATCCGGTATACAACCTGCACCGCAAGGGAAGCGTCAGGTTTTATTCATCAGGAAAAGATGCCGTGGTGTTAACAGACCGCGATGGTTTCGAATATTACATCGGTACCCAAAGACCCAACGAGATGTACCTGGTGATACAGGAAGAGATGAAAAACTAGTTCGGCAGCAGGATTGCAGTTCAGTTAAATAATTGCAATTGTTTAACATAAAGCTCAGTTTAAGTACAGTACTTTGCAACATTTCATCACCATTAAAAAGAAATATGTATTCATGAAAATAGGTATTGTTTGTTACCCAACTTTTGGAGGGAGTGGCGTAGTGGCTACTGAACTTGGAAAGGCGCTTGCCGATGAAGGTCATCAGGTGCATTTTATCACATATAGCCAGCCTGCACGACTCGACTTTTTCTCTGCCAACCTTTTTTATCATGAAGTTTCCGTAAGGGATTATCCTTTGTTCGATTATGCACCTTACGAATCGGCACTGGCCAGCAAGCTGGTAGATGTGGTGCGTTTTGAAAAGCTCGATATCCTGCATGTACATTATGCCATCCCGCATGCTTCGGCGGCCTTTATGGCCCAGCAGATTCTGGAAACGTATGGTATTTTTATCCCTTTTGTAACCACATTACACGGAACCGATATTACCCTGGTAGGTAAAGATCCAACCTATAAGCCGGTAGTTACCTTCTCTATCAATAAATCTAATGGAGTAACCACCGTATCCGAAAGTTTAAAAAAAGATACAGAAGAGCATTTTGAAATTACCAATGAGATTAAGGTAATCGCCAATTTTATAGATTTCAGCCGCTTTAGCTTAAAACCTAAAGATCATTTTAAAAAGGCCATTGCGCCAAACAACGAGCGCATACTGATCCATACTTCCAATTTCAGAAAGGTTAAACGTACTGCCGACGTAATCAGGATTTTCCAGAAGATCCAGGAAAAGATCCCTTCCAAATTGTTAATGGTAGGGGATGGACCTGAACGTGCCTATGATGAACAGCTTTGCAGAAGTCTGGGCATTTGCGAGCATGTCCGTTTTCTGGGCAAACAGGATGCAGTAGAAGAAATTCTTTCTGTGTCTGACCTGTTTTTAATGCCTTCAGAGTCTGAGAGCTTCGGTTTGGCGGCATTGGAGGCCATGGCCTGTAAAGTTCCGGCTATTACCTCTAATTCGGGTGGTTTGCCGGAACTCAATATAGATGGTTTCTCGGGCTTTATGAGCAATGTCGGGGATGTGGAAGATATGGCCAATAAAGCCATATATATTCTGGAAAGCGATGAGGTGCTGCAGCAGTTTAAAGAAAATGCATTTGCAAGGGCACAGGATTTTGATTTGAAAAAGATCCTTCCGGATTATGTAAATTATTACAATAAAGTTATTGAGGAATCGCACAAACTACACAAAGTGTAGAAAGCTGTCTTATTTAACCGGTGTAAAAAGCAGACAGACCGGTGCACCTATTTCCATTCTTTTACCGGTATCCTTTAAGGTGCCGGTTTTTTTATTGCGCTCAAAAATTACGATGTCGTTGGTATATTGATGTCCAATCAGCAAATATTTTCCGGAAGGGTCAATAACAAAATTTCTTGGGCCTTTGCCCATCGTGCTAATGGTTTCTATAAAAGACAGCTTTCCATCGGCCTGAACAGCAAAAGCAGAAATGGTATTGGCATCCCCACGGTTGGTCTCGTATAAGAACCTGCTATCTGGCGATACGTGGATATCTGCCCCATCAATTCTTCCCGAAAAATCTTTGGGTGCAGTACCGATCTCCTGGATTTTGTTAAGGTTGCCGCTGGCATAGCTAAATGCTGTAATGCTGCCATTAAATTCATGCGCCAGGTAAGCAAATTTACCATTGGGGCTAAAGGCAAGGTGTCTTGGTCCGCTACCTGGGGTTGTTTTTACCGTGTTTTTTACCCTTAGCAACTGGTCTTTCCCTTCAGGATGATAATTGTAGATGTATACCTGATCCTCACCCAGGTCTGTACATACCAGATATTTGCCATCTGGTGTAAACTGTACCTGGTGTGCGTGTGCGCTTTCCTGACGTTTTTTAGGGTCGATACTTTTACCGGTATGCTGTACAAGCTGTTTCAGGGGGCTTAGCGAACCATCTTTTTCTATGCCAAAGACAGACATACTGCCACCACCGTAATTGGCAGAAAAAACATTTTTACCGTTGGTGGTTACAAAGCAGGGGCCCTGACTGTTGGTTGCCTGCTTATTTAAAAACCTAAATTGGCCTTTAACGCCATCAAAGCCGAATGCAGCTACTGCACTGTTGCCGGGGGCCTCTGCTACCGAGTAAACAAATTTGTTATCCTTGCTTAGGGCAAGATAGCTGGGGTTGGTTACATCTTTAGCTACACTCCTGAACTTGAAATCAGCAGTGTTCACATCAAAGTTATAGAGGTAGATCCCCTCACTTTTACCCGGACTGGTGTAGGTGCCGATAATTAAATTATAGTTATTTTTCTGTGCAAAGCTTTGCAGTGTAAAAAAGGTAACCAGTAAAAGTGAGCAGATCTTATTCATATTTAATTACTTTATCAGGTGTTTGATCTGGATCAGCTCATGCTCTTCCAGGTAGCGCCATCTTCCGCGGGGAAGGTCTTTTTTGGTCAGGTTTCCATAAACCACACGGTCAAGTTTCACCACGTCATATCCAAGATGTTCGAATATACGACGTACAATCCTGTTTTTTCCGCTATGGATCTGGATACCTACTTCGCGCTTAGAACCCCCGGTTACGTAAGATACAGAATCAGGTTTAATGATCCCATCTTCCAGCTCCAGTCCGAACTGAATTTTGTTCAGGTCGCCCTGGCTTAAACTCCTGCTCAGTTCTACATGATATATTTTGGTGATTCCGTTTTTAGGATGGGAAAGCTTATCGGCCAGGTCGCCATCATTGGTCATCAGCAATAAGCCTGTAGTATTCCTGTCTAACCTGCCTACAGGATAAATGCGTTCGCGGCTGGCTTTTTCTACCAGTTGCATTACTGTACGGCGTTCCTGTGGATCGTCGGTTGTGGTGATGTAATCTTTAGGCTTATTGAGCAGTACGTAAATCTTTTTTTCACGTTTCAGCAGTTCGCCATTATAGCGTACCTGATCTTTTACCGGGTCTATTTTGTGGCCCAGTTCCGAAACCACTTCACCATTTACAGAAACTACGCCAGCTTCAATCAGCTCATCGGCTTTACGGCGGGAGCAGATGCCTGAATTTGAAATGTAACGGTTTAAACGGATCAGGCCGTCATCTTTCTGGACAGGGGCATTTTTTCTGCCCCGCATGGTAGGTGCCTTTTCCGGGCCGTTCCAGGTATTGTTGCGTTCCTGGCGGCTGCCACGTTCTCCGCGCTCTCCACGCTCTCCGCGTTCTTCCCGCTCGGGACGGCCTTCCCATGGCTTAAAGCCTTGTTTGGCTTGCTCATCTTCCCTTTTTCTAAACGGCCTGCTGTCAGTACTTCTTGGGCTCTGACCTTTTTTATCATCGAATTTCCGGAAAGGTTTATCCCCTCCGGTACTAAAATTATCTTTCTTTATATAGCTGCGTTTACTTTCTCCGGCAGGATTTTCTCTTGAACCGCCATCTTTAGAAGAGCGGGGTTTAAAATCCCTGTTGTCGCTGTCTCTGTTGCCAGGTTTAAAGTCCCTCGAGCCTGTGCCTCTTGAACCGAAGCTTTTTGAATCGCCGTCTTTTCCTGCTCTTGGTTTGAAATCCTTTCTGTCACTTTCTTTTGGGCCTCTCGAAGCACCAAATGCCCCTGGGGTTCTCGACGTTCTCGGTTTAAAATCCTTTGAGTCACCAAATTTATTGTCTTTCCCCTCTTTATCGTCAAACTTGCTTTTTCCCTTGTAAGTAGCGCCTGCTCCATCTGGTTTTTTGCCTGTTGTGCTTCGGTTTCCCGGTTTGGACTTGTCATCCCGACTGTTCCTGTTGTTGTTTTTGATCATGATACGCTTTTAACCGCATAATTTATGCGGCCACAAAATTACATAAAATTGCGCTGATTCGCAATTTTAGTATGTTACCCGGTGAGAGGGTCCTACTTAGGTAACTGATAATTCTATTGCCCTAGAGGTATGGTGGAGCGTTATGTGTTTTTTGAATTTTATTAGGTCCTTACTAGGACATTGCTAGGTCCTTGCTAGGTCGATTTGACCTAAGTAAGATTTAAAAATGATCTAAAAAAAATCTAATAAGGACCAAATATTTAGCAGCACAGCTAAAACACTATTTTAACTGTTAGATTTCTGGTTCAAAAGCGCGGAGTCTGCCTTGGCAAGTCTATATTTTTTATGGGTTTCAGGGAGTAGACCTGGCATTTTGGGAGGGCTGTTTTGGCCTTAAAAAGTAGAACGCATAAGCAGGCCAATATCGCTTGCTGAAGATAAATATAAATCATCGTTTAAAGGTATATAAACCGTGATTTTAGCGCTTTAATTTGTAATTACTTGATAATTAGCCAAATATGTTGTATGTTTGCAGGCGTTTTAAAATTGTTAACCAAAAGAAGGAGGAAAATGATAAAGAAACACATCATACCATGTACGGTAATTATTGCATTACTGGTTATGGCAAAAGTGTTTGCTTACAACATGCCCCAAGCAGCGGAGAGTATTTCAAAAGAAGAAAAAAGTACAACAAAAAAAGACACAGTAACAACAAAGATCAGGAAGCCATTATCTCTTATGGCTCAGTTAAATTTTGCAGAAGAGTCGCTACCTATTGGTGATGCCAGGGTAGAGAAAAAAATGAAAAAGACACTCGCTGCACATTATTTCAGCAATTTACAAACCAATATGCTGCACAGAAAGGCAGCGGAATGGTTTCCGATTATCGAACCTATCCTGGCCGCTTACGGCATTCCGGAAGATTTTAAATATATGCCTTTGGTAGAGTCGGGATTAAATAGTGGGGTTTCGCCTAAAGGTGCTGCAGGTTTCTGGCAATTTATGCCCGGAACTGCCCGAATGTATGGCTTAAAAGTGAATTCAAAGGTAGATGAGCGCAACAACTTACGTAAATCTACTATCGCGGCAGCCAAATACATTAAAGAGCTTTATGGCATTTTTGACAGCTGGACACTGGTTGCTGCTGCTTATAATGTAGGCGACAGCCACATGAAGCGCCAGATTAACAGGCAAAACCAGGATAATTATTTTAAGATGAAGCTGAACAATGAAACGGGGGGCTATGTTTATAAACTGATATCCATGAAAGAGATCATGAAAGATCCGGTTCGTTATGGCTATAGGGCCCCAAGGGCCTTGCTGGCTTATAATGCAGAAAAAGCTGAAGAAAAACGTTCAGAATAAGAAATAGAAATACACGCAAATGGGGAAAGAGGTTGTATCATCGATAGAAGATGATCAACCTCTTTTTGTTTTTTAGATCGTTTCCATCAGCAGATTTGTTTTACCGCGAAAGGTGATTGTTGGATTTTATTAAGTAACTTTAAGCAATAAGCATAATGAAAGGTAGTATTTTTCTTAAATTTTCTTTTGTACATCTATCTGGGGTAATTCTTTTTGTCTTTTCCTATTCAATGGGTTATGGTCAGGATGCTGGTCGGGAGCCACGTCCATTATTGGATTATAAAATACAGCTGGATGTGGTCAGTTCCGGTTATAATGGTATCGACAATTGGTTTCATCCTCATGCTGGAATTGTTCCTAAAAAGGGGCTGAATGAGGTCGTCTTAACCATGCAAAAATGGCTGATTGGCAGGAGTGACGTTTTTTTTGCCCTGTCACATTTAAAAAGTAAAGACCTCGGTAAAACCTGGTCGGATCCTAAGGAAGATACGCAGACGCTAGGTCGCGTGCCCATGGGAACTGAGCTTGAAATGGGATTGTCAGACTTCAGTCCAAAATGGCATAAAAAAACAAAGAAATTACTTGGAACCGGCCATACGATCCCATACAGAGACAATCATCATGCTCAAAATGAGAAGCGTTACACCGCCTGGTCCATTTATGACACAAAAGACAACTCCTGGTCTGCATGGGCAACTTTGAAGCTGCCAGATACCAATAGGTTTTATAATGCCGGTGCAGGAAGTACACAGCGGCTGGATTTACCCAATGGCGATATTTTGTTACCCATTTATTTTAAAGCAAAAGACGTTAATGTGTATAGCGCGACGGTCTTGCGCTGTAAATTTGATGGCAAACAATTGAGCTATTTAGCCTATGGAGATGTGCTCAGTTATCACATCGGTAGAGGGTTTACAGAACCATCCCTTACATTTTATAAACAAAATTTTTACTTGACGTTACGTAATGACTCTGCGGCATATGTAGCAGTGAGTAAGGATGGCTTGCATTATTCCAAGCCAAAAGTCTGGCGTTTTGATAATGGAGAAGATGTAGGAAGTTATAATACACAACAGCACTGGGTAACACATAATAATGGTTTATTTCTAGTTTATACGAGGCGCAGTACCGACAATGAAAACGTAGTTCGCCACAGAGCCCCGCTCTTTATTGCTGAAGTAGATCCTGAGCGGCTGGTAGTTATACGTGAATCTGAACGTATTTTGGTGCCAAATAAAGGTGCACAATTGGGCAATTTTGGAGTGGTCAATGTCAATAAGAACGAAACGTGGATTACCACCTCGGAAGGGATGTCGGGACGTCAGCCAACAAAATATGGCGCAGACGGAAGGGTATATGTTGCGCGGATCATTTGGTCTAAACCCAATAAAAATTGGGATAAATACTAAGTAGAGATAAAATAAGTTGGCACCAACAAGATGCCCGTCAAATGCATTCCTTCTTTAGAATTTACTTTTAGAAAGAGGGTTGAGGAAGCTAAAAACATTGGACTAAAAACGTAGGTAACATAAACAGCATCGCTTACGATCTGGGATTATCTTCTTCACAGCACTTTGCAGGGTAGAAAGCTGGGAGCAGCTGATCCATAAGTTTTTGCTGCTGGTCTTCCGGAGTCCTGTAAAAAAAATTACTTTGGAAACCGTTTTTTGTAGTATACCTGGTAAAGCTAGCCCGGTTAGTGGGCTATATGAGAAGAGCCTTATGATGCGGGAGCATCAGGTACGGTCTATGAGAATCTCAGGCTGAAATGCCTGGGTTTACTTGACAGATTTTCGGCATATTCGCTAAATTTTGAGACAAATTGCACAACATTTGATCAGCTGGATCAAAAATTAATTCATCTATTAGCGTTACCAATTCCTAATCAAACAAACTAAAATTGCCATCATGAAAATTACGATACCCAGTCTTACTCAAATTTAACAGCCCGGAAGAAGGCGGAAGTTTATTCCCGTGATTTTATGGCAGTATTTCCGGCAATGATCTTATTTTTCAAAACCGGGTACGTAACCATAAATATAATTTCTTCCACAGATATTTTAAATAAGCAATGAAAAGAACATGATCCGCTCTTGAAATAGACAGTAAAACCTAGTAATAAACCATATAAACAATTAATTATGACAAAAAAAACTACAAAATTTAGTCGAAAGGACTCAATCAGGTGGTTAGGTACAGTTCTATCTATGGCTGTAGTAATCGTGCCGCCTTTTATTCCCCTTTCACTTAGTGCAAAGGCTGTGGATATTGGTAAAGTGGCGTCCGTTACCTATGGTCTTAATGAACGCAGGTCCTTGTTTCAGGAGCGTGTCATAACCGGCCGGGTCAGCGATGTTAATGAGGCTGGAATAATCGGAGCGGGTATAAGGGTTAAAGGGACAAAAATTGCTACTGTTTCGGATTTGAATGGAAACTTTTCTATCACAATTCCGAACAACGACGCCATACTGGAGTTTACGTCTATTGGCTATGCGTCAAAAGAAGTGCCGGTTAAAGGCTTAAAGGAAGTTCGTGTCACCTTGCAAGAGTCAACATCTACTATGGACGAGGTTGTCATAACCTCTTTTGGTACACAGAAGAAGGAAAGTGTGGTTAGTGCTATTTCAACAGTTCGACCTTCTACCATGAGAAATTCGTCAAGTAACCTGACAACCGCTTTGGCTGGAAAGGTTGGTGGAGTGATTGCCTACCAACGGTCAGGAGAACCAGGACTGGATAACGCCGAATTTTACATCCGTGGCGTTACGACTTTTAGTACATCTGGTAAACGAGATCCGCTGATCCTGATTGACGGTGTAGAAATGGCAACAAACGACCTCGCCCGGTTAAACGTAGACGACATCGCATCCTTTTCCGTACTAAAGGATGCCAGTTCCGCGGCACTGTATGGCGCACGTGGAGCAAACGGCGTGATTCTGGTGACGACAAAGGTGGGAGCGGTAGACAAATTGTCGATCAGCGTAAGAGCTGAGCAGTCCAACTCTTATAATACTAAGTTAGCCGAACTGGCCGATCCTGTTACCTACATGAAACTTCACAACGAAGCGGTGCGAACGCGCAACGCCCTGGTAGACCTACCCTATTCGTCTTCTAAAATTCGGGAAACAGAGCTGGGCACCGACCCGCTTCGATATCCATCCGTAAACTGGTATGACTATTTAATAGACGATAAGGCGATCAACCGCCGTCTGAATATGAACCTCACCGGCGGGGGACAATCTGTACAGTATTACCTGGCTTCCAACTTTCAGAATGACAAGGGAATACTAAAAGAAAGCGAACAAAATCTGGTAGAGAACAACATCAATATCAATCGGCTTCAGATACGCTCGAATGTGACCATTAAGTTTGCACCAACCACCACTGGTGTTGTGCGTGCATACGGATCATTTGATGATCGGACGGGCCCTTATATTCCCAGTATGAAAGATGAGTTGGGCAACACAGTGTCGGGTGGCGCGGCGGTATTTCGCGCGGCACGAAATGCGTCACCGGTGCGGTTCCTGCCATTTTATCCGGCAGACGCAGCCAACGAATTTACTGACCATATCCTTTTCGGTATGAATCCGGAAATGTCTTTTTCCAACCCTTGGGCGCAAGTGGTCAGCTCATTTCAGGAATCGAAAGAGTCCATGATGCTGTTGCAAATGGAAATGGATCATAAATTTACCGGGAGTCTGGAGGGTTTAACTGTGAGAGGAACATTCAACGCGATGCGGAAAGCGTATTATGCGCAAAACCGTGCGTATCGTCCATTTTATTACAGTCTTGCAAATACCATAGACGGTTCCTATCAATTAACACCGCTCAATCCAGACAGTGGTACTGAGTATCTGAACTATGAAAGTCAGGGCAGAACGGTCAATGCGTCCCAGTATGGTGAGGTTCGCCTGCAGTACAACAAAACCTTTAATAAAAAGCATGATCTCAATGCCTTATTAGTTGGTACGATCAGGAATGAAACTGGTACCCTTCAATATGATGAGAGAGTGTCTGATGACCTTCAAGCATCTCTAGCACGAAGGAATATCTCCTCAGCTGGCAGGTTATCTTATGGATATGATTCCCGCTACTTTCTGGAACTAAACTTTGGATATAACGGTACCGAACGTTTCGCCGAGCAGAACCGTTGGGGATTTTTTCCTTCTGCCGGAGCTGGGTGGATGATAAGTAACGAACAGTTTATGAAGGGTGTGAAGGATGTGATAACTACTTTAAAATTACGTGCTACATATGGTAAGGTCGGAAACGATCAGATAGGGTCTTTGTATGATCGGTTTTTCTACCTGTCTCAGATCAATATGAACGGGACCGGATACTGGTTTGGTTTGAATAGAAACTACCGTACGGGTATTTCTATCGATCGGTATGCCAACGACCAGATCACCTGGGAAGTTGCTAAAAAGGCGAATTTCGGTTTAGAGCTTGGATTGTTCAACGATCTGACGCTTATAGCAGACTTTTTTCAGGAAACCCGAAGTAATATTCTTCAGACCCGGGTAGATATACCAACTACTATGGGTCTTCGGGTAGTCCCTCAGGCAAATGTTGGAGTGGCTCAGGGAAAGGGAATGGATGTGGAACTGACCTACAACAAAAAGTTCAATAACGGTTTATCGTTAATGATAAATGGCAATTTCACTTATGCAGCAAGCACAGTTAAGAAGTGGGAAGAACCTGATTATAGTGATGTCCCCTGGCGTACCCGCGTTGGACAGAAGATTAATCAGCCGATAGGTTACATTGCCGAGCGGCTATTCATTGATGAGGAAGAAGTAAACAACTCGCCCAAACAACTATTTGGAGAATATGGTGCAGGAGATATTAAATACAAGGACATCAACAATGACGGTCAGATCAATACGGACGATATGGTAGCCATTGGTCACCCGACTATTCCTGAGATCATTTACGGAAACTCGATCTCGGTAGCATATAAAGCCTTCGACATCAATTTCTTTATTCAAGGGTCTGCCAGATCCTCGTTCTTTATAAGCCCCGCTGGTATCTCTCCTTTCCTCAACCAGGGACAAAAAGCGCTGATGCAAACGATCGCAGACGATCACTGGTCTGAAACGAACAGGAATATAGAAGCATTCTGGCCGCGACTATCTGAGTATACCATCTCAAATAACAATCAGACGAGTACGCATTGGCTGCGTGATGGAACCTTTATACGACTAAAACAGGCGGAAATAGGCTATACTTTACCCGAGCGATTGAGTAAAAGAGCCCGTATGAGTATGATGCGGGTGTACCTCAGCGGAACCAATTTGTTTTACATTTCTAAGTTTAAGATGTGGGATCCGGAAATGGGCGGATTAGGCCTGGGATATCCGGTTCAGCGTGTATTTAACTTAGGTTTGAATGTTAAATTTTAATAAAGATCTACGAATGAAGAATATAATGAGAATAATAGTAGCCTTTTCCCTGATGGGAATTATGAGCTGCAAATACCTGGATGTGGTGCCAAATGACACAGCGACATTGGACCACGCCTTCTCCAACCGCTCTGTAATGGATAAGTTTTTGAGAACATGTTACTCACACTTGCCAGATCCGACCGATCCGTTTTACTACCCTGCCTATTTTACCAGCAGGGACGAGTTTGACTGGAGGAGCGATAGCAGGGCTGGAAATACGCCCGCCGGCCAAATTTCCCGTGGACTTCAAAACACCAATAATCCACTGCAGGATTACTGGACGGGAGGCCAGGGAGGTAAATCAATGTATCAAGCCATACGTGACTGCAATATTTTTCTGGAAAACGCACATATTCCTCGTGATATCGACGAAATAGAACGGGCTCGATGGATCGCCGAAGTGAAATTCCTAAAGGCCTATTACCATTTCTTTTTAATGGAATTGTACGGCCCCATTGTGTTGGTGAAAGAAAATCTACCCTTATCGGCTACTCCTGAGGAAACGAAAGTATATCGCGAACCAGTGGATGAATGTGTAAACTACATCGTGCAGTTACTGGATGAGGCGGCGGTTGATTTACCATTGGCACTTCCAGATCCGTCGACAGAACAAGGCCGGATTTCCAAAACTATTGCACTGGGTATTAAGGCGAAAGTTTTAGCCTGGGGAGCCAGCCCATTATTTAATGGCAATCCGGATTATGCAGGTTGGATCGATAAGCGCGGGAAACAATTAATCTCTAGTACTCCTGACCCTAAAAAATGGGAGAGAGCTGCCGTAGCCATAAAGGAGGCAATTGATGCTGCCCATGCTGCCGGAAACCGCTTATATGAGTTCAACAAGTTTGCAGGTGGCGCCCAAACATTCGCAATGAATGACAGTTTGGTGCAGTTGATGACTGTCAGAAAGGCTATTACTGAATCGATCGAGCGAAATCCGGGAGTAATCTGGGCCACTCAAGAACAATTTGCAAATGGTAAAGGTGGTTCCAGCTTTGCTCCGCTAGGAAATATGCTTGCAAGTCTTTTTCCGGTATTGTATAGTACAGATCAGCCTAGTTATATCAACTACATGTCTGCTTCCTGGCATATGGGTGAATTGTTTTATTCAAACAAGGGTGTTCCGATTAATGAAGATAAAACGTATGACTACAACAACAGATATAGCTTAAAACGGGCAACGTCGGCGGATAATCATCAATCTTATATTGCTACTGGCGAAGTAACCGTCCTTCTTCACTTCTTCCGGGAGCCGCGTTTTTACGCCAATTTAGGTATAGACAGAGGGTTCTTTGAGCTATCGACTACTACAACCAATGGCGGCGTCTCATTTGCCCCCTTTATTAAGAGCCGTCCGGATGAGGTTGGACCAGCAGCGGGCCATGGTGCATATACTCCTAAAAAGATTATCCCGTTTGAGTCATCCGCCAGTCAGGGAGATGTGAATAAGCGATATACAGCATATCCTTATAACTTTCCTTTACTACGCTTATCAGATCTTTATTTGCTTTACAGCGAGGCACTGAACGAAACAAAGGGCCAACCAGATGCAGAGGTCTACAAATGGATTGACGAGGTGCGGGCTAAGGCGGGATTGAATGGCGTAGTACAGTCGTGGCAACAAGCGGCCTTTAATCCTGACGCACCATCAAATAAAAATGAGATGCGTAAAATTATTCAAAGAGAGCGCCTGATCGAGCTCTCATTTGAGGGACAACGCTTTTGGGATATACGTCGATGGAAAACGGCTGGTCAGTATTGGAACCTCCGTCCTATGTCTTGGACTCCATCCAGAGAAACAGAACAATTTTATGTTCCTTTCGTCTATAGCCAAGTTGTACGCCAGGTTACATTTAGAGATTACCTGTATCCAATCAGAGATTACGACTTACGGATTAATCCAAATTTGGTTCAAACGTATGGTTGGTAATAACGGTAAGTACAGAAATGGAATTATTAATAAAGATTAATTTATGAAAAAATATAGATTTATAATGGCGATATTGGTTTTATGTACCTTTTTCGCTTGCAAACAGGAAATTGACAAACCGGGTGGCAAATGGTCTTCCGGACCGATAGAGGTTGATCAGATAACTCCTATTAACGGAGGAGCGACGATTACGTACAAACTCCCAAACGACCCCAACTTACTTTACGTGATGGCAGAATATGAGCGGAACGGGAAATTGTTTACCGAGAAATCGTCTATTCATAAAAATATGCTTACAATCGAAGGATTTAACACGCTGGACAAAGTGCCCTTCCGCCTGTACATGGTTAATAAACAGGAACAGCGTTCAGAGCCTCTTGAATTAGAGTTTAAACCTCTGGAGTCACCTATTAGCATTGCCAAGAATTCCCTGAATATGGTGCCGGGATTTGGCGGTATTGTTGCGGATTGGAGTAATCCTAAAAAGACAGAATTTGGTGTCCGGTTGATGGTTAAAGACGAAAAAGGCGCTCTGGTAACCAAGGAAATGTATTTTTCCTCGAGCGAAAAGGAACGCCGCTCGTTCCGGGGCTTTAATCCAAAAGAGACTACTTTTGCGATCGCTTTTGAAGATAAGTGGGGAAATATATCGGACACGACGGTGCTTAAGACAACTCCATTTTTTGAGACGGTGGTACCGAAACCATATGCGGATTTTCGGTCAAGTATCCCTTATGACAATGTCACAAATCTTTCTGGTAGAAACATTAGTTCACTATGGGACAACATTGTTAATACTGCTTCTCACGGATGGTTGACTCAATCCGGAGGCGGTAGTGGCATATCTATGACTATTGATCTCAAACAAGTTGTCAAGCTCAGTCGGATTGTTATTCACGGTTATCATGTCAACTCCGTTTACGGACAGGCAAATATTACTCAATTTGAGGCATGGGGTGTCAAGAAAATTGACTTTGCTAAATTGGCTGACCGTCCGTACTGGCTGGACGAGTATGCTGTTCGCAATAAGAATATCAGAGACCTCGATGGGATTAACGAAACCACCCAGCTTCCTGCCCGGACATTTAAAGATGACTGGCAATATTTGGGTTGGCATGCCATACCTCGCTATGACAGAATGGTTCCGCCAGATCCACAGGGCGCATTAAACCTTGCAGCAAACGGTACGGAATACGAAATTCCACTGGATGCTGGCCCAGTGCGATATATTCGAATATTTGTACGTGAAATTGCAGGTACAATGCCACCTCCCGTAAACAACTATTGGTCTATGGGAGAGATTACTGTTTATGGCGATAACACAGTTCCACAACAATAGAAATGGAATAAACTTTATACAGATGAAAAAGATAACTAAAATAATTCCCATAACACTAGCCTTCATAGCGGTCGTTTTATTATTATTGTCCTCTTGCGACAAAATGGACGACATTCAGCGAAAATATGCTGAGAAAGAAGAGCAAGTCTATTTAGGAAAAGTAGACTCCATTAAATATTTTTCGGGATTCGGAAGAGCAAAGATAACATGGTATATCGGTTCCGATCCCAAAGTAGAAAAGACCATTATCTACTGGAATAGGAGGAAAGATTCAATTGTGAAAGAATTTGTACGTAAAGGAGCAGGAGTCCAAAAGGACTCGGTGATCGTTGAAAACCTTCCTGAAGGCTCCACACTTTTCGAATTCAGGAATGTAAACAACAGAGGAGAAACGTCATTATATTCGTCTTCAACCATCAATGTATGGGGTTCAGAATTTGCAGATGGCTTGCGTGCGAGAAATTTAACAGCATTTAATTTCGACTATGCAAAGTCGCTTTTCACGCTAAACGTTTCGCCATCGACCCGCGGGGATAGTGTTATCTATTCAGAAATTGTTTACAAAGACAAAGCCGGCGCGGAAAAAACAGTGAAAATAGAACGGGCCACAGTGGAAGTTCAATTACCTAACTTTCCCGACGCAGGTGAGTTTAAATTCAGAACTGTTTTCTTTCCACCTCAAGGCTTAGATATCGTTTACAATAAGTTTAAAACCTATCGGGCACCAGATGCAATCTCTAACAGAGGTATAAAACTTTCAGTCCCAGGAAGGATAGCAAGTAAATATTTTAAGGGTGAAGGGCAAAGTTTATATGAGTGGAATGCTACAGGCGGCATCATTCGTTATGCTGTAAATGCAGACGGATCGTTAACCCAAACAGCATCCATAGCTTCGCTCGTTCCCCGCGCTACTTATCGCGACTTCTTCTACTACAATGAGGATCGGTTTATCGGTATTAATACTGCCGGTGCTGTATCCATGCACCAAATTCAAAATGGTCAGCTAATTTTTGTAAAAGCGACGCCCACTTCAGCAAACACTTTCGGAACCGGATTTACTATGCCGAGGTTTGTACCCGGTAACGGTTTCTTCTTGTCAGTATTAGCCGCCTCGGCAGACCCATTGACCTCAGGGGAGGTTAAGGCCTGGTATGCAAAAAATGACGCTACATTTGGCGCGCCTAACGGAGTTACCGTAGGAACAGGGTATGCTATTTATGAGCCCCTTACTATGTTCAATAATCAATCTCTTTTGGGGGTTGACGCCAATGGAATTTTATGGAGCATTCCAGTTACGGCGAACGGTTCTCTAGGTTATAGAAGTCGTATCGGCACCGGCTGGAATCGGTTCAAAAAAATAGTAGGTGTTGGAACATCGTTGCTATGTATGGAAGAAAATGGTGATTTTTATGTATTTAATAATTTTAATTCTACTGATAAGTATTGGATTGTAAATTAAGGAATAACTAACAAGTATGGTTCATATGAGGTATTCTGTTGATTCTCATATGAACCGTACTCTGTAACGGAGATTTTAACACATGTATACACAAAATACATCTTGTTGACCCCTTCTCGCCAAAACTGAAATGACCCCATATGATTTTTATAATGAATCAGTTAGGACTGCAAGATTGACCAGTTATAGTCAACTGCTTTGATGCAGCATATTCAGAAGGTGTCATTCCAAACTGTTTAAGAAAGGATCTCCCAAATTGGGTCTGAGAACTGAAACCCGTCATGGAAGCGATCTTCAGGATCTTATGGTTCCCTTCAGCCAGCAGTTCGGCTGCCCGTTTAAGCCGGGTGATGTTGATGAGCTCGTGTGGTGAAAGGTTAGAAATGGCCTTGATTTTCCGGTATAGTGTTGGTCTGCTCATGTGCATGATTTCGGCCAGTTGATCTACATCCAGGGATTTGTTGTCCAGGTTTTTATGGATGGCCTCATAAAGTGTTTCCAGAAAAGCCTCATCTGCTTTATTGTAGGCCATACTCTTGATGTGAACCAGCGGAGAACTTGCAAAGTAGTTTTTAATTTTATCCCTGCCTGCTAATAAATTGGAAACCTGGGTTAACAAATGATCCGGAGAGAAAGGTTTTTCCAGATAGGCATCTGCACCAACCTCCAGGCCTTCTATTTTAGACTGTAAAGTATTTTTTGCGGTGAGCAGGATGATCGGTATGTGTGCATATTCCAGGTTCTCCTTCACCGCTCTGCACAATGCTATTCCATCTAAAACCGGCATCATGATGTCGCTGATGATCAGATGAGCGCTTTTTTCTTTTAAGATATCCAGCGCCTCCTGTCCGTTTCCAGCTTGTAATACCTCAAAATCTTTAGCCAGTTTGCCTGCAATGAAGGCACGGATCTCTGTATTGTCTTCTACCACTAAAATGATGGGACAATTTGTCGCATCTTTTTTTTGCGAGATGCTTTTTGCAATTGGGCTTGTTTCTGTTAAACTGATTTTAAATTCTTGTTCATGGCGTATGGGTAGGGTCAACACAAAGTTGTTGTATTTTTTATCCTCATTTTTTAGCCCCAAAGTCCCCTCATGCAATTCAGTAAGGGATCGGGCCAGGGCCAGGCCAATTCCTGCTCCTCTTTCCGATCCTGCACTGGTCATTCTGAAGAAGGGTTCGAAGATCTTTTCCCGGAAATTTTCTGGAATAACTTTGCCGTCACTGGATACGGTGATTACGAAATTGTGCTCATAGGTGACCAGCTTTACCGAAATTTCGCTTCTGGAATATTTTACCGCATTATCGATCAGGTTACTGAATATCTTGTTTAGTGCTTCTGGATCGGCATAAGCATAGAGGGGCATCTCTGGTAAATCTACAGTTAATTCCAGTTTTTTATGTTCAATAGCTGTTTTGAACCTGGAACAGTTCTCTTTCAGGATGTCGTTGATGTTTACATTTACAAAACTGAGGTTAAAGCCTTCAATCTCAGTTTTTCTGAAGCCCAGGAGTTGATCGGTCAGTTCTATCAGACGATTGGTGTTTTTTTCCATGGTCGTTAGGTTTTCTTTGACCTGGGGCAAGGCTTCTGCATGGCGCATCACTTCCTCTAAAGGACCTTTGATCAGGGTTAGGGGTGTTTTAATTTCATGGGTAACATAAGTGAAAAATTCGATTTTAGCCTGGTAAAGCTCCGTTTCCTTTTTAGATTCCCAGCGCTCGATCTTTCTTTTATTTCTATCGCTGGTTCTTTGATGGTAATATTTTATGCCGTAGTATATGGCAGTTACCACAATGATGAAGTAAAGCAGATAAGCCATAGGACTTGCCCAATAAGGAGGGCTGATGACAATTTTAAGGCTGGCCACATAGGGATTCCAGATGCCACTGCTGTTTGTAGCTTTCACCTTAAATGTATACGTACCCGGCGCGAGGTTAGTAAAATATACTTTTCGGTTGGTTTTAAGATAGGTCCAGTTTTGGTCCAAACCTTCCATTGTATAGGTGTATTCTGTCATTTCGGGTGCCGTGTACCCTAGCGCAGCGAAATCAATACTAAACGTGGATTGGTGGTGTTCAAGGTTCAGTACCCTGGTAAAATTGATCGATTGGGCCAAGGGAGAATTCTTTTGACCGATTTGCAGTTCTTTGTTGTACACCTGGAAGCCTGTAATGTAAATTGGCGGAACAAACTGGTTTTTTCTAAACTCATCTGGCAGGAAGCTGATCATTCCTTTAACGCTGCCAAAATACATCCGGCCATTCTTATTCTTATATGCCGAACTATAGTTGAACTGATCGTTCAGCAAGCCATTGGATCTGGTATATAGTGTTATCTTTTCATCCGGACTAAAACACACAAGTCCACGAGAGGTACTGATCCACAGGTTCTGCTTTTGATCTTCGAGTATCCTATAGAAAACATTGCTTGGAAAGCCGTTTTTGGTAGTATACCTGGCAAAACTTTTGTCTTTTTCATTAAAGCGGTTGAGACCATTTTCTGTTGCAACCCAGATGTTACCTTTGCTGTCCTGGAAAATGCTATTGATGGCATTGCTGCTCAGGCTTTTGGTATTATTTTCTTCGAACTTATAGGAAGTGGATCTTCTGTCGCCATTGTTATAAATATACAGGCCATCCCTTAATGAGCCTGCCCAGATATTGCCGGAATTGTCTTCCATTAAATATTGGTAATGCAGATTTCCGGGCACTTCATTCAGCAGGCTGAAGTCATCGCTATGTTTATTATATCTGTACAGTCCATAAGAACTGCCCAGCAGTATGTCTCCTGAACGGGTTTTTAATATGGATTCAATAAAATTGCTTTTTAACTGGTTGGGCTTATTTTCTACCTGGTAATGCCTGATTACTTTTAAGGTATTGATGTCTATAACGTCCAGTCCACGTTCAAAAGTTCCTACCCAAAGTTCATCATCTGTAGCCAGCAATCCGTGGATATTGGTATGGCTAATGCTGGTTTTGCCTCCACCTGGTTTAAAATGTTCAAATACCCCGGTTTTAGCATTTAGCCTATTTAAGCCGGCATCTTCTGTGCCAATCCAGAGGTTCCCATATTTATCATTGCATATTTCTTTAACCGCATAGCCGCTTAGACTATTGCCGGAAGCCTGTGGGAAAAATTTATCAAAGGAGGTAAATTCCTTTGCATAATAGTTTACGCCCCCGAAATACGTTCCTACAAAAATCCCGCCTTCTTTGTCTTTACACAGGGTATAGACTGCATTATCTGAAATAGAATAAGGATCGTTGAATTTATTGCGCAGGTTTTTATATTTACCTGTCTTCATATCATAAATAAACAATCCTGATTCTGTCGCTATCCAGTATCTATCATTTCCTATATCCATAAAATCTCTTGCATAGATGGCTGTGTTGTCGGGATTAGAGGTTAACAGGTCCCGGTAGGACAACGTATGGATATCAAATATTTTTATTCCCTGATTTGAAGTCCCAACCAGTAGATATCCTTTATTGGTATGATATACCTTTTCTATCCACGGGGAGATGGCCGGTTTGGATTTATCAAATACCTTATAACTAATAAATGAGTCGGTGGCCGGCTGGTATCTTTGGATGAAACCATCAGCTGATGACACCCAGATATCATCTTTTTCACTGATGCTGATAGAGGTTGTACCGGTATGTGATTTGTTCCTGTATGTGATGTTTTGCTTTGTTTTTTCATTATATCGTGAAAGGAACAAGCCTGTTATATACCATATATTTCCGTGGCTGTCTGCACTTACATCTCTGATGTCATATCCTTTTGAAGGGGGAACCAGGCTAAAACTTTCTTTAAGTGGATCGTACTTATAGAGCCCGGTAAGTGTGCCAATCCAAATAGTCTGGTTTTTATCTTCATACAGGCTATGGATAAAATTGTTCCCGATGCTTTCCGGATTATCGGGATCATTTCTAAATATTTTAAATGTATAGCCATCAAATCTGTTTAAGCCATCTTTTGTGCCAAACCACAAAAATCCTTTCTTGTCCTGTAAACTGCAGATCACGGAGTTGTAAGATAGACCATTCTCTACCTGGTAGTGCCTGAAGGAGTACGACTGGCTGTAGCCAATGCTTACCACGCTGAACAGCAAAAAAAATACAAAGAATAGTTTAGTTAGTTTGGTGTACATATCTGGTTTGTTGTGGTTATCCTAAAGATAGTTCTAAAACTCAGATAAACGAAGATAAAATGTATCAATTACTTGATTAGACCAATTATAGATACATTTTTGATACAAATTGTACAACATTTGATCAGCAGGATCAAATGTTAATGCTTCTATTAGCACCATTAACAAATAGACAACTAAAACAAACAATGTCAGTATGAAAAAACTACTACAAGCAAAGGTTTTGACGATCTGAATTAATTCTGTTAAAGTGGCCAGGCATACGCTGGTCCGCATTGGTTTTAATTGCATCTGGTATAAAGGTTGTCAGCATGGCCAATCCTGATGCATTAAAACCGGCGGATCATCCGTTTGCCTGTCTGCTATTACTGCAAAATGGGATTATATAAAGCCAGCTACCAGTTGAAATGGAGGTATACTTATCCGCGCATACGGAGGTATGGATGATCAAAGGACGTGTAGAAACGGACACTGATCTGTTATAATTAGAAAATAATAAACGAGAATAAATAAAAATTACAAACAATGAAAGACCTAAAAACCTATCTATCGCTGCTGATATTCGTCCTGATTTTTCAGGCCTGTGCGCAAAAGCAAACCGGACAAACAGATCAAAAACCAAGAGAAATATGGACGGTAGAAAAAGCTAACAAATGGTATGAACAATGGGGATGGCTGCGTGGAGCGGATTTTATTCCGAGTACAGCAATTAACCAGCTGGAAATGTGGCAAAAAGAAACTTTTGATGCGGCTACAATAGACCGGGAACTTGGGTTTGCAGAAGGTATAGGAATGAATTCTATGCGGGTATATCTGCATCATGCAGCCTGGCAGCAAGACAGGGAGGGTTTTAAAGAAAGAGTAAAAACTTATCTGGATATTGCCGATAAGCACCATATTTCTACCTTGCTTGTGCTGTTTGACGATTGCTGGAACCCAACCTATAAAACAGGTACGCAGCCTGCGCCTAAGCCAGGTATACACAATTCGGGCTGGGTTAGGGATCCGGGAGATCTTTATCATCAGGACCCTAAATTGGTGGATACGCTGGAAGTTTATGTGAAGGATATCCTGACCAGTTTTAAAGATGATAAACGCATTGTGCTGTGGGACCTTTACAATGAACCTGGTAATTCAGGTTATGGCAATAAGAGCATGGACCTGCTTAAAAAAGTATTTGAATGGGGACGTACCGTTGATCCTAGTCAGCCACTTTCTGTAGGGGTATGGAAGCGTGACCTGAAAGAACTTTCAGATTACCAGATCCATAATTCTGATATCACCACATATCACAATTATGGAGATCCTAAAGACCACCAGTTTTGGATTGATACCCTCAGAAGCGTATCTAAACGACCACTGATCTGTACGGAATATATGGCCAGAACAAGGAATAGTCTGTTCAGCAATATTATGCCTTTGCTTAAAAAAGAAAATATAGGCGCTTATAACTGGGGCTTGGTAGCGGGCAAAACCAACACCAAATATGCCTGGGACACTCCTTTGCCCAATGGTGATGAACCAAAAGTTTGGTTCCATGATATATTTAATCCTGATGGAACACCTTATAAAAAAGAAGAGATCGATCTGATCAAATCACTAACGGGAAAATAAATGAGTCTGCAAGCTTAATTTAATAAAAGAACAGAATGATTAGATATAAATTGCTTCAGCTAATGTTGTTGTTGGGTTTTCCTTTGCTAGTCTGGAGCTGCGGCAGGGATAAAAAGACGGAAGAGGACAAGAGCAACAAGGGTATAATTAACCCGGTGCTCGATATAAATTTTCCTGATCCAACAGTGATTAAGGTGGGTGATAACTATTACGCGTACGCTACCAATACCTATTATAAAAACAAGAATTATAATATCCCTGTTGCAGTATCTACAGACTTAAAGACCTGGAGAGTTTCAGGAGATGCTTTGCCGAAGAAACCGGATTGGGCCACTAAAGATTTCTGGGCACCACATGTACTTTTTGATAGCAAACTAAATAAATATGTGATGTTCTACTCGGGTGAACTGGGACCCAACACCGGCAAATGTATCGGGGTTGCTTTTTCCAATACACCAGAAGGACCTTTTACAGATTCCGGAACACCGATCATCAGTGGAACCGGATTTATTAATATTGACCCTTTTGCTTTTATTGATCCTAAAACAGGGAAGAAACTGCTTTACTGGGGTTCTGATTCTAAACCAATTAAAGTTCAGGAACTTACTGATGACTGGAAGGCCTTTCTGCCTGGCAGCGTAGCAAAAGATGTAATCCCAACAGGTAAAGAAGCAAAATATGACCGTTTGGTTGAAGGTGCATGGGTAGATTATCAGGATGGTAAATATTATATGTATTATTCCGGAGACAATTGCTGCGGGGCAGGTGCCAGTTATGCGGTTTTGGTTGCCCGTGCTGATGACGCATTTGGGCCGTTTCAAAGATACGGAGAAGCCAATGGTACAGGTAGCAGTGTCATTCTTGAAAAGGATACCAAATGGATGGCTACCGGACACAATTCTATTTTTCGCGATGGGGGTGGAACTGCATACATTGCTTATCATGCTTTACCAGTTAACCAGACTACCGGAAAAGCTGTGGGAACCGACAGGCAGATGCTGATCAATAAAATTGAATATGTTAACGGCTGGCCAAAAGTAATCAAGTAGTTTAAATTTCTAGTAGCGTTTGTAAGCGTTCAGAGACCCAGGGTTTCTGAACGCTTTTTTTATTATTTTTACCAGCCTATGGTATTGATACAACTGCGCATTACTGAAATGACATTTTGTCCAGGTGAAACACTGATTATAAGTTTTGAACCTGTGGATGGAATAAAACCCAAATATCTTGCAGGCCAGTTTTTAACACTCGTTTTTAAAGTGAACGGCAGAGAATTGAGAAGGTCTTACTCTTTATGCAGTTCGCCTGATGTAGACGAGCCGCTTTCTATTGCCATAAAACGGGTTGAAAATGGCGAAATATCCAGGTTGCTGCACCATAAAACGGCCGTAGGGGATGTGCTTACTGCAGTTGAACCCAATGGCCGTTTTAGCTATGTACCTGAAGTGCAATTGAAAAGAACAGTTTTTCTTTTTGCTGCGGGTGTAGGCATAACCCCATTGTACGCCATTGTTAAAACTGCACTCATTACTGAACAGCATACAAAGATCATTCTGATCTATAGCAGCCGCTCGGCCGATCAAACCCTGTTTTATAAAGAATTAAACAACTGGCAGGTGCAATATCCAGGACGTTTCAAGATTGTTTATGTGTTTAGCCAGTCGCAAAATCTCCTGATGGCCCGTTTAAATGGACCACTAATAGAAAGGCTGGTGGCTGAGTATCTGGAGTTCAATAAGGAAGATGCTTTGTTGTATACCTGTGGTCCGGTCGACTACATGGACGTATGTCGTATTACACTGCTCAATTTAGGATTTGACCAGGGCCAGATCAGGAGGGAGACCTTTGTGCTCCCCGAGGATGAGCAGGACGAAGATGATGCCACCGAGAAAAAGGTAAGACATACCAATACCTATTCGGTAGTTTTGAATTTTAAGAACAATATATATCATTTAAGCGTTCCTTATAACCAAACCATACTGGATGCAGCATTGGAGAAAAACATTAAACTACCCTATAGCTGCCATGCGGGAATATGCAGCACCTGTACCGCAAATTGCATTAAGGGTGGTGTAGAGATGGATTATAATGAAGTACTGATGGACGATGAAATTGCAGCTGGAAGGGTGTTGGTTTGTACCGGCCATCCTACGGAAGACGATACCACAATTGTTTGGTAAATTTTTAGTTTTGGTACAATGTTTTGATAAAATTTTTAGCAATTTTGTGCCGTAAAAAAATGTGATCTTAAACGTTTAAAATCAGTATCATTTTTAAATATATATGAGCAAAAATACTGTTGACCTTGGCGAGCAAAAAGATGTGGAAGTGTATGGGGCCAGGGTGCATAACCTTAAAAATATAGATATCTCCTTTCCGCGGAATAAACTGGTAGTGATTACAGGTCTGAGTGGGAGTGGTAAATCATCTCTGGCTTTTGATACTATTTATGCCGAAGGGCAGCGTAGGTATATGGAAACCTTTAGTGCCTACTCCCGGCAGTTTATGGGCGGGATGGAAAGACCTGATGTAGATAAGGTATCTGGTTTAAGCCCCGTTATTGCCATAGAACAGAAAACGACCAGTAAAAACCCACGCTCTACAGTTGGTACCATTACCGAAATCTACGATTTTATGCGGCTCCTTTATGCCCGTACAGCCGACGCTTTCTCATACAATACGGGTGAAAAGATGGAGCGCATGAGTGAAGACCAGATTCTTGAAAATATATTCGATAAGTTTGGTAACATGCCTGTAAATATTCTGGCCCCGGTAGTAAAAGGACGTAAAGGGCATTACAGGGAATTGTTTGAACAGATTCGTAAACAGGGTTATGTGAAGGTGCGTATTGATGGAGATATCCAGGATATTACACCAAAGATGCAGGTAGACCGCTATAAGATCCATGACATTGAGATTGTGGTAGACCGTCTGATCATTGACCGGAAAGATGTAAAGCGCTTACAGGACTCTTTGCAAACTGCCATGCGTTTGGGCAAAGGCATCATTAAGATCAGTGATAAAGACAACAATGTATCACATTTCAGCCGTTTTCTGATGTGCCCCACAACCGGCATCTCTTATGATGAACCCCAACCCAATAGTTTCTCATTCAATTCCCCATACGGTGCGTGTGAAAACTGTGATGGCCTGGGCTATATATTTGTGGTAGACAAGGAATCGGTAATGCCCAATCCTAAGCTGAGCATTATGAACGGAGGATTGGCCCCATTGGGTGAGTACCGCGATATATGGATGTTCCAGGTATTAAAGGCATTGGCCAAAAAATATAATTTCTCTTTGTCTACCCCGATAGAAAAGTTGGGTGATGACATCATCAATATCATTTTAAATGGATCACATGAACTGCTTTCTGTAGCGGTAGAGTATAATAAATGGAATGTACAAAACTATCAGATCACTTTTGACGGCATCATTAAACTGCTGGAAGAACAGCAGGAACGCAAAGGGGAGGCCGCAGTAGATGATATGGAGGCTTTCAGAAAACTGAAGACCTGCCCGGTGTGTAATGGCGCGCGGTTAAAGAAGGAGAGCCTGCACTTTAAAATTGATGGCAAAAATATCTTTGAACTTGCAGAGATGGACATCAGCAGCATTAAAGAATGGTATGTTGATTTGGAAAGCAGATTAACGGAAAGACAAAATACCATAGCTAAAGAGATTTTAAAAGAGATCAGGTCCAGACTTGGCTTTTTGAGTGATGTTGGGCTTAATTATTTGTCGCTGGACCGTACGGCACGGACCCTTTCCGGAGGGGAGGCGCAAAGGATCAGGCTGGCCACACAGATCGGTTCTCAGCTGATGAATGTGATGTACATTCTGGATGAGCCAAGTATCGGGCTTCACCAGCGTGATAATGAACGTTTAATAGGAGCGCTAAAAAATCTGCGGGACCTGGGCAATACGGTGCTGGTGGTAGAACATGATAAGGACATGATTCTGGAGGCCGACCATGTGATCGATGTTGGCCCGGCTGCTGGTGTACATGGCGGGCAGATTGTCGCACAGGGTACACCTGCCGAGATTTTAAAGTCTGATACGCTTACAGCAGCTTATTTAAATGGTAAAAAAGGGATAGAAGTACCTAAAAGGCGCAGAAAGGGAACCGGGCATAAACTTTCTATCATCAAGGCAAGCGGGCATAACCTGAAAGACGTATCTGTTGATTTCCCTTTGGGCAAGTTTATTACCGTAACAGGTGTATCAGGTAGTGGAAAGTCGAGTTTAATCACAGAGACTTTGTATCCAATTTTAAACCATCACTTTTTTAGGGCTAAAAAACATCCTTTACCCTATGAAAAGATCAATGGCTTAAAAGAAATAGACAAAGTGATTGAAATTGACCAGGCACCCATCGGGCGTACGCCGAGGTCAAATCCTTCTACCTACACAGGTGTTTTCTCTGACATCCGGAACTTATATGTGCAATTGCCCGAGGCTAAAATAAGGGGTTATAAGCCCGGCCGCTTCTCTTTTAATGTGAAAGGCGGACGTTGTGAAACCTGTCAGGGCGGTGGAATGAAGGTCATAGAAATGAATTTCCTGCCTGATGTACAAGTGCCCTGCGAAGAATGTCAGGGAAAAAGATATAACCGGGAAACGCTGGAAGTACGTTACAGAGGTAAATCCATCAGTGATGTGCTGGATATGAGTATAGAAGAGGCTTGTGATTTTTTTGAGAACATGCCGGCCATTTATCGCAAGATCAAAACCCTTAAAGATGTGGGGCTGGGATACATTACACTTGGCCAATCGTCCACCACCTTGTCGGGCGGTGAGGCCCAGCGGGTTAAACTGGCTACGGAACTTTCTAAAAAAGATACAGGTCGTACATTTTATATTCTGGATGAACCCACAACTGGCCTGCATTTTGAGGATATAAACGTATTGCTAGGTGTGCTGAATGAGCTGGTAGAGAGAGGAAATACTGTACTGGTTATTGAACATAACCTTGATGTAGTAAAAGTAGCGGATTGGGTAATAGACCTGGGCGAGGAGGGTGGTGCCGGAGGTGGAAAGATCATCTTTGAAGGTACGCCGGAAGGCCTGATCCAAAATCCGATAAGCTTAACCGGCAAGTTCCTGAAAAAGGAAATGGGCCTGTAAATTAATTATTATGGCAGTCTTTTTAAGTACTTTTCTGCCCGATTCAGATGCTTCAAGCAAATTGCAGGTTGTAGATGAAGGACTGGGCAAGTTAAGTTCCGAAGAAGAAAGTTCGCCCTATAAGCTAATAGGCGATAGGGATATTAAAGCGATCCTAAAGCCAAGAAGGCCCTTTTCTCATAAGGGTACTTACGGACACGCCTTGATTATTGCCGGCGATATGAAAACCATGGGTGCTGCTTTATTGTGTGCCAGCGGTTGTTTACATGCAGGTGCGGGATTAACTACAGCAACTGTCCCCGAAAGTGGACTAACTGCCTTAAATTCGGCGCTTCCTGAAGTCATGTACCTGGACAGAAAGCACCTGGTTAAAATAAAATCATTAAAAAAATACGATGCTATTGCTGTTGGCCCGGGGCTTGGTAAACAGCTGGAAGCAGTATGTATCCTTGAGGAACTGATGGTATTAAAACAAGCTGTAATCGCAGATGCAGATGCTTTAAACATCCTGTCGAAAAGGGAAGACCTGCTTTTTCACCTTGCCAAGGATTCGATCTTTACCCCGCATTTAAAGGAGTTTGATGCCCTGTTTGGTAAACATAAAAACTGGTGGGAAAGGCTGCAGACGGGCAGAACGATGGCAAAAAAGCTGGGATCTGTTATTGTGCTCAAGAACCAGTACACTTTTATCATTGATCAACAGGGCGATGTGCTGATCAATCCTACAGGAAATCCTGCTATGGCGCAGGGTGGGATGGGTGACGTGTTGACCGGTATGATAGCGGCCTATGTGGCTCAGGGCTACAGTGCAAAGGCAGCAGCAATTCTTGGTTGTTATTTCCATGGTAAGGCCGGAGATGAGCTGGCCATGGGCCATTACAATATCACTGCTTCACAGCTTGCTGCACAGGTACCTGTAACGGTTAAAGCATTCCAGAATAAAAGCGGCTCTTAGATAGAGACCCCACCCATTACGATCATCTGATCCATAGTAGGTGCAACACTACCACCACGTTTTTCCAGGGTTACTGCAAAAGCCTGGGCGCCTGTAATTTCTTTCATTTTTAGCAGGATATGCGTACTGTCTGCTTTCACATCAAATACACCAAGGTCTACAGGTTTGCCATTTACCAGGGCCCAAAGCTGATACTGATGGTTTTGATCGTTTACAGGTAAGGCCATTTTTGCATTGTCGACCATTACATGCTGACCGGTTTTATGCCAGTACACTACCATTTTTGCTTTGGGATCCATAGCAGTGCCTGCAAGTTTAACAATCTTCCAGTCCGGATCATCTGGCATATCGGCAATCTTTTGAAGATCTGTATTGCTTTCTTCCAGGTGACTTACAGTAGCTGCAAATTTTTGCTTATCGAGGTTAAGTGCCAGGATTTCACTTTTTGCTGCACCCAATTCTGTACGGGCTGAGAACAAAGCGACTACGCTGATCGCCAGCAAGGCAATACAAGCCACCAGAGCCACACGTAAAGTTCTTATTTTTGATTCATAAGCTTTGGTTTGCAGAGGTATAACAATACTTTCCTTAACAGGTTGGTGCATTTGTGTCGTATTGTCTGCAACCTGTTCAGGTTTTGTTTCAACCGGTTTTGCTGTGCTGATCTGATCCAGAATTTTTCCTTTCAAATCTGCAGCAGGCTCAACTGCATGCCTCAATGCATATTGTTCCATAGCAATTTCAATGGCTTCGATTTCCTGTTTTACTTCAGGATATTTCGCTGCCATTGCTTCAACTTCATGTTGCTCCTGAACGGTTAATTGTCCAAGAACATAAAGTTCAAGTATGCCTGATTCGATATATGCTTTTCCTTCTTCCACCTTAATTAAAATTCTTTCTTAATTCCATAATAGCCATCCGGATTCGTGTTTTTACGGTACCCAATGGCAAATTTAATTCTTCTGCCGCTTCTATATGCGTATATCCCTTAAAATACACCATGTTCAAAACTGCATTAAACTCAGGTTTAAGTGCATTGACCATGTCTTTTACGCCCAAAGTATCTGCATTAAAAGTAACTTCTTTCTGCGCGTCAATGAAATCTACGTTATTTTCTATATCCTGGTTTTTACCAGCGTTCTTAAAATCTTTTGAACGCAATTTATCGATGGATAAGTTGCGGGTAATATTTAACATCCAGGTAAACAAACGTCCTTTTGTTGGATCGTAGCTGTCAGCCGAATTCCAGATTTTTATGAATGCCTCTTGTAATAAGTCTTCCGCTACTTCCGTTTGTACTACAATTCTGGATATAACGCCTAGTAATGCGCCTGAGTACATATCGTACAGGGCTTGAATAGCAACAGTGTCGCGTCTTTTTAGGGCGCTAACCAGCTCTTCTTCGGAGAGGGATATTTTTTTTGCTGTTGCCAATGGTCTGCTAATATACAGAAAACAACAAAGAAAAAGTTAAAGTGTTTTGGCTAAAAATTGAACAGGTGTTTTTCTGCGTGGTAAGAGGAACGTACAAGCGGCCCGCTCTCAACATACCTTAACCCTTTGGCCAATCCGATTTCTTTATATCTGGCAAACTGATCAGGATGTATCCAGTCTACCACAGGGTGATGGTTACGTGTAGGTTGCAGGTATTGTCCGAGGGTTAAAATATGTACTCCATTGGCTACCAGATCGTCCATTGCTTCCAAAACATCTGCTTCAGTCTCACCTAGTCCAAGCATGATGCCGGTTTTGGTTCTTAACCCGAATTCAGATATGCGTTTCAGTGCTTCGAGGCTCCTGTCGTATTTGGCCTGGATACGTACCTGTTTGGTTAAACGTCTTACAGTTTCCACGTTGTGCGACATCACCTCCGGGCGCTCTTCTAAAACCCGGTAAAGGTTATCCCACTGACCTTTAAAATCAGGGATAAGGGTTTCCAAGGTAGTTTCAGGACTTTCTCTTCTAATCGCCTGCAGGGTCTCGGCCCAGATGATGGATCCTCCGTCTTTTAGGTCGTCCCTGTCAACCGATGTAATTACACAGTGTTTTACCTGCATCAGCTTTACAGAGTTTGCTACACGATTGGGTTCATCAGTGTCAACTGCCAAAGGCCGGCCGGTGGCCACTGCACAGAAGGAACATGACCTGGTACAGATGTTGCCAAGAATCATGAATGTTGCCGTTCCTGCACCCCAACATTCGCCCATATTGGGGCAATTGCCGCTTTCACATATAGTGTGCAGCTTGTGGGTATCTACAAGGCTACGTACCTGTGCATATTCTTTGCCAACAGGAAGCTTTACTCTAAGCCAATCTGGTTTACGTTGTACTTGGTTTTCTGAAACAACCGGTAATGCGATCATGGTACAAAGTTACGCAATACGGTTTGAATTTTATAAATATGAAATGTTTACCTGATGTAAACTTGATAAACTACTTTTTTGTAAAGCGCATCAATGGCAGATCGCCTTGCAGCATAGTCAGTGTATTTTCTTTAACTTCATAGGCATTCACTTTTTTCAGCATATCTAAAAAAACCTTTTCGCCTCCGCCTTCACAGTACCGCATGGTCATTGGACCTGGTTCAGCAATAGTCATTTTATTGCCATCGATGGTTAGTTTGCAGCTAAAACCGTTACAGCTGGTATTGCCATTGATCTCTTCAGGGTTCTCTTTAAAATTAATGATGGGCTTGGCGTTAGGATATAATCCGTTAAAGGCAATCCTTGGGCCGGTAATGTAATTTAGTTCCCACTGGCCGGTTAATTTTTGGGCCAACTGGTTGTGTTTTCTCATGTTGCAGGCAGTTAATGCGCTTACACTGAAGAGCATAACAAAGATGATTGTTTTCATAGTATTTGTTTATTGTTACTTAAAGTTAACAATTGCCGCTATACTTTGTCATATAATGTTTGATTTGTATATGCTTTGTATTGTATTGCTTAATTTTACCGCATGAGCACTTCAAAAATAACTTATAATGGTGGTTTAAGAACCACGGCTGTACATCAGCGTTCCGGTAAGGAAATCATTACCGATGCACCGGTAGACAATAAAGGAAAAGGAGAAGCTTTTTCACCAACAGACCTTTTGGCTACGTCGCTTGGAAACTGTATGCTGACCATCGTAGGGATTGCAGCTAATGAACATGGCTTTAATATTGACGGCACTACTTGCGACATTACGAAGGTTATGGCGGAAAATCCACGAAGGGTAGCCGAAATTGTGATTAATTTCCAATTTCCTGCAAATGATTATTCCGATAAGGATAAAAAAATCATTGAAAGGTCGGCAAATACCTGCCCTGTGATGTACAGTCTGCATCCTGACATTAAGAAAACGGTTACTTTTAATTATTAATCCCGCATAAGTACCTGATAACCTTTCAGTATTTTTTTTCTTAACAACAGACATTTTTGTCTGTTGTTAAGGTTTTTTTGTTGAATTAAATTTGGAAAGCAAGAATTTGCATCAGTATATTGCTCTTTTCTGTAGACGGAGGTCCGGCTGAAGTCTGGAAAATTGCTTCTGCTAACGGTAGAACAGGTTTTGGACCTTATGAATGGGACCTTATCAAATTGACTTTTCTGGTGATGGCTATAAACGGGGCTTTTTATGCGGTACAGAAGTACGCAACAGATCAAACGGTGGTGCAGCGTTACCTGACTGCTAAAACTGACCGATCGGCCATCCGCGCAACACTGCTGGGTATCTTGCTAACCGTTCCGGTATGGATTTTGTTTATGTTTATAGGAACTGCATTGTTTGTGTTTTATAGCAAAACCCAGTTTATTTTTTCCAAAACGGGTTCTGGATACCAATTTGCTTTATAGTGGCTGGCTGGCGGTTAGACGGGAAGAAAGGGCAAGGTCAGACAAATAGCTAATTGTTGTTGATCACTTCGGCAACTTCTTCTGCCGAGATATCGCTGTGTGAAGCATCTAATATGCAGTCGCCGTTTTTCACCACCAGGATTTGCGGCGACTCATGCTGCACCTGGAAGGTATCAGCTATTTGTGCAGAAATAGCCCGGTAGCTGATGAGGTCTAAAAAATAAAGCCTGGTATTTTCGGGGATAACAGACCAGTCCATTTCAAAGCGTCTTTTAGCCATTGAGCTTACGGAACAACGCGTACTGTGCTTAAAAATTAAGCTGTATCCTTCTTGTTGCTGTATTTCGCTAACTTGTTCCGGATTAGTAATATTTTTCCACTGCATCTTTATCCTGATTTTAGTAATTACCGGTTTTATCCCCTTCTTCTTTTGCCTTCCGGATACGAACTGTAAGCCGGGCAAATTTTGTTAGAACAGGCTTCCAAAATGGTTATTGCAAAAAACACGCCAAGCAATAGTATTGCAACTTTTTTCATTTGTTTATAATTGAATATGACTACTAATCTACAGTTTTTAATAAAAGAATCAAAGTTTGTTATACTGTAGCTAAAAGTTCTGCCATTTTTAATGCTGTAATGGCCGCTTCATCACCTTTATTTCCGTGTTTACCACCGGCCCTGTCTATCGCTTGCTGCTGGTCGTTGGTGGTCAGTACACCAAATATCACTGGCTTGCTGTGCTTAATACCAACATTGGTAATGCCATTGGCTACCGCATCACATATGAAATCGAAATGTTTGGTCTCACCTTGTATAACACATCCAAGACAGATTACTGCATCAAGATCTTTGTGTTTTTGTAAAAGAATTTCTGCAGCAGCAGTTAATTCAAAACTGCCGGGTACAGGTACAGAAATGATGTTTTCTGCAGGTACCCCATGTTTAAGCAGGGTTTTCAGCGCACCCTTATAAAGGCTGCCGGTAATCTCAGCATTCCATTCTGCTACGGCAATAGCAAATTTAAAAGTACTGCCATCAGGTACTGTAGTATGAGAAAAATCGGATAGGTTTTTTAATTGTGTTGCCATGCCGCAAACTTAGGGAAAAATCAGTTAAACTACACTTTTGTTTGGATTTTGCTGTTAAACATTTTAAGCCTGGCGCTGTTATTAACGTGGTGATTTTGCCAACTTAAAAGAAAATTAAATGCTGAAAAAAGGAGAAAGGGCGCCAGATTTTACATTGTATGCTACACCCGATCAGAAAATTGTATTGAGTGAATTAAAAGGGAAAAATGTGATCCTTGCATTTTATCCGGCCGACTGGAGTCCGGTTTGCAGTGATCAGATGGTACTTTACAACGAAACCCTGAAATATTTTTCAAAACATGATGCGATGCTATTGGGTATATCTGTGGATAGTAAATGGTGCCACCTCGCTTTTTCACAGTCGAGAAACCTACATTTTCCGCTACTGGCTGATTTTGAACCTAAAGGTGAAGTGTCAAAAAAGTATGGGGTTTATGATGACGAAGAGGGAGAATGCAAAAGGGCATTATTTGTAATTGATAAGGAAGGAAGGATTGCCTGGAGCTATTTGTCACCCACTGCAATTAACCCAGGTGCTGACGGCATACTGGATGCACTTGAATCATTAAAGAAAAAATAATATGGGATCTTTATTAAAACCCCCGGTAGGGCCGGGTGATCATGTCATTGGTCATGCTGATGCTGCTGTAGAAATTGTAGAATATGGTGATTTCCAATGTCCGCATTGTGCTGCGGCACATCCGGTAACTAAAGAAATACTTAAAGTATTTGGTGACCAGATCAGGTTTGTATTTAGAAATTTTCCTTTAGCTGAATCGCACAGATATGCAACAATCGCTGCTATTGCTGCCGAAGCCGCAGGGCTGCAGCATAAATACTGGGAAATGCACGATATGATATTTGAACATCAGGCTTCATTAAGTTATGATAGTTTATTTGTGCTGGCCGGTAAGCTCGGTTTAAACCCTGAGCAGTTTGAAAGGGACCTGCAAAATGAGGGCCTGCGTGATAAAGTAGAATCAGATTTTGAAAGCGGTATCAGAAGTGGGGTGAACGGTACGCCTTCTTTTTTTGTAAATGGGAATAAGTTTGATGGCGCTGCCGGCGATCTGTTCGCTATGCTGAAAGAAAGCAGTAATTAGTGCCCTGTAGGCATTTATAAAGCAGTTTTAACGATTGTTGAATATAAATACTTGATTATCCGATAATTATATTTACATTTGAGGATAAATTAAATACAATGCAACAAGGAACAGTAAAATTTTTCAATGAAACAAAAGGTTTTGGATTTATCGTACCAGCTAATGGTGATAGCGAAATCTTTGTACACTCTTCAGGTTTAATTGATAGCATTCGCGAGAATGATTCAGTTAGCTATGATGTTGAGCAAGGTAAAAAAGGCTTAAATGCCATCAATGTTAAGATCAGCTAATCAACTTATTTTATAATTGAAAAAAGCATCCATTTTATGGATGCTTTTTTGTTTACGCCAGGTTCATCAGTTCCTTTACCATTTCTGGTACCCCTATGGTGGCCGCCTTCTCTATTCTTTTAAAATTGCCCTTTATCTGAGGGATATTTGGATCTACGGCGTATTTAAGCGCTGTGTCCGGTACATAATCTATAAGCCCGGCAGCCGGATAAACCACAAGAGAGGTTCCGATAACTGCAAAAATATCAGCTTTCGCACAAATTTTTGCAGCTGGCATCAGGTTAGGTACATTTTCTCCAAACCATACTACATGGGGGCGTAATGGCATACCGTATTCACATACAGCTGAAGGTCCGATCTCCCAGCCCTCAATGGGATAGGTTACCGTCGAATCCACATCAGACTGTGAACGGGTGATGATCCCATGCAGGTGCAGTACATTTTCTGCACCGGCCCTTTCATGCAAATCATCTATATTCTGGGTAATGATGTGAACATTATATTTCGTTTGTAATAGAGTCAGTGCTTTATGTGCCGCATTTGGTTGCGCTTCTATTACAGATTTACGCCTTTCATTATAAAAACGTTGCACCAGTTCCGGATTGCGCTTCCATGCTTCCGGAGTTGCAACATCTGCTATGTTGTATCCTTCCCACAAACCATCAGCATCCCTGAAAGTCTTTAGACCACTTTCAGCGCTGATGCCCGCACCGGTTAGTATCACAACTCTTTTCATGCATGTAGAAATGGTATGTTTCTAATTTTTATTTTTGGTTATCCAGATAAATCGTTAGCAGGTGTTTTAAATAGAGTTCTGGTTTGGGCATTTTAACAACAGTTCCTATTACTTTATCCTGATTTTGTTTGATATAATTTGCCTTTATCTTACCCCAGTCCCGGGAATAGAGCTTAATAAACATGGCTACAAAATCTTTATCTGTATAATCCTTAGGAAGTTCTTTTAATACCGCCTCAATTTTCTCTTCTTTTCTATTTAATACTGCCATCTGATTTTAATTGCCGCTAAGTTATGGAATAATTCTCTTATACTTAGAACAGGCTGATGATCATGTTTACTGCAAAAAAAAGGCCCTGCATACAAACGTATACAGGGCCTTTTTTAAAGTGTCTCTTTTATTTTACCTGCGCAGCAGCACGTGCAATGTATTCATCTATCATTGCTGCTTCCTGACTTTCAGGGTACTGTGTTTTTATCTTGGTGTAAGCCTCTTCAGCCGATTTAAAATCCTTGTTATTTTCATAAACCAAACCTAGTTTTTTAAGAAACATTGGTGAAGTAAATTTATTGCTGGCTTTGTCGGCCGCTTTTTTATAATAAGTGGCTGCCTGCTTGAAATCTTTCAGCTCACTGTAAGCATCGCCCAAAAGTCCCAGTGCCAGCGGATCTGCAACTACACTTCCGGTTTCAGAATATTTTCCTAAAACTTCAGTAGCTTTTTTATACTCACCTTTACGCAGATAAATACCGCCAAGATATAGATTGGCAAGATTTGCAGATTTGGTATTGTCATACTCATCAGCTATTTTTTCTAAACCCGGGTAACCACCTTCACCATTTATAGCCTTGTTGGCCAGTGAATCCGGACCACCAATATATTGTTCTGCCCTATACATTTTTGCAGAAGCTTCTTCAGCTCTGTTTTTAAGGTATACATTCTGGTACCAAAAGTAAATGGCTACCAATACAACAACTGCACCTGCAATGAATAAAAGACTTTTCGAATTTTCTTCTAAAAAAGAGCCTTTTCTTACCGGTTGATTTATTTCTTTTTCTGCTACAGACATTTTATTTAAAAAAATTAAGGATTGCAAAAATACGTTTTTACATCAAAGTATCAACCCCTTTTTTAAGTATTTAACTAAAATTAATAAACTGAGTGTGAATTCAATAAAAACAATTCATAGAATTCACAAAGCTAAACGGTAACTTTGAGTATTGATACTATGTGGTTAAAAAACATTACCCTTCTTAATTTTAAGAACTATACAGATGCAAATGTTAGTTTTTCAAAAACAGTAAATGCTTTTGTAGGGGATAATGGAGCGGGTAAAACCAATTTACTCGATGCCATCCATTACCTTTGCCTGTGCAAAGGGTACTTTAATCCAATCGATACACAGCAGATCAAGGCGGGGCAGGACCTGTTTTTAATTCAGGGAGATTTTGATCGTCAGGAAAAAAATGAAAAGATCACCTGCGGGGTAAAAAGAAATCAGAAGAAACAGTTTAAGCGAAATAAAAAAGAATACGACAAACTGGCCAATCATATCGGACTTTTTCCACTGGTCATGATCTCGCCCTATGATACCAATATTATTATGGAGGGAAGTGAGGAAAGACGGCGTTTTATGGATAACGTGATTTCGCAGACTGATACAAATTACCTGGATGAACTGATTCTGTACAACCGACATTTGTTGAACCGGAACGCCCTGCTAAAACAAATAGCGGTAACCAGAAGTTATGATCCTACCTTGCTGGAGATCTATAACGATCAGCTTGTGGCTTCAGGTTTAAAGATCTATGCCAAACGGCAGCAGTTTATGATTGAATTTATTCCCTTGTTTGATAAATATTACCAGTTTTTAACAGAAGATCAGGAAAGGGTAAGTTTGCAATACCAGAGTCAGCTGAATGATGCTGCCTTTGAGCAATTGCTGCAGCAGTCTGTAGAAAAAGACAAGGTGCTGGAAAGAACGACTACGGGTATTCATAAGGATGAGCTGATATTTACCATTAGCGATATGGCGTTAAAGAAGTTTGGCTCACAGGGGCAGCAAAAATCTTTTTTAATTGCACTGAAACTGGCGCAATATGCTTATCTTCAGAAATATAAAGGCTTTAAACCCTTGCTGTTGCTGGACGATATTTTTGATAAACTGGATGATAAGCGGATGCATAAACTGATGGAAATGGTATCACACCATGATTTTGGACAGATCTTTATAACAGATACAGGGAAGGAAAGGGTAATTGCGGTATTTAATAAAATTCAGGTACCGGTAACTTTGTTTGAAGTCAATAACGGGGCAATCAACCATGCGTAAACCTAATGACATTACACTTAAAGAGGGCATTGACAAGCTGCTAAATGTATATAAGCTTAAAGGTAAGTTTGATGAAACTTCTGTAGTGGCTTTATGGCCCGAACTTATGGGGAAAGCTATCGCCAACCGGACTACTCAAATCTATGTTTCACAGAAAAAACTGTTTGTCAGGATCGAGTCCTCAGTGATCAAAAATGAGCTGTTAATGGTCAGATCCGGCATCATTCAAAAAATAAATGAACGTGCCGGATCGGAAGTGATTACTGATATTGTGTTTCTTTAATAGTTGGCTATCCACCAAACACTTTACTGATCAGCCAGATAATAAGTGCCAGTACCAGGACAACTACAATTACGCCTGTCCACATCCCAGCTTTAAAAATGCCCTCTACCAACTTGCAGCTCATCAGTGTTGTAGATAAAAAGGCAATGAATGCCAAAGGAAAATATTTTTTTGTTGTCATAGGTTTTATGTTTTTCTACAGTGTTTAACAAAAAACAATGACAATGGTTTTTATTCCGCTTGTTTTCCGTTTACCTTAAGCAATTCAATTTCGAATATCAGGGTGCTGTATGCAGGTATGTCATCCCCCATTGCACGTTCTCCGTAGGCCAGGTTATAAGGAATGAAGAATTTATATTTTGAACCTGTCTGCATCAATTGAACGCCCTCTGTCCAGCCTGCAATTACTCCATTTAATGGTAATGAAAGTGGTTCTTTTCTATCGTAAGAGCTGTCAAATTGTTTGCCGTTCAGCAGGGTTCCCCTGTAATTTACCAGTACGGTATCTGTAGCTTTAGGCCTGATGCCGGTACCCCTGTTGATGACCTGGTACTGCAAACCGCTCGGTGTAACCTGTACGCCGGCCTGTTGCTTGTTTTTTTCTAAAAAAGCTTTTCCTTCAGCAATGGTAGGGGCATTTTTTTGCCTGCTTACACTAACAAACAGGTTATTTATGGCGGCCTGCGACTTTTCTTTGTTGATTAGCGGGGTAGCCCCGCCAAAAGCATCTTTCAGGCCTTTGATCAGCAGGTCGTAATTAAGGCTGTTTAAACCATCGTTTTTCATACTGCTGGCCATGGTATTACCAAAAGCATAGCTGGCCGAATCTAAAGTGGATTTAAATACCAGGGTTGTTGAGTTACTTTTTGCCGGTGCCTTGGCGGTTGTTGTCGTTTTTTTCGGACTTGTGTTTTTTGCTTTTGTTTGTGCATTTACAACAAATACGCAAAAAGGGAGCGCAAGTGTGATGATGATCTTCTTCATTATATTTATTTGTTCTGGGTTGAAAGGTACAAACTTTAAAAAAAAATAAGCATCTTTTTGGGATGCTTATTTTTAATGGGTTAGTGACAATAATTGCGATAATGTTTAAAAACGTTCTGCAGCAGTAAAAAAGAAGTCTCCTTCAATTTGTGCATTTTCATCAGAATCTGAACCATGTACCGCATTTGCGTCGATGGATTTAGCATATTTCTGACGAATGGTACCTTCAGCGGCTTCAGCAGGATTGGTAGCGCCGATCAGTTTTCTGAAATCTTCAATTGCATTGTCCTTTTCAAGAATGGCAGCCACAATAGGACCCGATGACATGAAGCTTACCAGATCTGCATAAAAAGGGCGTTCCTTGTGAACAGCATAAAATTCACCAGCAGACTCTGGCGTTAATTTAGTGTACTTTAATGCAATGATCTTAAAGCCGGCAGTAGTAATGTCATTGATTATAGCACCAATATGGCCATTAGCAACAGCATCAGGCTTAATCATGGTAAATGTTCTGTTTGTACTCATCTTTTATATTAATTTTTGCAAAATTACGTTTTATACTGCTAATATTAAAGCTGGAAACCCAGATAATTGGGCCTGCCTTTAAATATAGATTTACAGGTTAAATATTATAAGCTTCAATTATCATTAAATTACTAGCTTTGCACCGAAACTTATGCTATCTATTTCAGAATTAAAATCTTTACTGGCCACGCCCCAGAAAATTGTAATTACGACACATCACAAACCTGATGGTGATGCGATGGGTTCGTCTTTGGGGTTATATGCCTATTTGATCCAGAAGGGACACCATGTTAAATTGATTACCCCAACAGACTATCCTTACTTTCTGCATTGGCTGCCAAATAATGCCGATGTGCTTATTTATACAGAAGATCAGGAACAATCGGCAAGACTGGTAGAAGAAGCTGCAATTATTTTTTGTCTTGATTTTAATACCCTGTCAAGGATCAATGAGCTGGGTGAACTGGTGCGTGCTTCCAATGCTTTTAAAATCATGATAGACCATCACCTGGAACCTGAAGATTTTGACGATTACCGCCATTGGAGCATTAACGCATGTGCTGCTGCCCAGCTGGTTTACGATTTTATTGTGAATGAACTGGGAGATGGGGCGATGATGAACAAAGACATTGCTACCTGTCTGTATACTGGTATTATGACAGATTCGGGCTCATTCAGATTTGAATCTGCAAATGCTGCCGTATATCGCATCGCGGCCGATCTGATCGATCTCGGTGCAGAACACTGGAGAATCCATCAGCTGGTATACGATAATGCAACAGAAAACCGTTTACGCTTTTTGGGTTATTGTTTAAGCGAGAAACTGGAAGTGCTGAGAGAGTTTAATACCGCGGTTATTACGGTTACAAAAGAAGAACTGAACAGGTACAAAATCGTAACCGGTGATACAGAAGGTATTGTAAATTATGCATTGTCAGTTAATGGTATTAAATTGGCTGCATTTATTATTGAAAGAACTGATAAAGTTAAATTATCTTTGCGCTCCACAGGGGATTTCCCTGCGAACGAGATTTGTAAGAAATACTTTAACGGCGGAGGGCACAGAAATGCTGCCGGAGGTTTTTCGGATAAAAATTTAACAGATACTGTACAGGAGTTTAAAGCACTTTTGTCAGATTATAAAAATCAGTTATTGCAATAAAGAGTGACAATAAAAAGAAACATATAAAAAAATAATTTAAAAAACCACATGAAGAAAGGTATAGTAATTCTCTTCGCAGCTGCACTTGGTTTAGCTGCCTGTAACAACTACAAAAAAGGTCCGGGTGGCCTTTCGTACATCATCCATAAAGATGGTGGCAACGCAAAGATTAAAGAAGGTGATATTGTTAAATTAAACTTTATCCAGAAAAGCGAAAAAGATTCCGTGATGTTTAACACATGGGACATGGATCAGCCTCAGGTTTTTCCTGTTGCTAAAAAAGTTTATGCAGGTGATATGAACGATGTTTTAACCTTGTTTGGAGAGGGTGACAGTGCTACATTTAAACTGGATCTGGATACTATGGCCAAACATTCCGGTCAGCCAAAACCTCCGGGCACAAAAGATAAGTTCATTGTGTTTACCATTAAAGTAGAAAAGGTATTGGCTAAAGCAGCCAATGAGGCAGATTCTACCTTCCAGAAAAAAGCAAGGGATTTCTTTGAAAAAGATTACAAAGCCAGCATTGAGAAAAAGAAAGGTGCTGAAGCCGGAAAGATCAAAAAATATATTGCCGACAATAACCTTAAAACAACCACTACGGCTTCTGGTTTACAATATGTGATCAGCAAACCGGGTGATGCTGTAAAGCCAGTTTTAGGTGATACCATGATGGTTAACTATACTGGTAAATTAACTACTAAAAAATCTGATGGTAAAGACAATATTTTTGATACCAGTGATGAAAAAGTAGCTAAAGAATCCGGTAAACACAATGCTATGGCCCAGTACGGTCCGCGTCCTATTACCCTTGGAAGAGCAATTCCGGGATTTGACGAAGGTTTACAGCTAATCGGTAAAGGTGGAAAAATCACCCTTATCATCCCTTCAAACCTGGCCTATGGCGAAGGTGGTATGCCTCAGGGTGGTATCAGTCCTTTTTCTCCGCTTGTATTTGAAGTAGAGTTAACTGACATCAAAAAACCTGTTGCGGCACCAGCAGCAGCTCCGGGAGCAACAATTTCTCCTGTTACACCCGCTCCGGCTACAAAAAAATAATCAAATAGCTCTGCCTCCGGCAGCAGATGAGGAAATAAAAACCCTGCAGGCTTTTGTCTGCAGGGTTTTTTTATTTGTTAAGCTCGGATGGTTTTTATTAACTTCGCCAATGCTTTTAACAGATACCCATACACATCTGTATTATGAAACAGATGAGGAAAAACTGAACCAGCTCATGCAGCGCTGTTTTGACAATCAGGTCAGACGGCTGTTTCTGCCAAATGTAGATATGGCTTCTGTCGCTAAAATTGATGCGCTGGTACAGCAATTTCCACAAAACTGCTTTGCTATGGCAGGCCTGCATCCATGTGAGGTAAAGGAAGATTATGAAGATATTTTAGACGAGATCTGTCAAAGTATCGTAGATCGTGATATTTATGCCATTGGAGAGATCGGTATTGATCTTTACTGGGATAAAACTACACTGGCTTTTCAGCAGGCTGCTTTTCGTGAGCAGATCAAATGGGCTAAGGACCTGGAACTGCCTATTGTAATCCATTGCAGGGAAGCATTTGATGAGATATTCGAAATACTGGAGGAAGAAAAAGGAGAATTGCTGCGGGGAATTTTTCATTGTTTTACAGGAAACCTGGAGCAGGCCAATCAAGCCATCGCACTAGGGTTTTACCTGGGAATAGGTGGGGTGGTCACCTATAAAAAGGCCGGGTTAGATGAGGTATTAAAGCATGTACCCCTTAAAAATCTGGTTTTGGAAACCGATTCTCCATATCTTGCACCGGCACCTTACAGGGGTAAACCCAATGAAAGCAGCTATCTTGTGCATATTGCCCAAAAGCTTGCAGAAATATACGAAAACAGTATTGAAGAAATTGCAGCAGTAACCACAGCCAATTCCATCAGTATTTTTAAAATTTAAGAATGACCAAAATACTCATCATATACACCGGCGGAACCATAGGTATGGTAAATGATGCGGATACAGGCGCGCTGATCCCTTTCAATTTTAAGCAGATCCAGCAAAATGTACCGGAACTGGCAAGGCTAAACTATAACCTGGAGGTTTATTCTTTTGATCCAATAATGGATTCGTCGAACATGCACCCGGATATCTGGGCCGAAATGGCACAGCTGATCTTTACCAGATATGATGAGTTTGACGGATTTGTTATCCTTCATGGTTCTGACACCATGGCATTTACAGCCTCTGCACTTAGTTTTATGCTTCAAAATCTAAGTAAACCGGTAATTCTTACAGGTTCTCAGCTGCCTATCGGAGAAATCCGGACAGATGCCAAAGAGAACCTGATCACTGCACTTGAAATTGCTGCAACCAAAGAAAATGGTAAAGCAAAAATACCTGAGGTCTGCATTTACTTTGATTCCCAGCTGTTCCGTGGCAACCGCTCCATTAAGTACAATTCTGAGAAGTTTGAAGCTTTCCGTTCGCCAAACTATCCGGTCCTGGCCGAAGCTGGTGTGCACCTCACTTTTTTTAACAACTATATACTGCCCCAGCCAGAAAAGGAACTGCAGGTATTGTTGGATTTTAACTCCAATATTGGTGTTTTAAAAATGTATCCCGGCATTTCAGAACAGGCGGTAATGGCCATTACCCATTCTTCGGTTGATGCCATAGTTTTGGAAACTTTTGGTTCCGGAAATACCACTACTGCCGAATGGTTCATTGCTTGTTTACAGGAAGCCATCACTAAGGGCAAAATCATAGTTGATATTTCTCAGTGCCAGCGGGGGTCGGTGGAGCTGGGCAAATATGAAACCAGTAAAAAGCTGCAGGAAATGGGTGTAATAAGTGGCTATGATATGACCTTTGAAGCTACTGTTACCAAGTTGATGTACCTTTTGGCACAGGGGCATGGTAATGATGAGGTGATTAAACTCATGGAACAATCACTGCGTGGAGAATTAACCCTAAATTAAGCTTAAATTTGTATATAACCAGGAAAAGTTATGAATATAGAGCAAATTTATACAGGCTGTTTGGCAGAAGCTGCATATTATATTGAAAGTAACGGAGAAGCTGCAATCATAGACCCGCTACGTGAAGTAGCCCCTTATTTAAAAAAAGCGGCCAAGGATAATGCAAAGATCAGGTATATTTTTGAAACGCATTTTCATGCTGATTTCGTTTCAGGGCACATAGACCTGGCAGAGAAATCCGGGGCAACGATTGTATATGGCCCTACTGCTAAAACTTCCTTCAAATCACATGTTGCCAAAGACGGGGAACAATTTAAGATAGGTGAGCTGACCATTGTCGCTTTGCACACGCCCGGGCATACGCCAGAATCAACCACCTATTTACTGATCGATAAATATGGTAAGCCTTATTGTATTTTTACCGGGGATACTTTATTCATAGGCGATGTTGGCCGGCCGGATCTTGCCCAGCAGGGCGACCTGACCATGGAGGATATGGCGGCAACTTTATATGACTCTTTGCACCAAAAAATATTGACGCTGCCAGATGATATCCTGGTTTATCCGGCTCATGGAGCTGGTTCGGCATGTGGTAAGAGCATGAGTAAGGAAACCTTTGATACGTTGGGCCACCAGAAAGCGGTGAACTATGCGCTTAAGGCAGCGAGCAAGGCACAGTTTATAAAAGAAGTTACGGATGGCATTTTACCGCCGCCGCAATATTTCGCAAAAAATGCGGCGATGAATAAGCATGGTTACGAGTCTGTCGATGATGTTTATGAAAAAGGGCTGAAGCCTTTAACACCAGAGGAATTTGAGGCCATGGCCAACCTGGCGGGTGCTTTGATCCTCGATACCAGGGATCCCCAGGTGTTCGCGAAGGCGTTTGTGCCATCGGCTATAAATATTGGGCTAAACGGGCAGTTTGCGCCTTGGGTAGGTGCTTTAATAACTGACCTTAAGCAGCCCTTGTTGCTGGTTTGCGAGCCTGAAAAAGAGGCTGAAACCATTACACGGCTAGCCAGGGTAGGTTATGACAATACGATTGGTTATTTAGCGGGTGGAATTTCGGCCTGGCAAAAAGCAGGTAAGGAGACCGATGCTGTTCAATCGATATCCGCTATGGAATTCGAAGGTATAGCAAACGAAGATGGCACTGTTCAGGTACTTGATGTTAGAAAAGCCGGAGAATACGAGTCAGAGCACCTGGAAATGACAATGACGCGGCCACTGGATGATATCAATGACTGGACCAATGGGCTTGACCATAAAGAAACCTATTACGTGCATTGTGCAGGCGGTTACCGGTCGATGATTGCGGCCTCGATACTGAAGGCAAGAGGTATTGATCATGTAGTAGACATTGCCGGAGGTTATGCTGCAATTAAAAATACCGCGCTGAAGCGCACAGATTTTGCTTGTCCTTCAAAAGCGATGAAAGGTTAGGATATTTTATTATGTTTGCACACCTAATTTTCGTAACCTGAATGCCAGGAATAAATCAGATAAAACTACCCATAGCTGCAGATATAGCTGCCTTTGAAGAGAAATTCAAGGCCTCCATGCATAGTGATGCACCTTTGCTTGACAGGATTACCCATTATATTGTAAAGCGGAAAGGGAAGCAGATCAGGCCGATGTTTGTTTTTTTTGCTGCAAAGCTATGTGGGGGAATCATCGAATCAACACATAGGGGGGCCGCACTGGTGGAGTTGTTGCATACAGCCACCCTTGTTCATGACGATGTAGTAGATAACGCTTATGAACGGAGGGGCTTCTTTTCTATCAATGCCCTATGGAAAAATAAGATTGCTGTTTTAGTAGGCGATTACCTGCTGGCCAAGGGCTTATTGCTTTCGGTGAACAATTCTGAGTTCCGTTTGCTGCAGATCGTTTCTGAAGCGGTGAAACAGATGAGCGAGGGCGAATTGCTGCAGATAGAAAAAGTAAGAAGAATGGACATCAGTGAAGAATTGTATTTTGATGTCATCCGTCAAAAAACAGCCTCCTTAATTGCCTCCTGCTGTGCCTGTGGCGCAGCCTCTGCCGGTGCTGATGAGGAAACCATAGAGAAGATGCGTCTTTTTGGGGAGAAGGTGGGAATTGCCTTTCAGATCAAAGACGATACCTTTGATTTCGGTACAGATGATGTGGGTAAGCCATTGGGTATTGACATCAAAGAGAAGAAGGTTACCTTACCATTGATCTATGCTTTAAACCGCGCTGAAAAGAAGGAGAAGAAAAGGGTCATTAACCTGGTAAAAAACCATCAGGATGATCCTGCAAAAATACAGGAGATCATAGATTTCGTAAATGCGCAGCAAGGTGTTCATTATGCCCATGAAAAAATGATCCAGTACCAGCAGGAAGCCTTTGCTATCCTGCACAGTTTTGAGCCTGGTGATGCCAGGACAGGACTGGAGCAGCTGGTGCGTTATACTACCGAACGTAAGAAGTAGAATTGAAATTGCTGAGATTTTTATCTCTTCTGCAATCCACTTGCAATATTTAGAGGTAACAACCATTCACCCGGTTTTTAAACGTATGCATTGTTTTAAAGTCTTGAAATAATCAGCATCCATATATATGCTGGGCGATTCTAAAGCTATAAAAAACCAACGCATTGTAGCTAAAGAAGCCTAATGACGAGGATCATCCTACCCATGTGGTGTTTAATGTCAGAGTATGAAATGAAATCGATTACTCCAGCTAAGCAGAGGTTTTGCAGATTTTTTCTATCTTTGCCACAATCGAAATGAGAAAAAAAGCTAAAGTTTCATTTAACCCCGTGACATACCACTGATTAAGTCCGGTATGTTGTTCTATTTGTGTCACTAATTTCATGGTGGGTTAATTACTATATTTCTAACTTTTCTTTTATATTTTCTATGTTTTCTCGTATCAATCTATTTGACTTTTCTCAAAAAGTTAACTATAAAACTGAAGTTCTTGCTGGCTTAACGGTTGCGATGACCATGATTCCTGAATCTTTATCCTTTGCCATTCTGGCTGGGTTTTCCCCATTGACCGGGCTGTATGCTGCTTTTTTGATGGGGCTGATCACAGCGATTCTGGGTGGTAGGCCGGGAATGGTGTCCGGTGGTGCGGGCGCTACGGTGGTGGTGCTAATTGCCCTGATGCAATCCCATGGCGTGGAGTATGTGTTTGCGGCTGTTGCGCTGGCTGGTTTGATTCAGATCAGTGTTGGTGTGTTCAGGTTGGGCAAGTTTATTCGTCTGGTGCCTCAGCCGGTGATGTATGGCTTTGTGAATGGTTTGGCGGTGATCATATTTATGGCGCAGCTAGAGCAGTTTAAGGTGGCTTCTGCCAGCGGTGCGGCCTGGCTTTCGGGCGCTGCTTTAGGGACAATGCTTGGACTGGTGATGCTGACCATTGCTGTTGTGGTGTTTTTCCCTAGACTTACTAAAGCAGTTCCTGCCTCACTAGTAGCGATCATCGTAGTGTTTTTGGTGGTACTGGGTTTTGGAATCGATACCAAAACTGTTAAAGATATTGCTTCCATCAGCGGCGGTTTCCCGCCTTTTCATATTCCAAAGGTGCCGTTTGATTTGAACATGCTTCAGGTTATTTTTCCTTATGCGCTGGTGATGGCAGGAGTTGGTTTGATTGAAAGCCTGCTGACCCTGAACGTGGTCGATGAAATTACCGTTACCAAAGGTAGAGGAAACAAGGAGGCAGTAGCGCAGGGTACAGCAAACGTAGTGAACGGTTTCTTTACGGGTATGGGTGGTTGCGCAATGATTGCGCAAACCTTCGTTAATTTATCCGCAGGGTCAAGGGCGCGCTTATCGGGAATTGTTGCGGCCGTGACGATTTTGCTGATCATTCTTTTTGGGGCTCCAGTGATCGAACTGGTTCCAATGGCGGCATTGACCGGGGTAATGATCATGGTGGCGATTGGTACATTTGAGTGGATCAGTTTAAGGATTATCAATAAAATGCCACGGCACGATATAGCAGTGGGGGTTTTGGTGGCTGTAATTACGGTGTGGCTGCATAACCTGGCTTTGGCTGTGCTGATCGGGGTGATAATTTCAGCCCTGGTATTTGCCTGGGAAAGTGCAAAACGCATTCGGGCCAGAAAGTATACTGATGATCAAGGTATTAAGCATTATGAAATATTCGGCCCTTTGTTCTTCGGCTCAACGACTACTTTTCTGGAGAAGTTCGATGTTCACCATGATCCTGAGGAAGTGATCATTGATTTTAAGGAAAGCCGTGTGGCTGATATGAGTGCGATTGAGGCTTTAGCGAAATTAACCGAGAGGTATCATACTGCAGGGAAGAAACTGCATTTGCGGCACCTGAGTCCGGATTGCCGGGTGTTGCTGAAGAATGCGGAATCGGTGGTTGATGTCAATATACTGGAAGATCCGAATTACCGGGTGGCGGTTGATAGATAAATTTGGCATCTTTCATTTGCGGGAATTACTGCTAATGAACATTTCATTTTTTTCTTCCGAGATGAGCTCCAGGTAGTGTTTGAGTATGTCATAGCCCGCTCTTTCATCTCCGAAATAGCATTTTTGGATAGTAGGTTTCTCTGTCCCTGGCTTCTGGAAGGTTTTCTTCATTTATCAGTTGTTGGGATACAACCTTGAGCTGATTTTTTACGCCATATACAAAATTGTTTGCGATGTCATGCCTGATTTCCAATTCTAGCTCCTCAGGGAAAGTGGCAGCCGGTAACGATAGGCAAAGTAAAAAAGTGACAAGCCAACTATTCCATACACGGCCCAAGCGCGGATGCCCCAGTGGAAGAAGGTGTATAGCTGGGCAGTTTTTGTCCGGTTAATGTAATGATTATCTGCGAGGATTTGTGCTGAATAGTGCTGCATTGGCTCGGCTACACCGAAATGTTTGAGCCCGATTCCCATTCCTGCGGCAAAGAGCATAGAGATCCACGAAAAGAATGAATATTCAGGTATATTGTCATTGGATCCAGCCTGATTTTTCCATAACTACTGATCATCAGGTAAATCAGAAAAAGTACAAATATGGTTACTATCCAAATATACACCCAGTTGAGGTTGATGAAAATAAGCTGCTTAATTTGATTCAGTATCACATTTGCCAGATTTGGATAGATAGCGGACGAGGCACACGACGACGATAAAAAAGAGACTTGGTATGGTGATTCCTTTTTTGAAAGTTGTGCTGATCGTTTGCTTGCTGCTCATGCTGTTTCGTTTGGCGCTGGATACTTTATCCTGTATTAGTGCAGTTACAGGGATAGGTTACTGTCATCTGAAAAGAATCCGCTGGCATTAATTCTCGGGGCTTTTTCTAGTTCATCATGTCCGGAGGATACAGTAATACGGTTTGTGTCCCAGTCGATTGAAATTATTTTTTTTACTTCCAGTATCACCCTATCCTGGTCAGAGGTGAATATGTCGTCCATCAGCAAATAGGGTATAGACCAGTCGCTCAGGTTGATGATTACATCCTTCAGTTGCCCGACTCGTCCGATCTGGTTACACACATCATAGCTGGAAATATGCTGCAGGCTCCGCAAATGTGGGTCGAATTTTTTCTCCTGCTCCAGTTTGTTCTGCAACGCGGATGTGCCTTTAAACATACCGGTAGTTGGGAATCCTTTCCCCGCTCCGCCATAGGCAGGCCAGGAATAATGATCAAAAAGGCTCGATTCCTGCTGCCTGGATACCGGCATGTCTGTATCAATATCGGGGCTGTTTTTTACCTGATCTTTGGTAAGATGAACTGGAATCACTTTCAAATCTGTTATTTTTTCGGGGGATTCGATTGCGCAGGGGGCGATCAGTACTTTTCGCTGGAATAGCCAATTTCCTGTTTCTATAACGAAATAGCGAATTGACCATGTGCTGTCATCAAAATACAGGTCTTTTATTTTTCCAATTTCTCCGTCGGTAGCACCAAGTGATACGCCGAAAATCTGATGTCCATGTATTTGCATATGTTCAGGTTAAATAACTAATAGAACACCCGGGGCGTTGTTTTGTTGTTTATTATTAAAAATGCGCTGATGAATCAATATGTTACTGTGCTTTTGGTTGCTGGTCTTTCCAGTCAGGGTATGGCTTTTCATGCCTGTGGTTAACAAGGCTTACCCGCATACTGAAACAATCCCTGTGGGTACTGCGATGATGCCGTAGCCGACGATCATCAGGATGCTGGCCAAGACTTGTCCGGCGAGACTCTGCGGAAAAATATCGCCATAACGGTTGCTTAAGCGAATTGGCAAAACGATTGTAAAATAGTTCTGATAGAATTGGGGCTTTTTTCTTTTCTTTATAAAATAACATACTTAGCTGCAAATCGCAAAATGGAAGAAATACTTACAAATATCAATGACCTGATCTGGAGCAATGCGCTGATCATCCTGTGTATGGGAACCGGAATCTACTTTTCTGTGGTAACACGGTTTCTTCAGGTGAGGTATATCAAAGAGATGTGGCGGCTGTTGTTTGATGGGAAGAGTTCAGATAAAGGAGTTAGTTCGTTCCAGGCTTTTGCGATTGCCATTTCCGGGCGGATTGGTACCGGTAATATCGCCGGGGTGGCAACAGCCATTGCAATGGGAGGGCCTGGTGCGGTGTTTTGGATGTGGCTGATTGCTTTTTTGGGTAGTGCCTCCGCGTTCATTGAAGCTACCCTGGGCCAGATTTACAAGGAGGTAAATAACGGGGAATACCGTGGCGGACCTGCTTATTACATTGAAAAAGGGTTGGGCATGAAGTGGTACGCCATGTTATTTGCGTTAGTAACCGTGTTAAGTACAGCTTTCTTTTTGCCCGGTGTACAGAGCAACAGTATTGCTTTAAGCATGCAGAATGCCTTTGCAATTCCTGTGTCTTATACCGGGGCAGGAGTGGTATTACTCCTTGCACTTATCATTTTTGGTGGGGTTAAACGCATAGGGAAAGTGGCTGAAATTGTAGTGCCTTTTATGGCTGGGGGATATATCCTGATGGCGATCGTGATCATGGCTTTAAATTTTGCTGAAATCCCTGCGGTGATTTCGCTGATCATTAAATCGGCTTTTAAACTGGAACCCGCCTTTGCGGGTGTTTTTGGTATGGCAGTAGCCTGGGGGGTGAAGCGTGGGATTTATTCAAATGAGGCTGGTCAGGGAACGGCTCCGCATGCTGCTGCTGCTGCAGAGGTAAGCCATCCTGCAAAGCAGGGTTTAGTCCAGGCTTTTTCTGTTTATATTGATACCTTGTTCGTTTGTACCGCCACTGCGTTCATGATCCTGTTTACCGGTAAATACAATGTGCTCAATCCGGAAGGTGGCTTTCTGGTAGAAAATCTGCCGGATGCAAAGATCGGTGCGGAATATACCCAGCAAGCGATCAGTTCACATTTCCCTTCCATGGGTGCAGGCTTTGTGGCAATATCTTTGTTGTTTTTCGCTTTTACTACCATCATGGCTTATTATTATATTGCTGAAACCAACTTAAGTTATCTGGATAAAAAGGGAAATAAATGGGCGGTAAATGCGCTTAGGCTATTGCTGTTGTTTTCTACTTTTTACGGTTCAGTAAAGACTGCCGAAGCGGCCTGGACTTTGGGGGATATTGGCGTGGGCATGATGGCCTGGTTGAATGTCATTGCAATCCTATTGTTACGGAAGCCGGCATTGAAAGCACTTCGTGACTATCAGCAGCAACGTAAAGCTGGCAAAGATCCGGTTTTTAATGCTAAAGATCTCGGAATCGAAAATACGAACGAATGGTAAGTTTCAGTAGCTAAAACGCGCAGCATTGACCAGGTATCGGGATGCTATCTGGCATTTTTAAGTCTGGTGATTTAACTGGTAATGCTGAATTTTCACTGCCCTTTGAGAACTCCCAAAGTGTTGTTGCGGATGTAATCCTAAAAGACCTTTTGTGACGGACAAAACCCCAGTTGAAAGCGCTTCAGGGATAACCATTTACCTCTTGTAAAATTTCAATGTTTTCCTGTGTTCTACTTAGCGATTTGCAGAAACATCAAGTGCAGATGATATTTTTTTAAAAATCGCCCCTGAGTCGTCTTTGAGGCCTTAAAAACGATAAAAATATATATTGAAAATTGCTATAAAATGATCAAACTAAGCGTTTAATTTGACCTCGATATCGCGCCTGACGAATGGTTTTTCAGGCGATAAAAGATAGCAATATATGACTATGGAAGCGCTCATTTTAAATTACTGGTGGGTGGTGGTGGCACTGATGTGTGCAGTTTTAAACAAATATATTTTGCGTTTTTTCTTCGGCATGGTTGTCGTTCCGGAAGATAGAATCGGACTGGTTACCAAAAAATTTATTTTGTACGGGCCTGGTAAGGAGTTGCCCGACGGCAGGATCATAGCCATCAAAGGTGAAGCAGGCTTTCAGGGAAAGACACTTGCGCCGGGGCTGTATTTTGGGATGTGGTTTTGGCAGTATACTGTTACCATGGAGGAATTTACAGTAATTCCTGAAGGCCAGATTGGCTTGATCATGGCAAAAGATGGCGCGGAGATTCCAACGGGAAATATTCTGGGGCATAAAGTGGAATGCGATAACTTTCAGGATGCGGTGAAATTTCTGGAAAGTGGCGGCCAACGCGGCAGACAAACCTGCTACATCACGTCCGGTTCGTACCGGATCAACACGCTACTGTTCCAGATCTCTGTCACCGATATGGTCAGGATCCAGGAAAGCATGGTCGGCATTGTAACCACTTTAGATGGCTTGCCGATTGAACGGGACCAGATTGCCGGTAAACTGATCGAAGGCCATAATAACTTTCAGGATTTTGATGAGTTTATCAATAAAGGTGGCAACCGTGGCTTGCAGCCACAGGTGGTATTGGCGGGTTCATATAATCTTAATCCATGGGCGATCCAGCTGGAGCAGATTCCCATGACCGAAATTGCCATTGGATATGTAGGTGTCGTGATTTCTTATATTGGAAATGACGGCAATGATCTAACCGGAGCCGATTTTAAACACGGTAACATCGTGGCAAAGGGTTCCAAAGGCGTGTGGCTGGAGCCGCTGGGTCCTGGAAAGTATCCGATCAATAAGTACGTGATGAAAGTGGAGCCGGTGCCTACTACTAACCTGGTTTTGAACTGGGCATCTGCCCGGAGTGAGGCACATAATCTGGATAAGAATTTATGTACCATTACGGTAAGGTCTAAAGACGGCTTTCCTTTCAACCTGGATGTCTCACAGATCATTCACGTTCCTACTACTGAAGCACCAAAGGTGATTGCCCGTTTTGGTAACATGGTAAACCTGGTTTCGCAGGTACTGGAGCCTACTATAGGCAATTATTTTCGCAACTCGGCGCAGGATAGTGATGTAATTGCTTTTTTAAGTACCCGCAAGGAGCGCCAGGAATCTGCAAAGGAACACATCCGAAAGGTGCTTGATGAGTACAATGTAAATGCAGTAGATACGCTGATTGGTGATATTGTTCCGCCTGAATCGCTGATGAAAACATTAACTGACCGCAAGATCGCTGAAGAGCAGAAAGTAACGTACAATACGCAGAAGCAAGCTCAGGAAACCGGTCAGGGAATGGAGAAAGAAACCGCCATTGCCGACATGCAAAAGGACATGGTCAAAGCCCAGCAAAGCGTGGAGATCGCCGAACGAACAGCAAGTGCCACGGTTAAAAAATCTGAGGGCGATGCTGCCGGTGTGAAACTTGCGGTGGGAGCGGAAGCTGAGGCCACTAAAATGAGGGCTCATGCTGAGGCGGAAGCAACCAAAGCCAGGGCACATGCAGATTCAGAAGCCATTAAATTACGGGCTTCTGCCGAGGCTGAAATGATCTCGCTGACCGGCAGCGCGGAAGCGGGTAAGATTTTGGCTGTGGGTAAATCAACCGCAGAGGCGTACGAACTGGCTGTTAAAGCGCTCGGAGGCGAAAACTTTACCCGCTATAAGATTACCGAAGAGTTGTCGAAAGGGAAAGTCAAACTCATTCCTGATGTGCTGATCGGGAGCAGTGGGCCTAACGGTGCCTCAGCTATGGACGGCCTGTTGGGAATCAAGTTAATGGAACTGATGGATCCTGCTGGCCGCCGTGAAGTAGTACCAGCTGTAGCGCTTGCAGAGGCTAAGCCTTAAAAATTAATTTATCCGGATCCCGTTCTAAAAATACTGTAGGGCGGGATCTTTTTCTTGATGTGTTAACTTGTATCGCTTCTAGATACGGAGCATCTTTGTGTTAGAGAATGGTAATATAAAAAGCGTCTGATCGCTAAGTAAATCTCGTTCATCTCGCAAGATAGGAATTTGAATGTAAATAGCTCTGAGCTATGCACAACTGAGGATGATGTTGCCTCAAAAGGTGTTTAGAATATATTTTGTACCTTTGCAGCTCATTCGCTGGTCCAGCGTTTATTATCTTGCCTTTCCCTTTAAGGGATTCTATCAGGCAGTCCGTCAGCATGGAGATTTATTTTATTATTTCACTTGGCGGAGTCACATCTTAAAACCAATTGATTATGCAGAAAAGATTGCTCATAGTTTCCAACCGATTACCCCTTACCATTGAAAAGACTGATCATGAGTATCAAAGTCGCCAGTCTTCCGGTGGACTGGTCTCGGCTGTCGATGCCTACCTGAATAATAACGGGAAAGAAGTGTTTTCTGAACGTATCTGGGCTGGGGTGCCTGGTGTGAGTTCGGAGATTTGGGATATGGTTGATCTGGGGCAAACGGATTACCAGTATCTACCTGTATTTCCCGGTGAGCAAGAATATGAAGAGTATTATAATGGCTTTTCCAATTCCTTACTCTGGCCACTTTTTCATTATTTTCCTTCTTTTGCAGCGTATGAGCCCGCTTTTTTTGAGGCATATATGGCGGTGAACAAAGCTTTCTGCAGGACACTGTGTACAGAAATCAGACCGGGAGATGTTGTATGGATCCATGACTACCATTTACTCCCCCTGGCAGGTATGCTGAGAGAAAAATTACCTGATCTCACCATTGGCTTCTTTCTGCACATTCCTTTTCCTTCGTATGAGCTTTTCCGGCTAATTCCCAAGCGCTGGCAAAAGGCCTTGCTTGAAGGGATGTTGGGAGCGGATTTAATTGGCTTTCATACGGCAGAATATGTTGCCCATTTCCTGAAGACGGTGGATATGTCGCTTAAAACCGAACATGATGATCAGTATATACAATGGGGAACCCGGCAGGTGCAGGTAGATGCATTTCCGGTGAGTATAAATTTTGATCTGTTCAACAATGCTTTCGATCATCCAGGTGTGGAATCGCTTCGGCAAAAGTATCTGCAGATGAAAGGCAAAAAGAAGATGATTTTTTCGGTCGACAGGCTGGATTATACCAAAGGGATTTACAACCGCCTCATAGCTTATGAGCTTTTTTTGCAGCGTTCACCTGAATACCGGGGAAATATCGTTTTTGTGTTGGTGATGGTTCCTTCACGCGATACGATCACCAGGTATAATGAAAAAAAGAAAATGATCGATGAGTTTATAGGTAATCTGAACAGTACCATTGGGAACATTTCCTGGCAGCCTGTTATTTATCAGTATGACCACCTTGACTTTAATGAACTGGTTGCATTGTATACCACGTGTGACCTGGCTTTGATCACCCCACTGCGTGACGGAATGAATCTGGTGGCCAAAGAATTTGTTGCCAGCCGCAGGGACGAAAAAGGAGTTTTGATATTGAGTGAGATGGCCGGGGCGGCAGCCGAACTCAAAGAAGCGCTGCTCATTAATCCGAATGACGCCGATGAACTCGCTGAGACAATTGCATGCGGTTTGGGAATGTCAGAAGAGGAACAGCGCTCACGGATGCGCAGTATGCGCGATCTGGTTCAGCAGTATGATGTGAATGCCTGGGCCATGGATTTTTTTGGCGAACTGGATCAGGTGAAAGCTTTGCAGTTAAAGTTTGAGGTGAAGTTTTTGGATAATTTTGCCAGGGCAGACTTAATTGAGGATTACAAATCCGGAGAAAATCGATTGTTTTTGTTGGATTACGATGGAACGCTGGTTAATTTTTCCAAAGATCCATCCAAAGCTTCTCCAGATAGCGCGCTGCTGGAATTGTTACACATGCTTTGCTCGGTGCCCGGCAATAATGTATATGTGATCAGTGGCAGAGACAGCGATACACTCGACAAATGGCTGGGACACTTACCTATTGGCCTGATTGCTGAACATGGCGCTAAAAACAGACATATCGGCGGTAATTGGTCGAACGAAGCACTCGCCGAATCAACGGAATGGAAGGAAAAGATCGAAAATATTATGCAGCATTATGTATTCAGGAGCCCGGATTCCTTTATTGAGAAAAAGGATTTTTCCCTGGCCTGGCATTACAGGAATGCGGATCCTTTCCTGGCAGGTAGGCGGGCCAGAGATCTTTACGAGGAGCTGGTCGAATACACGGTGCAGATGCCACTGGATGTATTGAATGGGCACAAGGTAATAGAGGTTCGGAATAAAGGCATTAACAAGGGCCTGGCGGTTGCACGCATATTGGATTCAGGCAGTTATGATTTTATTCTGTGTGTGGGGGATGACCAGACCGATGAGGACATGTTTAAAATTCTGGCTAAAAACACCTCTGCCTATACTGTTAAGGTAGGTCATCAGGCTTCTTTTGCCGCATACAATTTGTACACTCCATTTCTTGTCCTTTCTTTGCTTGATTCGATAGTTTCCACTCAGGGTATAGAAAGCATTTGATCGAAAAACAATAAAAAGTTAAGATTCTTCCTAGCTCGTGCCGGGATGGCTATCAGATAGAAATCTTAATGTAAAGTCATCTATTGATTTTTTCTAATCAAGAACCTGATAGAATTGTTATTTTAAGCATAGCGCGGAAGCGCTGTTCAATTATTTTTATTCACTAAAACTTTTCAAATTTGGCATTAAAAAAAGCAGGATTTAGCAGGGGTACACGTTTACCCTTCAAAAAGAAAGAAGCAGAACACAAGATCAACCATTTTATTACCTCTCCCGAGGTACGGTTAGTCGGCGATGATGTCGAGACCGATGTATATCCGCTGGCAAAAGCCATAGAGATGGCCGAAGAACACGGACTCGACCTGGTCGAAATATCTCCAAAGGCAATCCCGCCGGTTTGCCGGATCATAGACTACAATAAATTTCTATTCGAGAAGAAGAAAAAAGACAAGGAAATTAAGGCGAAGGCCAAACAGACTGTCATCAAGGACATACGCTTTGGGCCAAATACGGACGATCACGACTTTGAATTTAAACTTAAACATGCGGTGTCATTCCTGCAAAGCGGGGAAAAGGTCCGGGCTTTTGTTCATTTTAAAGGCAGGTCTATTGTGTATAAGGATAGGGGAGAAATCTTGCTCCTGAAATTTGCGCAGGCGCTGGAAGAGGTGGGCAAGGTGGAACTCCTGCCCAAACTTGAAGGCAAAAGAATGTTTTTGACACTTGGACCCAAAACCGGCAAAAAGTAAGCGAGAAATTCCCTACACTATAAAAATGATATAGTTTGTTTTTTAACGGACTTGTTTACTGTCCTAATAATTTTAGTTATTTTAGAATAGCTCCAATACAAAACATATGAAACATTACGATGCTATTATCATTGGCTCCGGTCAGGCTGGCACCCCACTCGCAAAAAAGATGGCTATGGCCGGAAAAAAAACAGCCATCATTGAAAAAGGTTTAATCGGCGGGACCTGTATTAATGACGGTTGCACGCCAACCAAGGCTATGATTGCATCTGCCCGTGCAGTTCACAGGGCAAGGACAGCCGCAGAATTGGGCGTGGAAACAGGGGAGGTCAAAGTGAACTTTAAAAAAATCAAGCAAAGAAAAGATGACATCGTGGAATCCTTCCGGTCCTCTGCCCGAAAGGGACTCGAAGACACTGACGGCCTTGACCTGATCTTTGGTGAGGCGGAATTTTCAGGCAATAAAGCGTTGACGGTGACAACTTATGATGGCGGAGTACAAAAATTCACAGCGGATCTGATCTTCATTAATACCGGTGCTAAAACGATTATTCCGCCAATAAAGGGGTTGTCAGCTATCAATTATTTGACTTCTACCACGATTCTTGACCTGGAAGAAGCTCCCGGGCATCTGATTGTAATTGGTGGAAATTATATAGGACTTGAGTTAGGCCAGATGTTTCACCGTTTTGGGAGTAAGGTAACCATCCTGGAAAAATCTTCCAGAATCACCGGACGGGAGGATGAGGACGTCTCTGCAGAGCTAACAAAAATATTGCAGGATGAAGGTCTCCAGATTCTGGCTGACTGCAAAATCAAAGAAATAAAACAGATGGACGGGAAGGTAATCCTGGATCTTGAGGTTGCAGGCAATCCACATAAAATACCAGCCACCCATGTGTTGGTCGCAGCAGGAAGGAAAGCGCAGACCGATGCACTTAAGCTCTCAGTTGCAGGTATTGCCACCGATGAAAAGGGAAACGTAATTGTTAACAACAAGCTGGAGACTAACGTTAAGGGCGTTTATGCCCTGGGCGATGTAAATGGCGGACCTGCATTTACACATATCGCTTATAATGATTATATCATTGTATATAATAACCTGATTAAAAGCGAGAACTGCAGCACTGAGGGCAGGCCGATACCCTATTGTATGTTTACCGATCCGCAATTGGCCCGTATTGGAATTTCAGAGGGCCAGGCCAGGGCGGAGAAGCTGGATTTCACTGTCGCTAAAATACCCATGAGTAATGTTGCAAGGGGAATAGAGACAGGCGAAACCATGGGATTTATGAAAGCTGTTGTGGATAGGAAAAGCAAAAAGATACTGGGTGCCTGTATACTTTCGTCAGAAGGGGGAGAGATCATGTCAATTTTGCAAATGGCAATGGAAGGAGGAATTACTTATGACAGGATCAGGGAAAATATCTTTGCGCATCCCACCTATGCTGAATCCTTAAACAACTTATTTATGAAAATAGAGGATAAATAAATGATCACGCTAGCAGGTGTCAGCAAGAATTTTGGAAATACCCGGGCCGTAAATCAGATTTCATTTAAGGTAGAGGAAGGGGAAACGCTTGTACTTCTGGGAACCAGTGGATGTGGTAAGACTACAACATTGAAAATGATCAACAGGCTTATTGAACCCGGTTCGGGAACTATTTGCATTGATGGCAGAGATATCAAACAAGAAAATCCCGAAGAGCTGAGGCGGAGAATTGGCTATGTACTCCAAAATATAGGGCTTTTTCCTCATTATACCGTGGCAGAAAATATTGCTGTGGTAGCAAAATTATTGAAATGGGGCAAAGAAAAAATTCTGGAACGCACTTTCGAACTGATAGAAAAACTGCACCTGCCCGATGATTGTCTGAACTTATTTCCCCACCAGCTGAGTGGTGGCCAGCAGCAACGTATTGGACTGGCTAGAGCACTGGTTACCGATCCAGCGATTTTATTGATGGATGAGCCCTTCGGAGCACTTGATAATGTAACCAGGTCAAGTATCCAGGCAGAATTTAAAGCTCTTGAAGAGTTCAAAAGGAAAACTATTGTGATGGTTACCCACGATGTTCAGGAAGCTTTCGAGCTGGCTGATCGCATCTGCCTGATGAATAATGGTGAAATCGTTCAGATTGGAACACCTAAGGATTTGCTTTATAAACCAGTTGATGACTTTGCCAGGAGATTTCTGGACGGGCATCGGCTGGCGCTTGAATTTAAAGTAATCACCATTCAGGATATCTGGGAATTCTTGCCTGACGCTTCCCCGGAGCGAACAGAAAATGTGCTTTCTGCAGAGATGGATGTATGGTCGGCAATGGAGCGGCTGAATTCGGCGGCAAGCGACGAATCTCCTGATTATCTGCACCCGCATACCGGACAAACAAAGGGCATTACTTTTAAAGTGTTGAGCAGCGCATTTCATTCTTATCAAAACAGCAAGAGAAATGATTGAGCAGGAACAGACATTATGGAGCTTTATGTTACAGCAGTCTGATAAATTGCTTGCCCAGACCTTGCAGCACCTTGGGCTCACCTTTATTTCTTTGTTGCTCGCAACCGTAATCGGATTACCACTCGGTATTCTGATTGCGCGACGAAGGAAGCTGGCAGGTAGTATACTTGGAATTGCAGGTGTACTGCAAACGATTCCCAGTATTGCGTTATTGGGCTTTATGATCCCGCTGCTTGGCATTGGTGCAAAGCCAGCCATCGTAGCGCTGTTGATTTACGCCTTACTTCCGATCATACGCAACACCTATACCGGAATCTCAGGGATAGACCGCTACATTATCGAAGCGGCAAACGCTTTGGGGATGAATAAGCGGCAAATACTTTTCCAGGTAGAGTTGCCTTTGGCGATGCCAGTAATCCTGGCCGGCATCCGCACAGCAACAGTGATTAATGTTGGGGTTGCTACACTGGCTTCTTTCATTGCCGCCGGCGGATTGGGCGAATTTATTTTTGGTGGTATTTCTTTGAATAACTCGAATATGATTCTTGCAGGCGCAATTCCTGCGGCGCTCCTGGCTGTTATCCTGGATCTTTTATTGTCAGCGCTACAACGTTTTGATTTTAGAAAACTAAAGAAATTGCTGTACCTTTTTCCGATGGCTATTTTGCTGTTGTGCGGTTACTATCTGTTTCCCCGCGCCTATGGAACTAAACTTAGAGCAGGCTTTACACCTGAGTTTATGGGAAGGCAGGATGGTGACCTGGGATTGAAGTCTGTTTACGGATTGAAAATCCATACCACCGTGATCAGCGATGCGGTGATGTACAAAGCTGCATATGCAGGTGAGCTGGATGTGATCAGTGGCTATTCGACAGACGGCCGCTTAAGAGCTTTTGGGCTGACCATATTAAAAGATGACAAAGGTATATTTCCCCCATATTATGCTGCACCGATTATTCGCCAGGCATCGCTGGAAAAATTTCCAGATCTTGAGGCTTCGCTAAACCTGCTAGCAGGAAAGATCAATGATTCGGTGATGACCGATCTCAATTACCGTACGGACTATCTGAAACAAACACCTGAGCGGGTTGCTAAAGATTTTTTGATTGGCAGCGGCTTATATAAAAGTCCCAGGAACGGACGCTCAGGGATCGTCAGGATCGGATCAAAAATATTTGGTGAGCAATATATTTTGGCCGAAATATATAGTATGCTGATTAAAGGCAATACTGACTATGAAGTTTCGACAAAAACAGGGCTTGGAGGAACCAAGATTTGTTTTGATGCCCTGATGAATGATCAGATTGATTTTTATCCGGAATATACCGGTACGGGACTGCTTGTTTTGCTTCAGCCTGATCCCGCAGCCGTAAAGAAAATCGTTCACGATAAAGACAAGACATATAATTATGTGAAAGCTGCTTTTCAAAAGAAATACAAGATCCGTTGGCTTAAACCCATAGGATTTAACAATTCTTACGCATTAATGATGCGTGAAAAACAATCGAAAGCACTTGGTGTTACTACTATTTCAGCACTCAAAAATTATTTAGATAGAAACTGATGACATTTGCCGACCAATATCTAGCGATCAGAAAACATACTGAGCAAATTTGCGCACCTTTACAGACCGAAGATTATGTAGTACAGCCTGTAGTGGATGTTAGCCCACCCAAATGGCATCTTGGACATACCACATGGTTCTTTGAAACATTCCTTTTGCAACCATTTCTTGATCATTATCAGGTTTGCAACGCAGATTATAATTATGTATTCAACAGTTATTACGAAACCGTTGGCAACCGCGTGATCAGAACAGATCGTGGCAACCTTAGCCGCCCTGGTGTTAGTGAGATTTATCAATACAGATCGTATGTTGACCAGGCAATGCTCAGCTTACTACAGGAGGAAATTACAGCAGAGATTAAAGAGCTTCTGCTACTTGGATTTAACCATGAGCAACAACACCAGGAATTGTTGCTAACAGATATAAAGTATATCCTCGGAAACAATCCGCTCTTTCCCCCGTATCGGCAACCAGGCAGCGAAGTTATTCCAAACAATGTTAAAACAGCTGAAATGATTTCCTTTAAAGAAGGCATTTATGAGATTGGTTATTCGGGAGACGGATTCTGTTTTGACAATGAACTGGGCAGGCATAAAGTGTATCTGCATCCCTTCAACTTAAGTTCACAACTGGTCAGCAATGGTGAATATCTCAAATTCATCGAGGATGGTGGGTACACCAACTTCAATTACTGGCATGCAGAAGGCTGGGATTGGGTGAAGAACAACCAGGTCATTGCTCCGATGTACTGGCACTGGATAGATGATAAATGGTTTATTTATACATTGGAGGGGCTCATGCCTCTTGTTCCGGATGAAACACTTGCTCATGTAAGTTATTATGAAGCCTACGCATTTGCCAATTGGGCCGGTAAGCGGCTGCCAACAGAATTTGAGTGGGAAGTTGCAGCTGATTTCCTGGATTGGGGAACACGTTGGGAATGGACCGGTAGTGCCTACCTGCCCTATCCCGGTTTTACTAAAGCGCCCGGAGCTATAGGGGAATACAACGGCAAGTTTATGGTCAATCAAAAAGTACTTCGCGGGGCATCAGTGGCTACACCGGTAGGGCATAGCCGGAATACTTACCGGAATTTCTTTCATCCGCACTTAAGATGGCAATTTACAGGTATAAGACTCGCACAATAATTTCGACATGGATACAACAATAAAATTAATACCCGGTACAGCGAATTTTCTGGAAGATATACTGACAGGTCTTAAGGCAAGGCCAAAATTTTTGCATTCTAAATATTTCTACGACCGCCAGGGTGATGCTATATTCCAGCAGATCATGGCAATGAAAGAATATTATCTTACAGATTCGGAGATGGACATACTTGCCAATCAGTCAAAAGAAATTGCAAAAATGATCGCCGAAAAAAACAGCCCCTTTGATTTACTTGAACTGGGTGCGGGTGATGCCACCAAATCGATTCACCTGTTAAAGGAATTGACTGCTTTGGAACTTGAATTCAGCTATCTGCCTGTTGATATATCTGCAAATGTGATCACAAATCTTGAAAATTGTTTACCACTGCAGCTGCCCGGTCTGGATATCAAAGGGCTCAACGGCGATTATCTGGATATGCTGAAAAAGGGCACTACATTTTCTGACCGTAGAAAAGTGGTTTTGTTCATGGGTGCAAATATTGGCAACATGAATATGGAAGACACGTTGAATTTTTGTAACAAACTGAGGGAATCACTTTCTGAAAATGATATTTTGCTTATTGGTTTTGACCTGAAGAAAAATCCCCGGCAAATTCTGTCAGCATATAGTGATGCCGGTGGAATAACCCGTGATTTCAATCTTAACCTGCTTAAACGGATCAACAGGGAACTGGGTGGAGATTTCGATCTGAAAAATTTTGAGCATTATGCCAGCTATGATCCTGAATCCGGCGCCTGCAAGAGTTTTCTGGTCAGTCTGACAGATCAGACTGTTCACATAGGGGATGATACCATTCAGTTTTTAGAAAATGAATATATTTTCATGGAAATTTCACAGAAGTATGCCCTGGAAGACATTGAAATGCTGGCTATTAAATCCGGATTTCGGTGTAAGCAGCATTTTTTTGATAAAAACATGTATTTTGTCGATTCCATTTGGCTGGTGGATTGAGGCGTTGCGATTAATTCTTTTGATCCAGAATAGACAATAAATGATCAAGGTCTTTTCTGGTATTGTAAAAATGAAAGGACAACCGTACACCTGAGCCACGATTGGAACATAAGACATGATTTGATGCCAGGCGCTCTATCATGCTGCTATTTAAAGGCAAATTTATAATCGTCGATTGTGATTTTCGGTTAATTAATGACTGAGGTACCAGGCCCCGATCGTAAAGTGCTGTTCTGGCCTGCCCGCAGATAGATTGGCTCATCCTTTCAATGTTGTGCAGACTGAGGGACTGCAGATAAATCAGGCTTTGGTTGAGGCTTCCAAAGCACAGGGTATCAAGGTGTCCGGGCTCAAAAATTACCGATAAGTTACTTCTTTCACCTAGTATAGATGTATCGGGTAAATTTAAGTTCTTTCTGTCCTGATACAACTGGTTTTTCAGGCGGTCCGATAGCATAATAAACCCGTTTCCATATCCGCCGAGCATCCATTTGTAACCGCTGGAAATCACTGCATCCAGTCCTGATGAACTGAAATCAAAAACAGCCGTCCCGCAAAACTGCGTACCGTCACCGATTAAAATAAGATCTGGATAAGTTGTGCTGATTTCTTTTATAAACTGTGGATCGAATCTAATTCCGCTAATGTATTGGACGATGCTGAATGCAAAAACACTTGGCTTATAGGTTTCTATCGCTGCTAATATCTGATCTTCCAAATCCGCGCACATCGGCACCTCGGCATAGATAAAGCCTCTGCTGATCACAGCATAGTTAAGTGAAGGATAATCTCCGGTCAACAGCAAAAAACGGTGGCCCCGATCCAGTCCGTCTAATGTTATATTGAAACCGCTGGAAAAATTAGTGATCAGGTAGATGTTTTTCTGTTCTGCTCCAAATAGTAGTGATAAGTTGTGGCGAAGCTCAGTAAAGATAGAACTGTGCTTTATGCGCAGATCACTCCCGGCTGTAAGGTGATCGGCATCGTGTGCGCTTCTCCAATCCTGAAGGGAAGTAGAAAGAACTCCTGCATTGGCCGTATTTAAATAAGTGCAGGTATCCAGTGCCGGAAAAAGAGTAGAAAAGCTCATGTTCAAATATAGCAGATTTCCACGCAAGCACATTATTGAAAACTTTTGGTAGCAGTAGATTGTATATTAATATGGGCGTGGCCCAACTTATTTAATTTCAACTACCATGTTAAAAAACTCAAAAGCATTTAGTTCTTTTTCGACAGACGATCTGGAAAAAGCTAAAGAATTTTATCAAAATACACTTGGTCTGGAAGTAAAATACGGATCCATGGGCACTCTTGAATTGCATGTTGGTGATTCCGAACCGGTTTTGATCTATCCAAAACCTAATCACGAACCAGCGAGTTTTACAGTACTCAATTTTCCTGTAGATAGTGTTGATCAAACTGTGGACGAATTGATCCAAAAAGGTGTTCAGTTCGAACACTATGATTATGATGGTCTTAAAACTGATGATAAAGGGATTATGCGTGGTGAAGGCCCGGTTATAGCATGGTTTAAAGATCCGGCTGGGAACATTTTATCTATACTTGAAATAGATAAATAGTTACGGATGTCATAACTATCATTTTTTTCTTCTTTTCACCATTGATGCATCGAACAAGAATACTCCTGGACCAGTAATGAGCAGAGAAACAAGGCCTGCCATTAATTTGGACAGTGAACAGCACTGCCACAGTTACAACTTTTTATTTATTTAAGCGGAAGGACACTATATGTTGTCCGGTTAATTTTCTAAACCTTGTAAGGTATTGGCCATTGGTACGACTATTAAAGAAAGCTTAAATTATATGAAAACGAATCCTAACAAAAACACACATTTAACAAGAAGTCTGTTGGGCGGTGGTTTGCTGTTTTGTGCAGTATTGCATTGCCCTTCAAGTTCAGATGTGAAAGGTGCCGAAGTACATCCGATCTTTGCCAAGGCAAGCTTGTATGCTGAAAATGATACCCTGAAAACGGTAGCAGGAGTGCCCTTAAAGCCACAAGACATTAGTCCGCTACTGATCGGTGAAAGTATACCGGTAATCAATTTATTAAAATCATCAGGAGAAAGCTTTGATCTGAACAAAGCTGTTGCTGAAAAACCCACCATACTTGTCTTTTATCGTGGAGGTTGGTGCCCTTACTGTACTAAACAGCTGTCGGGAATGCAGGAAATCGAAATGGACCTGGTAAAACTTGGATATCAGGTGATCGCAGTAAGCACCGACAGTCCGGAAAATTTAAGTAAGACCATTGGCAAACAAAAATTATCCTATACATTATTGTCAGATGGAGACATTACGGCTGCCAAAAAATTTGGTATTGCTTTTAAAGGGCCTAAAAGTTATGATTCTTTTTTAACAGGAACCTCAGGCGGTAAAAATGTGGATAAACTGTTGCCTGTGCCCTCGGTATTTATCCTCGGAAAAAAAGGAAATATCCTGTTTGAATATATTAATCCAAATATTACACAAAGGCTAAGTGCATCGTTGTTGAAAGCCGCTGCCAGCGCACTGAGAGATGAGATATAGATTTTTTTTGGTCCTTACAATATGTTTATGTCTTGGATTCACAGGGCCGGATTTGTATTCAATCGGACAATCCGGAAAAAATAAAAATGCTGAGGAAATGCACGCGAAAACAAGCGGCATCAGGTTTATTGCAAACATGCTGCCAGTTGCAATTAAACAGGCCAAAGCATCAAAGAAGTACATTTTTGTAGATGCATATGCAGATTGGTGCGGCCCTTGCAAGTTATTGAAATCATCCACGTTTGCTGACCTCCAGGTGTCAACATTCTTTAATTCACATTTCGTAAATGTTGCTATAGATATGGAAAAAGGTGGGGGCATCGCTCTGGCTGAAGATTGGGATATTCAGGCATATCCCACTTTGCTTATCCTGGATTCCACTGGCAAAGTGGTGTTTCGTAGTGTCGGTTTTTTAAGACCAAAAGAATTACTCGAGTTTGGGCGGCAAGGGCTCAACAGATAATCTGAGTTTTCTTATACTGCAGGGGCCACCGTTAATTTTTATCCAATAGTTTGTTAATGCGCTTCTGCAGTTCCTTCTTGAAATTCTCATCTAGTTTCATGTTGGTTTGCCCATCTAAATAAAATAAATTTCGGACCATGTTATTGATCACGACACTTTGCTGCTGGAAGGTTTTACAGATTGAGCAGGTCATCAGGTGTATTTTCAATTCCAGCTTTTCCCGAACAGTGATATGACCTATTTCTTGTTTTTCGATCAGGTAGGTTGCTTTTCGACAGTTGTATTGTATTTTTTGTAATTCGTTCATGGCTAAAGATTAAATCCAGTTTTTTTGCAGACAAGACCTTAAGTTTACTTTAGTGCGATGTATGATCACCCAGAAATTCGATGCGGTCACCTTTAATTCTCTGCATATGGTTTCGGTTGCTTCATCATCCATATGCTTCATGGTAAACACTGCAAGCCATAGTCCCGGGAGCTTTTCCATACATTGTTGGAGTATTTTCTGGAATTCCTTATTTTCGAGTGCATCCGGGTGCTCAATGCCAAGTTCCCGGGGTCTATGGTGGTCATTCCAGTGACCATCCTGAGTGTCGAAAAAATCTTCATGTTCTTCATCCAGATTATTTATATCTGCAGGCTTATATTTTTTCGAGTTTTTCCTGTAGAAATCAATCACCTTGAATTTCAGAATGGCCGTTAGCCAGGTTCGTTCGGAACTTCGTCCTTCAAATTTCTCTGCACTTTCTAATGCGGCAAGAAAAACCTCCTGTACAATATCTCTTGCCTGGTCTTGGTCATTTATCCGCACCAGTGCGTAAGCGTATAAATAATCTGCATGCTTGCTCACCCAATATTGTGGATGAAGCGTATGGCTTTCAGAAATATTGGCTTCATTTGGGTCTGCTTGCATATAATAAAATTAATTGTTTTTACTTCAACTGATGTCTATATTTTGTCGAAAACTTTGAAATAACCTTACAATATCTTTATATGGTTTTCTGGCTATGTTAAACCGACTTAGCTTTTCTTAATCGTCGTTGCTTTTCAGTCGTTCCTTGTACTAAAATCGTATTAAACCCGGAACCCCGGTGCTCTCCAGCAACCATAATGCAGATTCAATAATGGGGAATTTGACCGAAAGGTTATTATCCTAATTGTTGTGAATGTTTAAGTACCTCAAACTCTTTCACAGTAATCTCCATGCCATTCCAGTAACAACGGTATTTGTCGCTGGCCAATCGTAAAGTTCTTTTGGCATTGTTTTCAGGGTAGACAATCTTAAAAGTCTCTACATCAGCATGTGGAATCAGTCTATGAAGATAATATACCTTTTCGAGATCTCTGGAATAGAAAATTCCTGCACCGTACCTTTGCCAGGATTTACGATCTACTCCTTCTATTTCTCTTGCCTGACAGAATATGTGATAGGCATCATATCCGAAGTAACCATCATTCAATGACACAAAGGAGGAAGATACTGCTGTCTCGTTGATAGAGAGTCCATTGCGGAAATTAAAGTAATAGATCCGGTCTTTGTCTTTTGCATAGCCACAAGCAAGTTTAATTTCCTGGAGCGGAAGTCGAACCGGTATTTCTGTTGAATTGGAGAGTATAAATTTTCCAGAGTCACAGACTTCAAAAGTTTTGCGGTCTGCCTGATCTACTTTCCCTGAAGCACACCATATTATATTAATGTCAGCTGCAAAGGAAAGATTGATACCTTCGAAGGTATCGTTTTCTGCTTCTTCCAGTACTTCATTTCCAAGGTAACAGTAGTTTTTATCTTTTGCAAAGGGACCTGTGTAAAATTGGAAAGTTTCGAGGTCTGCACCTGCTATTTCATTAAATTTAAAAAAAACAGACCGGCCATCTGTCCAATAGTAAACGTTTGGATCGTGTTCATTATAAGCGGATTGTATAGTCAAATTGTACATAGGCAATTAGGTTAAAAATTATCCTGCAAAAACCTGGTCTGTTGAAAACCTTTACTGATCTTAAATTTCGGTATGGATGTAAATCACAATTACCAAGCCAATTAGTAGACTGTGACCGCATATATCAATTTAAAATAGCACGATCAGCTCTGTATGCACATTTGTCAAAACTTACTGAGCTCTATCTTGTTAGTTTTATGTATTTAACCTAAACTTTTCAACATGCAATATAATCATTATAAAAAACTGCCATTAATGTTAACTTTTTCGATTGTTACGATGTATGGAGTTATGTTTCTCAATGTTGATGAGATCGATCATATCTATCTTAGCCTTACTCGGCTTTACATGTCTATTCTGATGGTTTGCCCGATGGCTGTTTTGATGCTTTTACTTATGCCTATAATGTACCCTAACAAAAAGCTAAACAGATTTATCTTTTCTTCCAGTACCGGAGTTTTTATTGTAGCTTTGATAATGTTGCGCTCCCAGGCATTTATAAGTGATACTCAATATATGAAAGCTATGATACCACATCATTCTTCGGCGATCATGACCAGTAAAAGAGCGGGGATTAAAGACAGAAATGTAAGAAAACTGGCCGATAGCATTATTGTTTCCCAGCAAGAGGAAATCCTGAGAATGAAGTTTCTCATGGATACACTAGATGGAAAATTTTTACAACGCTGATTGCTAAATTGGCATGTAATATGTGCTATAGTTAAAACCTAACAAAAATTATGCAGATATATGCGCAACAGCTTTTTGGATGTTCGCTCGGTGCCGCGGACGGAGAAATAGGTAAGGTAAAAGATATTTATTTTGATGACCAGGCATGGTCTGTGCGGTACCTGGTTGTGGAAACAGGAACCTGGCTGTTTAAGCGAAAGGTTTTGATTTCTCCATATGCTGTTGATGCCGATCTGAAAATAAATTCAAACTTGTTGACGGTTAAACTCAATAAAGAACAAATCAAAAATAGTCCGCATATTGACACAGACATTCCAGTATCTCGTCAACAGGAATCCAATCTTTCTGATTATTATTCCTGGCCATCACTCGGTGGGGCAGGTATGGGCTATCCTACAACAGGAATGCTGAAGGGAGCAGCCGCACTAGCAAATAGACTGGAAAATCAAGATGAATTTGATCCCCATTTGCGAAGTTTTAGCCATGTGGCACAATACGAAGTTCACAATAAGGAAGGGCGTGTTGGACTGGTTAAAGATCTTATTATCGACCTGTCGACCTGGTCTGTCCCTTACATGCTGCTGGACGATCTATCCACTTCCGATAAAGAAAGGGTGGCGGTGAACACTAACAGTATAATTTCGATCGACTGGGATACCTACCGGGTAATGGTCTCCTTTACCCATGGGGATATGCAAAATGCTCCCAGAATAAATCCGGAAGGGTTCTTTCACGATGGGCGTGAAATATTTCCTCCGCTTAGCTAGGTTCTGAAAATATAAATTAGCCATCCTGTCCATTTGTGAAATGTTCAATTGTTATTAGGGTATAACAATTTAAAAAATAAAACAATGAAAAATTTCTTATTCGTTTACAGATCTGAACCCAACAGAAACCAACCATCACCTGAGGAAATGCAGGCAAATATGAAAAGATGGTTGGATTGGATAGGCAATATAGCCGCACAGGATAAACTTGTTGATGGTGGTAGTGGCCTGCAGGCTGCCGGTAAACTGGTAAAGCAGAACACCATAGTAACTGATGGCCCTTATACTGAAATAAAGGAAGTTGTAGCTGGATATAGCATTGTTAAAGCTACCTCAATTGAAGAAGCTGCTTCACTGGCCGACGGCTGCCCGATCTTTAACGTAGGTGGTAGTGTAGAGGTGCGTGAAATAAATATGATGTAGTACTTTTGAAGGTAATTTTATAAGCCTTTGTAATTTTGCAAAGGCTTTTTTCTGGTTTTATGCAACAAACAGAATTAATACCGCATTTATTCCGGACAGAATACAGAAAAATAACTGCTGTATTGTGTAAGGCTTTTGGTATTGAGCATATGGAGATTGCCGAAGATATTGCAAGCGATACTTTTTTACTGGCAGCTGAAACCTGGGGTATCAAGGGACTGCCTGAACATCCTACAGCATGGTTATACACCGTAGCAAAGAATAAAACAAAAAACTTTCTAAAGCGGGATGAACTGTTCCAGCAGAAAGTCGCATTACAGTTGAGCTCTGAAGCTGGCGACACTAACGAAATGGAGATAGACCTCTCTGAACAAAACATAACAGATAGCCAGCTGCAAATGATCTTCGCCATATGTCATCCAGCCATTGCGCCAGAAGCGCAGATAGGATTGGCCCTGCGCATACTATGTGGGTTTGGCATTAATGAAATAGCCTACGCTTTCCTTACCAATAAAGAAACCATAACAAAGCGCCTTTACAGGGCAAAAGAAAAATTACGGGTGGAAGATGTACAAATCGAATTTCCTGCGGGAACTGAGATCAGCAAACGGTTGGAAACAGTAATGAGAACACTTTATCTACTGTTTAACGAAGGGTATTATTCAGCCCACCATGATGTTACTATACGAAAAGATCTATGTGAGGAAGCCATGCACCTTACTTACCTTTTACTGCAAAATCCCCTCACGAATCTGCCTGCTGTGAATGCACTATTTGCCTTAATGAGTTTTCAGGTATCCAGATTTGAAGCACGTACTGATAGCAATGGTGAAATTGTATTGTATGAAGACCAGGATGAAACATTATGGGACCAGGATGTCATCAAACAAGGTCAGTATTATTTAGAAATAGCTTTTAGCAATAGCAAGCCTAGCCGTTATCACCTGGAAGCAGGTATAGCCAGTTTCCACACACAGAAATCGGATACTAAGGAAAAATGGGAGTATATATTACAGTTGTATAACCAGTTGCTGATACTGGAATATTCACCTATAGCCGCACTTAACCGTACCTATGCATTAGCAAAAGCAAGAAGCAAAACTCAAGCAATAATTGAAGCAGAAAAACTTCGATTGACCGACAACCATTTTTATCATTCGCTGCTTGGAGAGCTGTACAGAGATGTAGACAACTCAAAGGCCTTAGCTCATTTTGACGTAGCTATACATTTAACACGATCTGCTGCGGACAAAATTGTCCTTTCAAAAAAACGATCTCTATGTTTGGAAAGAATGGAAGATAAAAGCGCGAAAACCTTATAAGAATTATTTTGCCGCCACAACCTTACATGCCAGTTTATCAATTGTTCTTGCGTGCATAAACTACACTTCATGATTAATCCATCTAAGAAAAAATTGCTCGACAAAATTAAATAAAAGCGGGAAGAATTTGCACGGACCATAAAACATAAATTTTATGGTTCACATTTTTTTATTTTGAATTTGAACCTTCCTCGTTCAAAGTTAATAGGTTTATCTTTTGCAAAATAGGAATTTCCGAGGGTTGTCTCAATTACTCCGACACCTAGTATTAGCATTCCTTCTTTTTTTAGAAAGGCCAGGGGATTTTTACTAATGACAGTAGACTCACCAACTTTAAATGTATAATCTACAAATACGGTGTCGCGTTTCATTGTCCCCACTATCTTACCGTAATTTTTAGGCATATATTCGAAGGTAAACAGCAAATCACCTTTAACCTTGCCACTTTTTAGTGATTCGATATTAAGGAATGCGCTGTCGCTGCCGTCGATAGCTAAATAACAGGTTTTCTTAATCACAGGGTCACTAACATTATCTTGTATTTTTTCTCTACTATTTCCGGTGCACGCGGATACAAAACACAATATAAGAATTGAATAAAGACAGTGTTGATTTTTCATAATATTGTTATGAGATGGGTTTAATTAAAAGGGTATTTTAAAGAGAATTGTTAGGGATGTACTCCGAGTAAATTACTGTATAGTTAGGATTAAAATGCGGTAGAATTGGCTATCAAACTTTTTATTGTAAAATAAGAACTTTAATTCCATTAATATCTTACATGATTTTGAGCAAGAGTTGCATAATTCACGGATGTTTAAGAGTACCCTCGAAGTTGACTTGAATTTCTCGGGCTAATGTTATCATGTTTCGTCGTTTAAATGGGTCGATGTTATATCAGTAATTTTTAAAGATGAAAAACTGAAAACAAGTTGTTGTTTGGTGAAAATGTGTGAATGATACAACTTTTATTTAATGTTGTGTAACATTTGATCTTGTCAATAGACTTAACTTTAAATTGTTAATAGAATGGTCTGCTAGGTTTAACTTTTGAAAATTACATTTATCTATACAAGATAAGACCAATCGGATGGCAGTACAAACTTATTGTGGCATCATCACTTGGATTGAAATTTAATTTTTTATAAAGTAAAGATATCAGTAATAACTTACGTGGTGGCCGATTGATTATTGGTATGTGGATATGCACGTCAGTTCAGCTATGGTGAAAGAAAGAGATTTTCAAAAAGTGATGGTTACAATGATAAGGGGTTTGTGATTTTGTCAAGAAACAAAAAAGAAGTGAAAGAATTTATAGCTCCTGGAAAAGTTAATATTTACTACCAGATACAACAGTGGTTGAGAATTTTAGGCCTCACTGATGGTAATGAGTTGCCCGGTAATGGGTTCCAGTAACCGGCTTGGTACATTAATAGTAAAGTTCAGTATCAGAAGGCAAATTAGCATTACAGCAATCAGAAAGCTGGTAGTTTTTGCAGTTGAAGCATAGTTTAGGATATAATCAGTTTAAAAAAAGAAAGTTTAATTATGATTTCGATCAACAAAGAATTGGTAAAGGAATTATCCCTATACAAAGATACGCCCTGCATTTCTGTATATATGCCTGCACATCAAAGCCATCCGCGTAATCTTCAGGATATCCTTGATTATAAAAAATTGCTCAAAAAAGTGGAAATTTCTTTATCTCAGCTTTACTCTTTAAATGAAATAAAGCAACATATGAATCCGCTTGAATCTCTTATCAATGACAAAAAATTCTGGAACCATACCACTCCTGGCATCGCTATTTTTAATGGCCCTGGTATATTCAAGGTGATTGGTTTATTAGAGAATGTTGGGAAAATGGCTATAGTTGCTAATAGCTTTCATACAAAACCACTGCGGCAATTTCTACAAACTATGGATAGATACCAGATCCTTGGTTTGAGCCTCGACAGAATTCAACTTTTTGAAGGCAATCGGCACTCATTGATAGAAATTATATTGCCGGAAGAAACGCCTACAACACTTACAGCAGTGCTTGGCAAGGAGGTGACTGAAAAACACACTACTGTTGCATCCTATGGGGGAGTTGGTAAAGGAAGCATTGACATGCATCATGGTGATGGAGGAATAAAAGACCAGATAGATCACGATACAGAGAAGTTTTTCCGTTTTGTAAGCAAAGAAATATTTGAAAATTTTTCCAAGCCAACTGGGCTGCCGCTAATATTAGCGGCGTTGCCAGAGCATCACTCCCTTTTCCATGAGGTGAGTAAAAACCCATTTCTATTAAAAGAAGGCATTTATAAAAACCCAGAACATATATCCACAGACAACTTGGCAAAAATGGCCTGGAAAGTAATGGAACCGGCATACCTGCTAAAAATTAAAGATCTGATAGAGCAGTTTGGTCAGGCAAAAGCAAATAATTTGGGAAGTGATGAATTGGAAACTACTGCCAAGGCAGTAGCAATGGGAAGAGTTGCTACCTTACTTGTCGAGGCCCACCGGATTATATCAGGTAAAATTACAGACAACAATACTGGTTCAATTGAATATAAGCCAATAAAACACCCGAAAATTAATGACTTGTTAGATAACATCGCTAATATGGCAATAACAATGGGATCAGACGTTTTAGTTATACCACTACATGATATGCCTTCTCAAACGGGATTGGCAGCAATATTTCGTTATTAAAAATTAAATAATTATGAACATTCAATTTAATACTGACAAAACTATAAATGCAAGTGAGAAAAATACAGCACCATTTATGGTACAGATAATAGATGAGTTAAGCAGGTTTAGTACAGACATAACAAGGATAGAAGTACACCTTTCAGATGAAAATGGCAATAAAGATGGATTAAATGACATACGTTGTTTGCTGGAAGCGAGACTTGAAGGCAAGCAACCAATTGCGGTAACCAACCAGGCTGATACTCCAGATCAGGCGTTATCGGGTGCGATTGATAAACTGAAGGCCTCTCTTGAAACAATTACAGGAAAAGGAAGGAATTATTAATGCTGTTTGTTGGCTTTATTGATGGGTAAAATGCCCTGAAATTTTAAATAGCCATAAAAGATACACTAAAAATGAAAATAATTACATGAAGCTGGGATATACTTTTACGATATGTTTTGTCATTCTTTTTATCAATTGTTCAGGCCAGGTTATAAACCAGATAGTTACAAAACGAGATACAACTATTACAAAAAATAATGCCTTCTCAGAGTTATTACTTGACAGCACGATGCTGGAAAAATTCATTATCGAACAAAAGATAGAAGTCAGTTCCGCTTTGAGGTTACGCAACTTTTACAATAGTCGGAATTTTCAGTTCGCATGGTTTGGCAGAGATGGGATAGAAGATCAGACCCTAGCTTTTTGGAACCTTCATAACAATTTTAAAAACCTTACAAATGATTCTTCTTTTAAAAATAAGTGGCTACACGACGAAATGGAATTGCTGATAAATGAGGATACAGCTTTTAATGCGAGTAACAATAATATCGTAGAAGCAGAATTGCAACTCACCCAACACTTTTTTGATTTTGCAAAATATGCTTACGAGGGAAAAATTGATCCTATGGAATTGCAGTGGCATATCCCAAGAAAGAAAATAGATCCAATAGCTATGTTGGATTCTTTAATTTCCAACAAAGGGCAACATACAGCGCTGTGGGAACCTGTTAGTGCACAGTATAAATTGATGTATGCAGCGCTAAGGAACTATCAAGGCATTTATAGATCAGGTGGCTTTAAAAAAATGGCATTGGTTGGTAAAATAAACTATATACAGGGGGACTCTGCAGAGAACATTTTGCGGCTTAAAAAAAGGATGCAAGCTGAAGGTGATTATGGGACAGAGGATACCTCAAGAATCTTTACAGAAGAACTTACTTCGGCGGTAAAAAATGTACAAATGCGTTTCGGATACAAACAAAATGGGGTGGTTGATGTTGCCTTTATCAAAGCGTTGAATGTGCCCTTACAGAAACGGATTCAACAGATGCTGGTTAATATGGAACGGATGAGATGGATGCCCAAAGAAGCTCAGGGAGACAGGATCGTTGTAAATATTCCGGAATTTAAAATGCATGTTTACGGGGATTCAGGAAAGGTCTTTGATGTTGATATTGTGGTAGGCACAGCTGCAAATAAAACCGTTGTGTTTAATGATATACTCAAATTTGTAGTGTTTAGTCCATACTGGAATATTCCTCGGAGTATTGTGCGAAAAGAAATTCTACCAGAAATGCGGCGAAGCTCCAACTATCTTGTTAATAATAACATGGAACAAACAGGTTTTAGCAATGGTCTACCGGTCATACGTAAGAAGCCCGGTGCTAACAATGCGCTAGGGAGGGTGAAGTTTATTTTTCCAAACAGTTATAGTATTTATTTTCATGGCACGCCATCGAAATCATTATTTGATGAAGACAAGCGTGCATTCAGTCATGGCTGCATAAGATTGGCGGAACCAAAAAAAATGGCAGCATACCTGTTGAGGAATCAACCTGAATGGAGCAATGTTAAAATTAACGCAGCCATGATTGCATCAAAAGAAAAATGGGTCACCCTAAATAAACCTGTTCCGGTAATCATTAGTTATTTTACTTCGTGGATAGGTGAAGATGGTTTACTCAATTTTAGAGAGGATATCTACGGACGTGATAAAAAAATGGCTGAAAGACTTTTTATAAATCATAATTGAACTAACATTCTCTCTCTAATGTATTTTTAACATTCAAATTCGTATGAAAGAAAGTTACGGCACCTTTTCTGAAACAATTAATGGCTTAATAAAGGATGGTTATTCACTGGATTTTAATATCCGGAAGGAACGAATTACTTGTCATCAGACAAATATCGAATTGTCGCCAGAAGATTTTGAGATTGACAAAGTGTACCGGTTTGAAGGTGCATCTAATCCTGATGACCAGTCGGTGTTATATGCAATATCATCCCCTAAGTTTGGTATAAAAGGCATGTTAGTAAATGGGTATGGAATTTCTGCAGATGCTGCAACAGATGCCATAATTGCAAGGTTGAAAACACATCCGGAAGCAAACTTGTAGAACATAAACTTCTGTATATTAACAGCAACTTACAATAAACTGTTTGCAAAAAATGATAGCATAATGTTGCACCCACTCCCTAATCATTAGGGTTATCAAAAACCTACATTAGAAACTTGATAGTTCTTTCCGCCTACGAACCCTTAAGCTTTTAAAATGTGAAGGGGTTAAGCCTGTGATCTTTTTGAACTGGTTAGACAAATGTGCAACGCTGCTATAATGAAGTTTATAGGATATTTGTTTTATAGAAAGTTCGTCATAAATCAACAATTCTTTGACCCTTTCTATTTTGTGAACAATGATATAATGTTCGATATTAATACCCACTACTTCAGAAAATAAATTAGCCAGGTAGGTATAGTTGTAGTTTAATCTTTCTGACAAATGATTTGAAAAGTTTATCTTTTCCGGTTCATCCTGATAATGGACCAGTTCTATAATAATCTTTTTTATCTTATCAATCAGAATACTTTTTTTATCATCTAAGACTTCCAGACCATATTTTTTCAAATTGAAATCTAGCTCCTCCATTTGATTTGTTTCAATGAATTCAAGGATTTCAATTTCACCTAAGTCTACTTTTACCCATTGTATACCTAATTTTTTTAATTGCTGCTTTACGATCATTTTACATCTGATGCAAACCATATTTTTGATGTAAATTTTCATGTTTTATGTCGGTCAGTTAATATACCGGTTACAAAAGTCAAAATCTGAAAAGGAATCAACCTCGTGCGGGAGAAAATAGAAGAAAGACTTCCGTAGAAAATGTATAATTCTATCTTTTAATATACAACCCATTAAATCGTTGAATGTTTTAATTAAATCTAAAAGCGGTCTATACTTATCATCTGCAATTTTAAATTGCGACTATCAGAAAGAAATAGCTTAAGTAACAATTATATCAGCGGAGAATTTACAATTGCATAGGGTGAATAATTAAAGCTGTCAGCCTAATATGCAGGCGTTATTCATTAATGTGTGAATGATGTAACTAATTTAAACAATTATGTAAAGTACTGCAGATAAAAAAAACCGACCTTAATCGATAGCGAATTTCTCCATTTATACTTACTGACTAAATGACTTAAAATAACGATTATGCAAATATTATTAATAATAATCGGCTTAATTATAGTGCTTTTCTTTTCAGGGATAAACATTGTAAGGCCAACACATAGAGGGTTAATTGAACGACTAGGCAAATATACCAAGTTTGCAAACCCTGGGTTTCACTGGATCATTCCAGTTATTGATAAAATGTATATTGTAAACACTACTGAGCAAATGGTTGATGCACAGCCACAGGAAATTATAACCAATGATAACCTGAATGCGAGTGTAGATGCCCAAATTTATTTCAGGGTGCTTGATGCTGAAGAAGATGTGAAGAGTTCTCTGTATCACGTCAATGATTACAGACTGCAAATTGTGAACCTTGCCCGTACTACCTTGAGAAACATTATTGGTACACTTACGCTAAGATCGGCTAATAGCGAACGGGGTAAAATAAATGCTGAACTTCACATGACACTTAAAAATGAAACTGCTAGCTGGGGAATTGTAATTGTTAGAACTGAGTTAAAGCAGATTGATCCCCCTTCAGACGTACAGGAGACCATGAATAAAGTGGTAAAAGCGGAAAACGAAAAAATTGCAGCCATTGACTATGCAACCGCGGCAGAAACGGTAGCCGATGGCGTAAAACGCGCCAAGATAAAAGAAGCTGAAGGTTACAAACGTGCAAAGGTTTTACACGCAGAGGGTGAAGCAGAGGCCATTAAACTAGTAAATGTTGCTGCTGATGAATTTTTTACAGGGAATGCACAGCTACTCAGAAAACTCGAAGCGGTAGAAAACTCTCTTATGTCTAATGCCAAGATCGTTGTCCCATCTGGCTCGGAATTAATAAACATCATTGGCGAAATGGCAGGGATGTTACCTGTTTCACAAAAGAAAAAATTGAGTGGCGATGATAAGTCGATATTGCTTAATCCTTCAAATCCTTGATATAGTCTAACTGTTGTAGTGTTGGCGTTAACACCGCATAATCAAGATAATGCAGCCAAAACTTATGTTGAGCGATCGGATCTCAAAGCGGAAATAATCAGGCACAATTAAGAATCAAAATTAAAAAAATATGGCTAGTCTGCAGAAAGTTTCATTTGTATCCTGGATTTTGGTATTAATACTAGTAATGTCATTGTTTATTGTGGCTTATTTTTTTAATCTGTGGCCTTCGCAAAGAGCCAAAAAAATAGAACTACGTGCCCCTGAAGTTAGGTTGCTGGAAAAGCGAGAGAATAGTGTTACCGTCAATGACTACATTAAATATGTTCAGGAAAATCCGGAAAAAATGACACTTGATCATGATTTTTTGAATAAGGCATTGCTTAAGCTCTCTGTCGCGATTAATACAATGGCAAAAACTATCAATTATAAGCTTACTGGATAAACCATGGCAAACTGATCCCCCTTCGCCATTTTGAACTATCCCTTTTGTTATTGATGGTCAATTAGTTACTTTGAATTTTGAAAATGGCCGATGAGGGTCAATCAAATTGGTTTTTTCAATATGTTTCTTATTTGGATATATTGAAACCTTTACCAATACAGGAGCGAGATTCAAAGTTTGAAGAGTGTGAATCCCGTGATGGATTATTTTCTATAAACTACTAGGAGATAAGACGGGACTATTTTGCTCTTATTTCGCCACTTTGGGGATTTAGTGCTCAATGTTTGTGTAATATTTTTGATTGATTATTTGGTCTTGTAGATATTCGTTTATTGTTATATTGTTGATAGTGAGTTGTTTAAATTCTAATTCCCTTAAGATATAAAGCTTCATATGTAATTTGTCTAATTAATACTACAAACTCTTTCTTTTTTTGATTTAAATTTATGGCAATTGTATTTGGGGTTTCATCAGCCGCAAGACACATCTATTCTAAGCTCTATATCATGAACAAACTACTACTCCAACATTTGTTAACCCTCCTCAGGAAGAACGCCGGTTCTTATAGAAAAATCTCTATTGCTTTCATTCCAACGGTTCGTGCCACAAAAATGATCTTCCGTCAAACCAGATAACTTATCGCATATGATACAATTTTACTTAAGAAGCCTATTGGCTTGTTTAGTGTTGCTTTTGTTCGGTTCACAGCTCCAGGCTGCCAACTATTATTGGGTGGGCGGCTCTGGAAACTGGAGCGAAGTGAATCTCCACTGGTCATCCACCTCTGGTGGGGTGCCAGACAGATCTATCGTTCCTGGTACAGGTGACGATGTTTATTTTGATGCCAATAGTGGCCTGGATGCCTCTTCGGTAATCATATTGCCAACTTCAGGAAACGCACTTTGTCGCAACATGTCCTGGGTAGGCGTAACTGCCGCTGCTACATTTAGGGCTAACGGTTCTGGCACCACCTTACAACTTCAAATTTATGGCAATTTAGAATTGTCATCTGCGGTGAAGTACGGTATGGTAAACGTAAGGTTTATGGGCAGCAGTAATGCTACTTATAAGATCAATGGTGCACAACGGTTATCAATTAACTGGTATAACCAGCTTTTGGTGGAGAAAACAGGCGGATCATTAAAATTATTGGATGGCATTCCGGCAAATTTTGGTATAGGTCTAATTACTTTAGAAAGTGGAGGTTTAGATTTAAGCGGCAATACGCATGAAATAAACCGCTTTACCAATGGGGCGGTTGGCAATACACGTACACTTAATTTAACCAATTCTACCTTAAATGCTGCGGTTGAGTTTTTTCTTAACGCCACTAATAGCACCCTGTTAGCTACAGGTTCCACATTAATTACCGGCCTATTCACGAGTAATGGACTTACCTTTTCAAAAGTAGAGGTAACAGGGACTAGCGGGGGGCCAACTATATTAAATACTACTTTTGATGAATTATTATTTTCTAATCCCAATTCGGTTACAGGTAGTGTAAGGATAGGTGCAGGTAATCAGGTAGGTCGTTTAGAATTTAAAGGTGGTGGCCGCATTGAATCGGGCAACAACATAATCGGTAAATTGATTTTAGCGCCCAGTAAAGGCTATATTTTTAGAGAAAGCATCACGGTAAACGAACTATTTCAATTCAATACGCCAGATTGCGACGCTTTGGGACAACTTACAGGTGGTCCGTCGATCTCGCTTAATTTGGCAACAGGAGCAGTAGCAGATGTACAGAATGTATTTTTAACCAATATGGTTATTACCGGCAATGGTACACCGCTTACTGTACAAGGTGCTGATGGCGGTGGAAATACTGGTTTTAATATCCAACCTCGTGCTACGGGAACTACTTTATATTGGGTAGGTGGTGCAGGTAATTGGGATGATAAAGATCACTGGTCATCCAGCAGTGGCGGCACTGGCGGTGCCTGTGTGCCTTTCACAGGTGATAATGTCATTTTTGATGCCAATTCTGGATTTACAGCAGTGAGTAAAACAGTTACGGTTGCGGGTGCTGCCTGGTGCCATAATATGACCTGGACCAATGTGGCCAATGCGCCGGTTTTTGATACAGGAACGAATATTTTAGAAGTTTATGGGAATATAGAATTAGATCCTGGCTTATCAATTTCCGGTATTTTACTAGCTGCCGGATCAGAACCCGCTACCTTCACGACCAAAGGCGCAAACTTAGGAAAACTTTCGTTTCGAATATATAAAGCACCTGGCGTTGCATTGACAGTTACAGATGATATCAATTTTCCAGAATTAAGCATTGTTCATTCACGGGGAGGCTTATTGATGGGTAATCGTAACATCAATATATTTGCTTTGACCAGCACGGGAAATGGTCGTATAGTTGATATCAGCAATTCAACGATTACGGTTACAGATAACTGGACTGTGGGGGCTACAAATTCAACTTGGGTAAATAATGCTGCAGGTTCTTTCGTAACCTCAAATAGGGTGTTTTCAACCAATGGATTTACTTACCCCAAAGTCCATATTACCACCAATCTAAATGTGGTTAACATAACGGGTACCACCATTGATGAATTGGTATTTACTGATACCAGCCCAAGCTCTTTGGTGGTTGCTTTAAATGGGGCGGGTAACAATACCATTGGTACACTTGATGTAAGATCGGGTGGGGTAACTTTCATGGGAAATAACACCATTAATAATTTATTTTTAACGCCTTCGCGTACTTATTATTTCCGTAACACGCAGACCGTTAATGGTCTCTTTCGTTTCAATAGCCCTGGTTGTGAAGGATTAGGAGAGCTAAGAGGAGTTGAAGGCTTTGCTCCAACACTCAACTTCGGGCCGTCTTCTACACGGGATTTTGATAATGCTTATGTGCAGAACATGACAGCTACGGGTAGCGGTGTTCCCATTTCAATAGTAGGTGCAGATGCAGGCGGCAACTCAGGTTTTGTATTTACCTCTTCTACAGCAGGTGCACGTTATTGGGTAGGTGGTGATGGCGATTGGAACGAATCCGCTCATTGGAGTACCACTAGTGGTGGCGCCGGCGGTGCCTGTGTACCAACCGTCGCTAACGATGTATTTTTTGATGCCAACAGTTTCACACCGGGTAGCAAGGCCGTGACCATCAACCAGGGAAATGCCTATTGCCGAAATATGGATTGGACAGGGGCTGTCAACGGTGCAACATTTTTTAAAAATGCTTCGTTTACCTTGGAAATATGGGGCAACATGGTCTTAAACTCTGGTGTAACCTCTACTGCTAAGGTGAATTTTATGGGACCAGCTAACGCTTCGTTAACTCCTAATAATGCCAGTTTAGGTGCTTTAAGTATGGAGATCATCAAGCCTGGAAGCAAACTGACTTTCCTTGGAGACTATAACAACGTTAGCTCATCGATCTTGTTGACAAGTGGAGGGCTTGATTTAAGCGGCCGTACCATCACAGCGTCTTTCGTTTATGACAACACAAGTGCCCAACCTCTAAATATAGACATCAGGAATGCAACCATTAATGCGAGATGGCATTTCATGGGGGCTAATAAAGTACTGCAACTGGCGGGCTCGAAAATAACCGCTGGTGCTTTCCGGTCTAATGCCGGAGTATATAACATTGTCGATGTAACTGTTGCTACTGCTGGGGATATATCAATTTCCAACACTACTTTTACTGATCTTTTATTTAGCAACGCGGCTAGTGCATCACAAGCTAATATCGGAGCAAATAATACGATTGGACGTTTAGAGTTTAAAGGAAAGGGTACCATCAATGGCAGTGGGAATACCATTGAGACCTTGATCTTTTTCCCAGGAAAAATGTATACCTTCCTTAGCGGTTCTACTAACACAATTACCAAAGATTGGTTTGGTAGCGGTACGCCTTGCAACCTGACAGAAATCAACAGTTCAGCAGCGGGTGCCTTTACCGTGAATAAAACAACCGGAGGAGTCGAATTGGATTATGTGCGTCTGCGTAACATCACCGCAGTGGGCAATACCGCTAATCCACAATTCCAGGCCTTAGAACATTCGGAAGACTTAGGAGGAAATACCAATTGGTCTATTTTACCATATAACAATTCCACACCTATTTTAGGCCTAGGATCGGATAAAACCGTATTTGCCGCTGAGTTTCCTTATACCATTAATACGGAAGGTTTCTTTGCCTCGCCACTAGCCATTTTCGCCTGGGGCGATGGCAGCACAGGGAAGGCACTTGTTGTAAATGGCCCGGGCACCTATAGTGTAACGGTAAGTTACCCGGATGGATGTTCCCGTTCGGATGAGATCGTCATCTCCCAGGCCGCTGTAGATCTTGCGATAGTAAAAACAGCTAATAACATGACCCCTGCTGTAGGCAGCGATGTGGTGTTTACCCTTGCTGCAACTAATAATGGTCCTCAGCAAAGTACTGGCATATCTGTTACCGACCTGCTTGCGGTGGGATATACGTTTAAGAGTGCAGCCCCTCCGGCAGGGACTACCTATGATGCCAGTACGGGTGTGTGGACCATCGGAACGCTGGCCAGCGGTGCAAGTTCAACCCTAACGGTTACCGCAATCGTAAATGCAGCGGGTCCTTATGTGAACACCGCAACAATTACCGGCCCGGAAGTTGATCCGGTGCCTGGCAATAACAGCTCGTCCATCACCCCGGTTCCTGTTCCTACTGCAGATGTTGCTGTGACAAAAACGGTAGACAATGGGAACCCTTTGGTAGGCAGCAATGTCGTGTTTACACTGGCAGTGAACAATGCAGGTCCGAGCAGCGCCACCAATGTTGCCCTAACAGACCTGCTGCCTGATGGCTATACGTATGTAAGTGCTGTTGCTCCGGCAGGAACCACCTACGATCCTTTAACGGGTTTGTGGACCATCGGGACTTTGGCGAACGGTGCCAATGCCAGTGCAACCATTACGGCTACGGTAAAGGCAACGGGAACCTATGCAAACACGGCATCAGTTACACTGACAGAAAACGATCCTGTATCAGCTAATAACACAGCTACGGTAACACCGGTACCTGTCCCCCAGGCCAACCTTAGTGTTGTTAAAACGATAAACAATGCAGCGCCTTATGCCGGCAATAATGTAATTTTCACCATAACAGCGGCAAATGCGGGGCCAAGCCCTGCCACGGGTGTTCAGGTGAATGACCTGCTTCCTTCGGGTTATACCTTTGTTTCCGCAACACCATCGCAGGGTGCTTACAACCCCTCAACAGGGATCTGGACGATGGGAACACTGGCCAACGCAGCAAACGCTACCTTGACGATAACGGCGACTGTAAAAGACGCCGGAGTATATGCGAATACAGCAACGATCACATCCACAGAGGCTGATCCTGTGATGACCAATAATTCATCAACAGTTACACCAACACCAATTGTTATAAAAATAACCAAAACAGGGCCTGCAACAGTAAATGCCGGCGCGCTGGTACAATATGTTTTGTCTGTAAAGAATACCGGCACAGGTAACGCTCTGGCTGCAGTGATTGCTGATGCTGTTCCTGCTGAACTGACAAACGTAAGCTGGACGACTGTGCTACAGGGCACGGCAACAATATCCAGTGGTGCTACCGGAACGGGCAATAATGTAAGCGTAACGGGCAACATCCCGGCCGGTACCGCCAGCCAGATCGATATTACGGTGAGCGGAACCATCCCGGCAGCTTCATCAGCCAGCTCCATTTCGAATACGGCAACGGTAACTGCTTCCGGCAGCCCGGTGATCAGTTCCAATACAGTGATCACAGCAATTGGCAGAGCAGTAGACCTCCATGTCCAGAAGACAGGCCCTGCCAGTGTTGTTGCGGGAAGTGCGGTTGTGTATACCCTTCAGGTGACCAATACCGGTCCTTCGGATGCCAGCAATGTGGCCATTGCCGATAATATTCCTGCCGGGCTAAACAATGTAACCTGGACGGCAGTTGCACAGAACGGGGCCGTCATTAACGGGGCAGCAACCGGAACCGGAAACGTAAACCTTTCAGGATTTATACCGGCAGGAACTGCTTCCATTTCAGTGAACATCACCGGAACACTGGACGCCAGCTATGCAGGTGCTACCCTTGTAAATACGGCTACCGCGACTCCTTCGTCCGGCGTGACAGATCCTACGCCTGCCAGCAGTACGGTCACTTCTACAGTTTCAAGAACGGCAAATATCCGCATCGTAAAATCCGGCCCCGGTAGTATTGGAGCAGGAGAAGATATAGCTTATATCCTACAGATAACTAATGACGGGCCAAGTAATGCCTCTGGTATAGAGATTAAGGACGACATTCCCGTAGAGGTTGAAAACCCAACATGGACAGCAACCGTGCCAAGCGGGGCAACCTTAAGCGCCTCAGCTGGTACAGGCGACATTGACCTTGTGGGAAGTATCCCTGCCGGAACGGGATTAATTGAGATCCTGGTGAAGGGCAAGGCGGGTACCACATTCACAGATGGTAGTACTTTCATTAATACTGCAACTGCGAACCTTCCTGCGGGAAGTCCGGTTACCGATCCTGAACCGGCTTCAAATACCAGTACGATTTCAACACTTTATACCAATACGCCAAACATACGGGTGTCCAAGAACGGGCCTGCCACGGTAAACATTGGGGATCCGATTACTTATACGATCGTCATTACCAATGGCGGTGGGGGCAATGTGACTGGTGCTGTAATCCAGGATATCGTACCTGCTTCTGTAACTGTAACAGGCTGGGACATCGTTGCTGCAGGAACTGCTCAAGTTACCGGAGACCCATCTGGAACCACCAATAACGTAAACACTGCGGGAGATATTCCTGCAGATCCGGCGGCCAGCCTGACTTTAACGATACAGGGTACGGTGAATGCAACCGCGGTGCCAACATTTACCAATACGGTAACTGTAACAGTAGGCGCGATTGGCGAAAGCTCGGTAACTACAGCGGTAAACCAGTCGAAAGACATTGTGGTAGAGAAAAATGGTCCACAGGCTGTCATTGCCGGCAGGCCGATCTTCTACACGGTTAAACTGAGTAACGCCGGACCGCAGAACGCGCAGGGGCTGATCCTTAACGATGTTATTCCTGCTGAAGTGGAAAATGTGACCTGGAGCGCTGCAACATTCGGAACGGCTTCAATTAACGGCACCTTTACCGGTACGACCAATGCAATCATGGTAAAGGCCGATGTAGCTGCAGGGGCAGGTAATTATGTCCTGATTACGGTTAATGGCACAGTGAGTCCTTCAACGCCACCATCAACCATCACCAATACCGCCTCGGTTACCCTTCCGATACCTTCACAGGATTTCAACCTGACCAACAATACAAGCGAGGTGAACACACAGGTTAGCAGAGAGACCAATCTGGCGATCACAAAAGCGGTAGACAATGTTGCGCCAGATGCGGGCAGCAACGTAGTGTTTACCCTTGCCGCTACCAATAACGGACCAAGTAATGCCTCAGGGGTTATCGTAACTGATCCACTTCCTGCAGGCTATACTTATGTGAGTTCGAATGCTCCGCTAGGAACAAGTTACGATCCGGGCACGGGGGTATGGACCATCGGAACACTAGCCAATGCAGCGAGCTCTGCCCTGACCATTACCGCTACTGTAAACGCAGCCGGTCCGTATGCCAATACTGCCACCATCAGCGGCACAGAGCCTGACCCGATCATGGCCAATAATACAGCAACAGTTACTCCGGTACCAGTGCCCCTTAGCGATCTGATGATCACTAAGACCGCTGATAAGCTGACTCCGGATGCGGGTAGTACTATTGTCTTTACCCTTGGGGCAACCAATAACGGGCCAAGTGCAGCAACGGGGGTTAGCGTGACTGATCTGCTTCCTGCAGGTTACAGCTATGTGAGTTCAACACCTGCCGCAGGGACCACTTATGACCCGGTTACGGGGGTGTGGATGATCGGTACCCTGGCCAATGGAGCGAATTCAGGCTTGACGATAACAGCCAGGGTAAATGCGGCCGGCCCGTATGCCAATACGGCCAGCATTATTGGAACCGAAACTGATCCTGAAACGACAAATAATACGGCAACAGTTACTCCTGTGCCTGCGGCAGTGACTGACTTGTCCATCACCAAAACAGCGGATAACCTGTCGCCCAATGTAGGTGGCAATATCGTGTTCAGCCTTGTGGCAAGCAATAACGGGCCGAGCCCGGCCACAGGGGTTAGCGTGACCGACCTGCTTCCTGCGGGCTATACTTATGTGAGTTCAACTGCGCCTGGAACCAGTTATACGCCGGCTACCGGGATATGGACAATCGGCACCCTGGCCAATTCAGCAACTGCCACCCTGACCATTACCGCAAAGGTGAATGCGGCCGGTCCTTATGCCAATACGGCCAGCATTACTGGAACCGAAACTGATCCTGAAACGACAAACAATACGGCAACAGTTACTCCGGTACCTGCGGCAGTGACTGACCTGGCCATCAGTAAAACGGCAGATAACCTGTCGCCGAATACTGGCGGAAATATTGTTTTCAGCCTTATAGCCACCAATAACGGGCCGAGCACTGCAACAGGGGTTAGTGTAGCAGACCTGCTTCCGGCAGGCTATAGCTATGTGAGCTCCGTACCTGCGGCAGGGACCAGCTATGATCCCCTTACCGGAGCGTGGACGATTGGAACCCTGGCCAACGCAGCCAGCTCAACCTTAACTGTAACTGCTACTGTAAATGCAGCAGGCTCTTATGTGAATACTGCAGTCATCAGCGGAACTGAGGCCGACCTGATCGCGGCAAACAATACTTCGGCCGTTACACCGGTTCCTGTACCGGTAACCGATCTGCAGGTAACCAAAACGGCAGACCAGATGAACCCTGTTATGGGCAGCAATGTAGTGTTTACGATAGTGGCTGCCAATAACGGGCCGAGCGGGGCGACAGGGCTGAAGGTCACCGACCAGCTTCCTACGGGTTACGCTTATGTAAGTTCAGCCCCTGCAGCAGGCACGAGCTACGATGCCGCTACCGGAGTATGGACGATCGGGGCATTGGCCAATGCAGCCAGTTCAACCCTAACCATTACGGCCAGGGTAAATGTAACCGGGCTTTATGCAAATTCGGCAGTGATCAGCGGAGCAGAAACTGACCTTGTAGCTGCCAACAACATTTCGGGCGTTACACCGGTACCTGTGCCCCTTACCGACCTGATGGTTGTTAAAACAGCCGATCAGCCGAGCGCGCCTGTGGGCAGCAATGTCACCTTCAGCATAGTGGCCTCCAATAACGGGCCGAGTGAAGCTACAGCGGTGGTAGTTAATGACCTGCTTACTTCGGGTTATACCTATGTGAGCTCGGTGGCAGAGCCGGGAACCAGTTATGATGAGCTTACCGGGGTCTGGAGCATCGGCAGCCTGGCTAACGGGGCCAATGCGACATTAACGGTAACAGCAACGATCAATGCAAGCGGCGATTATACCAATAGCGCCACCATCAGCGGAGCCGAGGACGATCCTGCAACAGCAAACAATACGGCAACAGCAACGCCATTTGCTGAGCCGGTTACCGATCTGCTGGTGAACATGACCGCCAGTGACCTGGCTCCGGTCACCGGCAGCAATATGAGCTTTGAGATTACGGCCAGCAATATCGGGCCAAGCGGGGCGACAGGGATCACAGTAACAGACCTGCTTCCTGCAGGCTATACTTATGTAAGTTCAGCTGCCCCTTCGGGGAGCACATACAATCCTGCTACGGGTGTATGGACAATTGCAACTCTGTCGGCTACCGAAAGCATGACCTTAAGCATTACCGCCCGTGTAAATGCAGCTGGTCCGTATGCCAATACAGCAATAATTGCCGGAACAGAGAGCGATCCGGTACCGGCAAACAATACAGCATCTGTTACTCCGGTACCAGTACCGGTAACAGATCTGGCCATTGTTAAAACAACAGATCAGGCCAGTCCGGCTGTAGGCACTAATGTCGTGTTTACGCTGGTAGCCACTAACAACGGGCCGAGCCCGGCAACGGGTATTGCGGTGACTGATCTGCTTCCTGGGGGCTACACTTATGTGAGTGCCACTGCTCCTGCAGGCAGCACTTATGTGCCGGCAACAGGCTTGTGGACCATTGGCGCATTAGCCAACGGGGCAAGTTCAACCCTGAGCGTAACAGCGCGCGTTAATGCAACGGGTCCGTATGCCAATACAGCAATAATTGCCGGAACAGAGAGCGATCCGGTACCGGCCAATAACACAACAACTGTTACTCCGGTGCCATCACCGGTAACAGATCTGGCCATTGTTAAAACAGCAGATCAGGCCAGTCCGGCTGTAGGCAGTAATGTTGTGTTTACGCTGGTAGCCACTAATAACGGGCCGAGCCCGGCAACGGGTGTTACGGTGACTGATCTGCTTCCTGCAGGCTATACCTATATTAGTGCCACTGCTCCTGCAGGCAGCACTTATGTGCCGGCAACAGGCTTGTGGACCATTAGAGCATTAGCCAACGCGGCAAGTTCAACTTTGACCATAACAGCCCGTGTAAATGCAGCTGGTCCGTATGCCAATACAGCAACAATTACCGGAACAGAAAACGATCTGGTACCGGCAAATAATACCGCAACGGTGAGCCCTGTGCCGCAGGCAGTGACAGATCTGGCCATTGTTAAAACAGCAGATCAGGCCAGTCCGGCCGTAGGCACTAATGTCGTGTTTACGCTGGTAGCCACTAATAACGGGCCGAGCCCGGCAACGGGTGTTGCGGTGACTGATCTGCTTCCTGCGGGCTACACTTATATTAGTGCCACTGCTCCTGCAGGCAGCACTTATGTGCAGGCAACAGGTTTGTGGAGCATTGGGGCATTAGCCAACGGGGCAAGTTCAACCCTGACCATAACAGCCCGTGTAAATGCAACGGGACCTTATGCCAATACCGCGACAATCAGTGGGGCACAGCAGGACCTTGTTGCTGCCAACAATGCATCAACAGTTACGCCAGGCCCACAAACCCGGGCCGATTTGGTTACCGTTAAGACCTTGAAAGATCCTGCGCAGACCAGCGTTGTGCCAGGGCAGGCGGTTACTTATGTGATCAAAGTGACCAATAACGGGCCAAGCAGTGCTTTGTCGGTCAATATCCGCGATGCCGCGCCTGCAGGCACGACCATCAGCAGATGGACAACGGTGCCTGCTGCAGGGGTAGCTTATCCTAATGCTTCTGGTACAGGAGATCTGAATGAAACGATCGCTGTTCTGGACAATGGACTGACCGCTACCTATGAAGTGACCGTACAAACACCAGTATCCCTTAGTGGTAATTTAACCAATACGGTGCAGGTGAGTAGTCCAACATCAGATCCAAATCCAGGCTGCACAAGCTGTACCCAGGTTTTAACCGTTTTATCACCTCCTAATACTGCGCCAACCCTTGCAGTCATTGCTGATCAGCAGGTTTGTTATGCCAGTGCCGGCCAAACTATTGCCTTAACTGGCATCACGGCAGGTAACGAACAGAATCAGACCGTTACATTAAGTGTAAGCAGCAACAATCCGGACCTGTTCTCATCGCTCGAAGTAACGCCGCTTAGTAGTGGAAATGCCTCGCTCAACTATACCATTAACAATAGTGCCGGGGGCACCGCATTAATTACGGTGACGGTTAAAGACAACGGTGGTACCTTACACGGGGGATCAGATACCTTTAGCCGTAGCTTTACGCTGGTGGCTGCTCCGCTTCCGCAACTTCATATTGCAGCTGATCCTGGTACAAGTGTAAGTAAAGGACAAACCATTGCCCTTGGTGCCAGCGGTGCCTCCAGCTATAGCTGGGCAAATGCCGCCGGGATCCTTGGCGGACAGAATTCAGCTACGCTTACCGTACGTCCGGCACAAACTACCACTTATACGGTAACCGGCACCAGTGCTGCAGGCTGTATCAGCACCCAGGAGATCACCATCACGGTGATTGAAGATTACAACCTGGTTGCCAATAACGTGCTTACCCCGAATGGTGATGGCAAGAACGATTTCTTTACAGTCAAGAACATTGACATGTACCCCAACAATGAGGTGCGCATATTTGACAGGGCCGGAAGATCGGTTTATAGCAAGAGAGGTTATAACAATGAATGGGATGGCACACTAAATGGCAGCCCGCTCGATGAAGATACCTACTACTATATCATAGATTTTGGTAATGGGGTGAAAGCGAAAAAAGGGTTTATATCAATTGTTAGAAAATATTAATACATCAGGAAATGAAAACAATTAACAGACATATCCCCAAAGCAGCAATCCAATGTTTTTTTATACTGCTGTTTATAACCCTTCCTTATTTAAAAAGCTGGGCACAGCTCAATCCGATGAGCGCGGTGTATTATCAGAACCAGTACCTGGCCAACCCTGCAATGGCAGGGTTGCAGCAGCGGCTGACCTTAAATGCAGGCATACGCCAGCAGTTCAGCACCATGCCGGGGGCGCCGGTTACCCAGTTTATAACGGCAGACTATGGCTTTGCCGGGAAATCTGCCCTGGGGCTGCAAGTATATAACGATCGTGCGGGATTGCTTAAACGAACCCGCGCGGCAGCTTCCTTTGCGTATCATCTTCCCCTAGACGCGGACAGCAAGAACCTAAGCTTTGGCCTTGCCTTGTCCTTTGCTGATGATGACATTAACCTTGCCGACCTGCGGGGTGATGCGGATGACCTGGATGTATATGGTGTTAACCAGCGTGAAACCTATCTTGATGCAGATTTCGGGATGGCTTACCGGAGTGATAACCTTCAGATCCAGGGTGCGGTAACCAATATGAAGCGTCTGCTTAAAAAGGATACCTATCATGCATCAGATATGCCGGTATTCTTTTCGGCCGTCAGTTACCGCATACCCACAAGCTTTGCCATGGTAGAGCCGAAGGTGGTTTACCGGGGCGTGAAAGGGTATGACAATTTACTGGATGCGGGCGTGAATTTAGAATTCCGGTCCCCAGCTGCCAGTAAAGTCAACGTACTTGCCTTGTACCACAGTGCCGGCAGTGCAACCTTCGGGATAGGGGTGAACTGGAACAATACACTTGCCATCAATGGCATGTATACGACCAATACTTCACCTTTACAGGGTTATACCAGTGGCGATTATGAAATTGGCATCAGCTATAGCTTTTTTAATAAATAGTTTAGATATTATTGCCGAAAGACTAGCTTCTGCACAGAAGAACCGAATTTACTATTGTTAAGTAATAATATGGGGTTTACGGCTACCAATAAATGATTGATTAGCAAGAAGTATCAGCTGAATAGAAGCTCCGATGACAGGCATGTTTGTCACCTGCATCTTACCGCCAATTACCATGATGATTGCCGTTATGACGAGCTGCAACATTAGGCCATAGGAAAGCATCCTTAACCGCGAACGGTTGATGATATTGAGTTCCTGGCGTAAAATGTTCTTTATTGTCCATTCAAAGAAGAGCATAATCACCTTCATAGAGCAAACTTACTGTTTCAGCCAAAAATAGAAAACAAAATGGATGCTCAGGTTGGTTAAAGGATATTTATTTTCAGATGATACATACAACGCAGACATAGTGTGTCTAATTATAGATCCTCAACTATTTGGTGCTTGTCATTCATAACTCTTCCATGAATCTGGTGATGACAATTTGTGCGTAGTAAGACGAGATCGCAGCAAGTACTGCACCTCGCTCTTCCGCTGTTCTATAAGCCGAATTAATAGTTTCTGGTCCTTCAACTTTCCGCCAAGTACCTCTCCGGAGTTTTTTTCGTGACTCCGATTTGCTTATTTATATTAATTTTCATTACTGAACCGGGATGTGTCATACATGATCGTTAAATTTTCGCCAAATTGTATCCATGGGTTACGAAAATATAATTTCACAGTTACAACGGCTGTATTTTGGTGTAGAGGACTTATCCTACGATAATTTTGATCATCGAGAAGGAGCTAGCGAAATCATTTCACAATATAACAGGATATTGACCACGCTATATCAGCAACATGCAGAGGTTTTTGAGAATCTTTTACAAATAGGAGTCAACGAGCTCTTGGATCATTTGGCGCTGCTGGATAATAATTTGAATGTTGATAACCGTAAGGAATATTTTGATGATTTAAAATTTTACCTGCAAGAATCAATATTGGAAGCACGATCTAAAGTAAAATCTTTGGGATCATGAGTCAAATAAGCTAGTTTTTTTACCTCATAAAATAAGCATCGCAATTCTTCCAGCTTTCAAACCGAAGGTTACTTTACAATGTTATTTGTATCTTGCATTAGATAATTCGCATTTAAGTTGATACCTATGGATATTCTAAAAAGAAATAATGTTACGATTTTAGGGGAAGAAAATAAGCCAACCATGGTTTTTGCGCACGGCTATGGTTGCGACCAGAATGTGTGGCAGGATATGATTAACTCATTTTCGAAGGACTATCGGGTGGTCTCCTTTGATTATGTTGGGGCTGGAATGTCTGATCTTTCTGCCTATAGCAAAGAACGGTACAGTAGCCTTAACGGATATGCCCAGGATATTCTGGAAATATATGAGTCGCTAGGGTTAAAGGATACCATCCTGATTGCCCATTCCGTTAGCAGTATGATCGGACTACTTGCCGGAATTCAAAAACCTGAATATTTTAAAAGCATCATCTTCCTGGGTCCATCGCCGAGATATCTTAATGATGTTGATTATCACGGGGGGTTTGAACAGGAAGACCTTGAAGGCCTTTTTGAAATGATGGACAATAATTATTTAGGCTGGGCACGGGCGCTGGCTCCATCTATCATGGGAAATCCTGAATACCCGGAATTGGGTGAGCGATTGACCAATAGTTTCTGTGCTACCGACCCGGAAATTGCCCAACAATTTGCCCGGGTAACTTTTCTTTCTGATAACCGGGCAGATCTTCCAAAACTAACTGTGCCAAGCCTCACCCTGCAATGCAGCAATGATATCATTGCGCCCATTTCGGTAGGGAATTACATGAATGAAAACATGAGAAACAATACCCTGGTAATTATGGAGGCAACCGGCCACTGTCCTCATATGAGCGCTCCTGGCGAAACTATTGCTGCGGTGAGAAATTATCTGAATTAAAAAAGCCAGAAATGGAAAGAAACCCAAAAGACGATTTTCTTAAAGCAATTACAGACCCGGGTATACTTTATGAAAATGCGCCATGCGGATACCTCTCGTTTACAGCCAATGGAAAAATTGTAAAAATCAACCAGACACTTCTTTCCTGGCTCGGATACAAGCAAAGCGAGGTCATAGATAAGCTATACTATACTGATCTGATTTCCCGTGGCGGCAGAATCTATTACGAAATGTTTTATATGCCATTGCTACAGATGCAACCTAACGTAAATGAGATCAATTTTGATTTTCAGCGCATTGATGGTTCAAAATTTCCAGCGCTGATCAATTCAACAGCTTTTAAGGATAGTAATGGCAGTATGGTCGCCATAAATGCGACTGTATATGATATAACCGACCGGAAAAAATACGAGCGTGAGCTGCTGGAAGCAAAAAAACAAGCGGATGCAGAGCGAAATAAATTTGAGCTGTTGTCAGATTTGATTCCAGAGATGGTTTTCACCGCTGACGCATCTGGGGAGATAAATTATATAAACAAGCGTTTTACAAGTTTCTTTGGCCTGCCGGACGGATCTTTTTCTGCCATTGTTATTTTGTCCAAGATACATCATCGGGATCGTTTCAAGTTATTCAGAAACTGGAAACGTGCCGTTGCAATTGGTGAAGAAGTCCAGATTGAGGTAAGATTGCACAATCAGGACGGTAGTTATAAATGGCATCTGGTTCGGGCCCTGCCGATTAAAGGCATGGACGGAAAGATCGAAAAATGGATGGGCTCTTGCACCGACATTAACAGACATGTAGCCGCTATCCAGCACCTGGATGAGTTTATTTCGGTGGCCAGCCATGAACTTAAAACACCAATTACGAGTTTAAGGGCTTCGCTTCAGTTAATGGACCGACTGATTACTCAACAAGGGGAGCCTAGATTGATGATGTTAATGGCGCAATCAAAAAAAAGTATAGAAAAGATGAATAGCCTTGTGGATGACCTGCTCAATACTGGAAACATCAAGGAAGGACAACTCGTCTTGAACATAAGGCAGTTTGATGTGTCTGAATGGCTTGATAACACCTGCTCTCATGTCCGGTTAGCAGGCAAGTACCAATTGCACATTAAATGTCAACGCGGACTTACCGTTTATGGCGACGAGCATCGGATTGACCAGGTAATTGTCAACTTTGTCAATAATGCGATTAAGTACGCGCCCCTCTCATCTGATATCTTCATCAGCGCTTACAGGGATAATGGCCAAATAATTGTGGCAGTAAAAGATAATGGACCAGGGATTGCCCCTGATAAGGTTCCATATGTTTTCGACCGCTATTTTCGCGTTAGCCATTCAGGTGCCGAATATTCGGGGCTTGGGCTGGGGTTATATATTTGCGCTGAGATTATCAAAAGACATGGAGGGAGGATCGGAGTTGAAAGCATTATTGGAGAAGGGTCAACCTTCTGGTTCAGTTTGCCTGAGTCGTAAATTGGGAACCATCGTACTAATTTAAAAACTACTAAAGTCATCCCAAGCTATGAGTTTTGAATCCGAATTAATAAAATATAAGCAGAAAATAGCAAATATCCTGGAGAGCTTCACAGACGCCTTTTTTGAGGTAAACCTGGATTGGACTGTTACTTACTGGAATAAAGAATGTGAGCGCCTGCTGGGTAAGTCAAAGTCAGATATTATTGGAAAAAATCTTTGGAAGGAGTTTAGCAAAGCTATTTCTCTAAAATTTTATACGGAATATCATAAGGCGATGCGTGAAAAAGTAGCTGTCAGATTTCAGGAATACTGGCCGGAAAAAAAAATGTGGGTTGAGGCCAATGCATTTCCATCCGGCGAAGGCTTATCAGTTTATTTCAAAGACATTACGGAATGGAAGCAGATTACCCGACAGCTGGAAAGAGAAAAAAAAAGGTACTATGACCTTTTTAATCATAGTCCTTTGCCGCAATGGGTGTATGATTTTAAAACGTTATCAATTTTACAGGTCAATGATGCTGCCATTAAGCAATATGGCTATAGCCGAAGGGAATTCCTGAAAATGACATTGATAGATATCCGGCCACCAGAAGACGTAAGCACTTTCACGCAAATTTTAGATAATGATATTTTAAAAGGCCATTTTAATTCCTCAGTTGTCAGGCACCGAAAAAAAAACGGTGATATTATTTTTGTGTCAGTTGATGGGAACTCTGTTTTCTTTGATAACAAAAACGCACGCCTGGTGATGGCGGTAGATCAGACAGAACAGATTAAGGCTGAGCTTGAACTGGGCAGAAGTGAGCAGCGGTTTAAGGCACTGGTACAGGATGGCTCGGACCTTATCGGGATATTAGACCAACAGGGCAACTATAAATATGTTAGCCCTACTACGAAACAGATACTTGGAATTGAGACTGCTCATTTTATTGGTAAAAATGCTTTTGAATTTATCCATCCAGACGACAGGTCTGCAACATTGTCACAATTTGAGCAGCTCGCAAATGAAAAGCGGGTTAAATTATTACCCTTTCGTTTCGTCGATGGCAAAGGACAATACAGATGGATTGAAACCGTAGTGACCAACATGCTTGATGACCCGGCTATTGAAGGGATTGTATCAAATTCCAGGGATATTACGGACCGGGTAGAAGGTGAGCTGAAAACGGAGCAGCTCCTAAACCGGTTTAATATTGTTGCGAAGGCTACGAGCGACGCCATCTGGGACTGGGATATAACAACCGGAAAAATACAGTGGAACCAGGCAATTAAAGGTGTTTATGGTTATCGAGATACCTGTTTTGATATCAATTGGTGGGAGCAACAGGTTCATCAGGATGACATCCAGAATGTGCAGCAACAATTCGATAGATTGACCCAGAGCAAACAATCAAGACTTCAGATTGAATATCGTTTTCGGTGTGCGGATGGAACTTACAAATGCGTGCTGGACAGATCTTTCGTGCTCTTTAACCAGGAGGGGAAGCCAACCAGGATGATTGGGTCTATGGAAGATATCACAGAGCGGATTGCGCATATCAAAGCGATTGAAGATCAAAACACCCGGTTACATGAAATCGCATGGATTCAGGCACATGAGGTCCGTGCGCCATTGGCTAAGATAATTGGATTGGTAAATCTGTTAGAAGGTGATATGAACCAAGAAGCGTTGGGCAACATCATCAACCATTTAAAATGCTCAACGCGTGATCTGGACCAGGTGATCAACAGATTAATCAACAAACCTGACTAGGTGGATAAACCATGGCAAACTGATCCCCCTTCGCCATTTTGAACTATCCCCTTTTGTTATTGATGGTCAATTAGTTACTTTGAATTTTGAAAATGGCCGATGAGGGTCAATCAAATTGGTTTTTTCAGAAACAGATCTAAACAAAAAAGTCCATCGTATATGTAAGAATGTCCATTGTATATGTATATCAAATCGCTCAACTTTATGCAACATATAACTAACGGTCTATTTATTTACTAATTATTAATATTATGAATCGAAATATTTTAATTATAGCAATATTTTGTCTATTATTTATCGCCTGTAAAAAAAGTGGATTAAATGAAGTTGCAGAAACAAGTGATACTACTTCTTTTTCTGTACCAGAGGTGCGCTCTACCTTGTATTCCCGAAATTTGCATGTATATGTAAATGATAAGGTTGATATTCATCCTGAGTTGTTCGGTGTCAATAACGACTGGACCCAGGTAACAAATGCAAATTTCCATAACTTTGCGAATGCGATGAGTGATATATCTGCGAAGATCATCCGCTTTCCGGGAGGCTGGGAATCAGAATTTTATAAATGGGCCACTAACCAGACCCCCGGCTGGTCTTCGGCACCTGTTGTTGCAGGAGCTTCAATTGGAACCCTGAAATATCAGATGGGTTTGCATGGCATAGCTTACGGTATAGTAGTGCCTACCAATGCTGCTATGGAAAAAACAATTAACACCACTGCTTTTAACAACGCAGTAGATAGTTTAGCAAATGTGGCTCTTGCGGCTATAGATAGTGCGGGTGCCGCTAATGTAAAAATAGTTGAAATAGGTAACGAATGGTGGCTTCAATACGCTGCTGGTTCTTCGAGGGCAAACAAGTTAGACAAGTATGTGAAAATTGCAATTGGTATAGCCGAACGTATTTATAGCCAATACCCCAGCCACACCTTCAAAGTGTTGGTTAATGGAGACTGGACAGTTCCGTTTGAATTTACAACTATGAAAAATGGTTTTGCTGGCCATTCAAATGCCTACAATACCCTCGATGGTTTAGCCCTTCATCCATACGCCGGATATGAGCCTAAAGCCCCGTATGCATCATATAATATTGCTGATCTTCAAACCAAGCTACAGTCTTGTGTTAACAATTTTAATCCGAATAAGAAATACCTATATTGTTCGGAATGGATGCCTTCAAGGGCTGTAAATAACAATAAAGCTTATATGGAAACTGCCAATATTATACCTGATTTTATTCAGATATTTGCCCGTTCGAGAGTTAATGCTGCAGCCTACTGGCCTCCAATGAATCCGACAGTATCTGGAAATGGATTATTTACTTATGCTTACACTTCAATTTATCCTGTTGCACAGATCTTTAAGGAACTGGCTGACAATTTTTACGGCAAGTGTGTAAGTACCGTTTCAGATTCTTTACATATAGCTGGCGCACTACATCCAGACAATAAATTATATTTATATGTAACGGGTGGCAAATGGGACGCAACTACTGCCAATATTACAGTACATGGTTATGCGGTTTCTTCTGTTGTTAGTGTAACCAGGTTTAGACCTTACAATAGCAGCAATACACAGTCCGCTAATGGGTATATTACAGATGATATGACCGCAAGTTATGCAGCTTTAAGCAGTAACGTGGTTTCATTTGATATGAATACCCTCTCCCCGTACGAAATTTACAGAATCGTTTTAAGTGTAAGTCCTTAGAATTATCCAATCTGTTATAACAGCAGAAAATACCCTGTAGAGTTTTACGAATAAATTTTGAATACATGAACTTTATTATAACTAAAACGATGATTATTGAAAGCTTGACCTCAACCATCAAATTGATAGTGTTAACCTGGTTATTTGGTCTGCCCGGCTATATCATGGCACAAGAAAAGATACAGAAAAAACCCAATATTATATTTTTTTTAGTTGACGACCTGGGCTGGAGGGATGTTGAGCCTTTTGGTACTACGTTTTATGAAACACCAAACTTAAAACAACTTGCAAAGGAGTCTATGAGATTTACAAATGCTTATGCAGCATGCCCTGTTTGTTCGCCTACAAGGGCAAGTTTAATGACAGGTAAATATCCGGCAAGAACACAAACCACAGAATATTTTGGTGCGAGCCAGCCAGAACAAATTGTTAAAAACCCTAAATTAAGAACCCGGAATATTTTGTTGCCGGCTCAATACCGCGATTATTTACCATTAGAGGAAACCACCATAGCAGAAGCACTAAAGGCCGGTGGATATACAACTATGATAGCCGGGAAATGGCATTTAGGAGATTCGGAGAAATACTGGCCAGAAAATCAGGGATTTGATTATAATTTTGGAGGTTTTGCTAAAGGGCATCCTTCAAGCTATTTTTCTCCCTACAACAATCCCAAATTAAGTGATGGTCCTGAAGGTGAATATTTACCTGAGCGCTTAACTAAGGAAACACTTGGATTTATTGACAACAATAAAAACAGCCCCTTTTTTATCTATTATTCGTTTTATTCTGTACATACACCTTTGCAAGCAAAAAAAGAGAACATTGCAAAGTATGAGCTAAAAAAGCAGAAGCTTGGTATAAAGGATGAGTTTGGTACCGAGGGTAAAAAAACAGTGCGCCTTAACCAGGGACATACTACATATGCTGCAATGGTAGAGGAGGTTGATTTAACTGTAGGTGCAGTTATTGCCAAATTGAAATCCCTAAATTTATATGAAAACACTATAATTGTCTTTTTTTCTGACAATGGCGGATTGGCTGTTAGTGAAGGAAATCCTACTGCTAATGCACCCCTTAGGGCAGGTAAGGGATGGTTATATGAGGGTGGAATAAGGGAGCCTATGATTATAAGATGGCCTGGCGTAACCAAAGCAAATAGTATATGTGAAGAACCAGTTGTGAGCACCGACTTTTATCCAACTTTATTACAGATGGCTGGGCTTCCACAAATACCTAAACAACATATTGATGGTAAAAATCTGTTACCCTTGCTTAAACAAAAGCCAATGCAACGCAGAGCGATTTACTGGCATTACCCTCATTATGGTGGACAGGGTGGTGCGCCGGGATCTGTAATCCGCGATGGCGATTGGAAACTGATCCGTTTTTATGAAACAGATACGGAGGAATTGTATAATCTGAAAGTGGATATCGGCGAAAAGAATAATAGAATTGATAAGGAACCTGTGGTGCTTAAAAAACTACAAACTAAACTAAATAAGTGGCTTGTGGAACAGAAAGCGATTTTACCAAAAAAAAATCAATATTATAAAAAAGAATCCTAACTCCTGTTTTTATCAAGTTAGATAGATGAGGCGCAAAACAAAGAGCCCTCTGGTATCTCCAAAATCAATGGATACTTTAGCTTCTTAGAAATAACTTACCCTCGACTAAGTTATAGGATATTATGTTGTAGAATTCAGGGATACCCCATTTGCCACCCGGTTACGCCGGATAACTATGATATCACGTTGGGGTTACACTTGGCTTACCGAATCCTGACCTCAGCACCAGAACGGCGCTAGATTTTTTCAAAAAAAAGGGGAAAGTAAGAGTGCTGGATGTGAATGACTTCATAAGATAGTGACCCAACACGCTTGAATGCAGAAAACTGTTTGAGTTGCTGTGGTTGTTTCGTAACTTAGTGCCTGATAATGAAAAACGTAGCCATCTATGCTTTTACAATTGAAGGTAAACCATCGGCAAAACAGAACTAAGGAAACATGATCTTTGCCTGCAGGCTTGCGCAGTTTAAATCGTTATTTATACCTCAGAGAAGCACATCAATCCTTGAGGCACAGCTGAAGTTGTTTTACCTGATGCTGGGCGCAAACGTTTTTAAAGGTGGCATCTATTTATATGACGCTTACCACAATCATCAGGGCGATGGCAGTGGACGGGCAATCCGTCTGATCTTAACTTCAATATTGCTGATGGCTGCCTTGCGGTTCTTTCCCAAATATATAAAAGCGGGGATCTTCTGGGCAGTTTCGACAACAGTACTGCATGTTTATTACCGGGCGTTTAACCAGGATGTTGGTGCGGATGTGATCACTCTTCAAGCGATAGTAATGGTGGTGATCTCTTCTTTTTATGGGCTTAATGCCAGGTGGGGTGTATTTTATACCATCATTGCCAGTGCCGCGCCAATTCTTTGCCATTATATTAGCTTCAGGTTTACTGGTCTGGAGCCTTTACCCACAGGGCTCAATGATTTGTATGTTGGAATTAATTTTTTGGTGATTCTGTTGTCCCATGTATATTTTCACGGCGTGCTTTTTGGCAGTTTGCGCGCCAAAGAGCGCCTGAACAAGAAGCTTAAGCGGACTGCTGACAGCAAGACGGAATTCCTGTCTACAATGGCGCATGAGTTGCGTACGCCTTTGAATTCTGTAATCGGTATTGCGAACCTGCTGGTAGAAGAAAATAAGGACCAAAAGGAACGGGAGCATTTGGAAGTACTTAAGTTTTCTGCTAACAACCTGCTTTCACTGGTAAATGATATCCTGGATATCAATAAATTGGGATCTGGAAAACTGGAACTGGACAGTGTTCCTTTTAATTGCCATATACTGATAAGTTCGGTCTCAGCAAGCATGACCCCTCAGGTAAAAGAGAAGTCACTCTCTTTGCAGCTCGATGTTGATCCTCGAATAAAGGAGATGACCTATGATGGCGATGCGACCAGGCTAAGCCAGGTGCTTTATAACCTGATCGGAAATGCAATAAAATTCACGGAAAAAGGTGGCGTAACGGTATCCCTGATGCTGCTGGTACAGGAAGAATATACTGATCTTATAGGTTTCAAGGTTGTAGATACCGGCATTGGGATTAGCGAAAGTCAGCAACGGGTGATATTTGATCCATTCAGACAGGCCTCGGCGAACACCACACGGAAATTTGGCGGTACTGGCCTTGGGCTAGCCATTGTAAAGCAACTGATAGGATTGTTTGGCAGCGAAATTAAGCTGGAGAGTGTTCCGAAAATAGGTACTACAATTTCGTTCGATCTGCGTTTTAGAAGGTCTGCTGCCAAACTGGTAGAAACGGTTGAAACAAAAGCAGTTCCGCTTGATAATTTGCGTGTGCTTTTGGCAGAGGATAACATGATGAATATTTATTTCATGCGGCAACTCCTGCAGCGTTGGAATATCAAAATTGACGTTGCCGAAAATGGCCGGGACGCATTACAATTGCTGAATGAAAAAGATTACGACGTGATTTTGATGGATGTGAATATGCCAATTATGGATGGACTGGAAACTGCAAAGTGCATTCGGAATCTTCAGAATCCGCTGAAGTCATCGATTCACATCATCGCGCTGACCGCGGAGGTTTCTGAAGACGTTAAAAGGAAACTTATATTGCATGGCATGAACGATTACCTGCCGAAACCATTTCAGCTGGAGGAACTTAGAAACAAATTGTCTGAACTGGCCGTAAGGTTAGCTTAGATGATGAACAGGGAAGGTAAATAAAGACAAGTTTATGTCCCTGCCTTTAGGTTGATAAACCATGGCAAACTGATCCCCCTTCGCCATTTTGAATTGCCCCTTTTTGTTATTGATGGTCAATTTGTTATCTTGAATTTTGAAAATGGCCGATGGGGATCAATCAAAATGGTTTTTCCAATAGATACCAAACAAAGTTGATTCACTTACATTGATCGCATCAGCCACCGCTTTCGCTTTCAGCCCACTCGCCTTAACCAGATCATGAATTATTTTACCTATAAATATGGCCATATACAAATCTCCAAAAAGCCCTTTGGAGACCATGTTATTTATCATATCTTAATACAATACATATAACTACTATTTTTTGATAGTATCTCGACAATTAAGTATATTTGATAAGGATATCATTATAATAATGCAGTTTATTACAGTAATTACTATGATAAATTTTGGAGAAAAAAATATATTTTTGTAATTCTTATTAAAAAATAAGGATTGCTTAAAAGAGCCTCGTTCAGAAATCTGACAGTTTTACCCAACGAGTGTAAGTTGAGCATCCATCCCCTATACCTGTGATAGGGCTGGTGCTCGCTTATGTTTATGTTGGGAACCTTTCCGAAAGGAAAGGAGGCTTTGTCAGAGCCACTGGACATTAAACTACGCGGGTTGCCGCCTTATTATATTTGCTGGCAGTTTTGCAGGTCTAATGGCTCAAAATATTAACAATTTAATATGATGAGCAATGCCAGGGTACCGAAATCTTTCTGACGCTGAACTTTTGAAGCTGCTAAAGCAATCAAACCACGCAGCCTATACCGAAATCTACAAGCGGTTTTCCGGCTTGCTCTACATATTCCTATGCAAACGGATAAAAGATCAGGACGATGCCAAAGATATCCTGCAAGAACTCTTCACCAACCTCTGGCTCAAAAGAGAAACCATCGAAGTTCCTGGCGTACTTGCGGCCTACCTATACAGCGCCGTCCGCAATACCATGCTCAATTACATCCAGCGCAACCAATCCCAAAAACGGCGCATCCAAACCCTAAAAGACTTCATAGATCAGGAACCAGTGATGACAGACCACCTCATCCGCGAAAAACAACTGGCGGCAATTATTGAAAAAGAAGTAAACCTGTTACCGGATAAAATGCGATGGGTATTCCTCCTAACCAGAAAAAATAACCTAAGCCACCACGAAATCGCCAGCGAACTCAATATCTCGCCCGAAACCGTACATTCCCATACCAAGCGAGCTTTAAAAATCTTACGGGTTAGGTTATCGTATGATAAAAGATGTTAAATAATTCCTTCGTCGCTCAACCGCTCAATAACAGCCTTTACATCAACAGTGTCGTGTTCACTTTTTAAGTAGATTTCTGAAAGAAAAACTGTATTTCCATCAACAAAAACATAAGTAATTATCCTGGCACCACCGGATTTACCTTTGTTGGTACCGGAAATTGCTAATCTAATTTTATAGACATTCTGACAAGGTCGGTTCCCATAGTGGGATTTTTGGCCAATTCATCAATTAGCTTAGTTAGATCTTTTAAAATCTGTTTATGCTTTTTAGCAATATGCTTCAGCTCCTTTTTAAAATCTGGAGTTAAGACAACGTCGAAAGCCATCAATCTTTAAGGGAGGCTTCTATTTCAGAAATGGCATCTTTAGCATTTTGAAGTTTAATTTTTCCTTCTTTATGCATTTTTATTTTGGTAAACGAGCGCTTTAAATTATTGTACACGCGCTGTTCCTCTTCGTTTAAATTCTGTTTGGCAGAATTAACATTCTGCTCAATATTGTAATTTAAACCTAAAGCATCTAAAACAGCCTTTATGGCTTTTTCAGCTTTTTTGTTGTCAATATTTACAGTCAGTGTTGTCATGATACAAATTTAACGAAATTCTTTCACAATATACCAAAAGGTATAACAGGTATATTTTTTTAAAATAAATTGCACCATTGCTACCCCGCAGTTCTGTCATCAGGGTATAAAACAAAAACACTCTTGATGAAACCTATAGACAATAGCGAAGCACTACTCCATAAATACAATTCAGGGCAATGTACCACTGAAGAAAAAGCATTGGTAGAAACCTGGTTTCTAACCTGGAAAGAAGAAGGAACTGCACCTACCAAAAAGCAAACAGAGCAAGTAGTAAGGGATCTATTAAGCACCTTACCACAACCCCTAATCCAACAAGCGGTATCAAGAAGAACTAACTTCCGATTCAACTGGCCGCTACGTATTGCCATAGCTACAGCAGCAATACTAATCCTGCTCAGTACCTGGACTTTACTTTTTGTGGATACACCAGTCTCAAAAACCTATAGCAATGATATAGATCCTGGCAGCAACAAAGCCACGCTCATCCTGGCCAATGGCCAAACCATCAACCTCAGTAATGCAAAAACAGGGGTTGTAATAGATGCTTCAGAATTAACATACAACGATGGAACGGTTATAGGCTCTTTGTCATCCAGAGCGAATACGAAGGAACCAGATCCCTCGGGACTCGGGATGACAAGTGTAACCACCCCAGCCGGCGGCACTTACCAAATCACCTTGCCCGATGGCAGTAAAGCATGGCTGAACGCCGCCTCATCTCTTAAATTCCCTGCAAAATTTGATCAGCGTAAACGTATCGTCACCCTCACCGGCGAAGCCTACTTTGAAATTTCCAAAGATAAAAAGCATCCTTTCATCGTAAAAACAAACCATCAGGAAGTAACCGTCCTCGGCACCCATTTCAACATTAACAGCTATGCCGATGAGAAAGCAACAAAAACAACATTGCTAGAAGGAAGTGTAAAAGTTGCCACACAAGGCAAAGTCGTTCTCCTAAAACCTAACCAACAATCCCTTAACGCCGGATCGGCCCTAATCATAAAACAAATCGATCCCAACACCGTCATTGCCTGGAAAAACGGCGAATTCGCCTTTTCCAACGAACCTTTAGAATCCATCATGCGCAACATAGCCCGCTGGTATAATGTAACCGTAAGCTACGAAAATCCAGAAGCGCGTAACATACCTTTCGGCGGAAGCATATCCCGCTTTGGCAAAGTATCCGAAGTGCTCTGTATGCTCGAATTAACCGGAAAAGTAAAATTTAAAATCGAAGGAAGGAGGATTACCGTGATTTAAACCATAAAACGGTAATACACAACAAAGCCAGAAGTCTCGATCCTTCTGGCCTCTACCTGTATTGCTAAGTAAATAAATGCGACTCTATTCAACTAACTAACAGACTAAACAAATGTATACATTTTGTACCAATAATTTGGGTATACGGAACACGTATATCTACAAATTCTTACTAGCTATGCGACTGACCACCATCATTTTAATCGCATCAATGCTCCAGGTAAGTGCAGCGGGCTTTGCCCAAAATCTAACTTATCAGCGAAAAAACACCACCTTGCTCCATCTGTTTAACGAAATCAAAGCCCAAACCAGTTATAATGTGGTCTGGCCGGAACAAGACGTAAAAACCAGCACAACAATCCAGGCTAACTTTAAAAATACACCCATTAAAGAAGTACTGGACCAAAGCCTGAAAGGCTTGAACCTAAGTTACCTCATCAGCAACAAAACCATCATCATCAAAGCAGTAAAACCTACGCTTCTTGATAAAGCAAAAGAGATATTGAACACCGTGCAACAGCTCTTTCGCACTATCAGCGTTACAGGCCGGGTTCTGGACGATCAGGAACAGCCAATTTCCGGCGCTGTTGTAAAAGTTAAAGGAACCAATCAAGCTGCTTTAACAAACGTAAGTGGTCAGTTTCAACTGAACAATGTAGATGAAAATGCTATAATTGTAATCAGTTATCTGGGGTATGTAGCCGAGGAACGCAAAGCAACCCAGGATTTAGGCATCATAAAATTAGCTCTCAGTACCGGCGATCTTAAAGAAATCGAGATCAATGCAGGCTATTATACGGTAAAAGACCGGGAACGCACCGGCTCCATAGCAAAAGTAGATGCTAAAACCATCGAACGCCAACCGGTAAACAATCCCCTGCAGGCCTTGCAAAACCGGGTTCCCGGATTAGAGATCACTCAGCAATCTGGTGTCCCGGGCTCAGGGTTCAGGATACGGATACGTGGACAAAACAGCATCATAAGAGGCAGCGAGCCGTTGTACATCATCGATGGTATGACTTATCCCTCATCCAAAATCAACAGCGCAAATTCCGATCAGATCAACACCGGGGGCTCCAATCCATTAAGCCTCATCAACCCCAACGACATCCAAAGTATTGAAGTGCTTAAGGACGCCGATGCTACGGCGATCTACGGTTCCAGGGGCGCCAATGGCGTAGTGCTCATCACCACAAAGAAAGGCAGCCTTGGTGAAACCCAGGTCAATGGCAGCATAGCCCAGGGTTTCAGTGAAGTTGGCCACAGGCTAAACCTGATGAATACAGAACAATACATGGCTATGCGAACAGAGGCTTTCAAAAATGACAAACTCAACCCTGCCGCAACAGATTACGATGTAAACGGCAGCTGGGATAAAAACAAATACACTGATTGGCAAGATTATTTTGTTGGTGGCCGGGCCAATCAAACCAATGCCGCTTTAAGTGTTTCGGGTGGGGGCCTTAAAAGCAATTACCTGATCGGTGGAAATTATTATGGCGAAGGCACCGTATTCCCCGGCAACTTTGGCTTCAAACGCCTGGGTGTTCATACCAGCATCAATCTTGGCGATAGCGAAAGTCGTTTCCAGGCAGCATTCACTGCAACTTTTAACCATACCACCAGCAACCTGCTCTCACAAGATCCAACTGCCAATGTTACGCTTGCACCCAACCACCCTGATCTGTTTGATCAATATGGGCAGCTGAACTGGAACTATAACAATACGGCATTGAGGATAAATCCTATGGCCTTGCTCAACAATACCATCAATTCGCAAACCGATAACCTGATCGGCAACGTAAACCTGAGTTACCGGATCATCAAAAACCTGGTAATAAAAGCATCTATCGGCTATAGCACCATCAAAAGGGAAGAGCTCGCTAAAAATCCGAACATTGCCCGCGCACCGGCAAACAATCCTACAGCAGCCAACCGGACAAGTATTTTTGGCAATATTTATAACAATTCCTGGATTGCCGAACCGCAACTCAACTATGCCGCCAAACTTGGCCCGGGTAAAATTACTGCCTTAGCCGGAATGAGCTTTCAAACTGAAAAATCCGAACTCCGCACCATAAGGGCAGCCAATTTCAGCAGTGACGAGTTGATGGACAATATTGCATCTGCCGCCACCTTTAGCATCTTTGAGCAGGAATATTCTAAGTACAAGTATGCCGCGTTCTTTACCCGGTTAAACTACAGCATGCTAAATAAATATTTCCTTAACTTTACCGGCAGGCGGGATGGCAGCAGCCGTTTCGGCAGCGGCAAACAATTTGCCAATTTCGGGGCTATAGGTGCTGCCTGGTTATTTTCAGAAGAGCAATTTTTTAAGGATCATCTGGATTTTATTAATCTTGGTAAATTAAGGGCCAGCTATGGCATTACCGGCAATGATCAGATTGGCGATTACCTGTACCTTCAGCTATACGATAGCGGAAACTCTACATATGAAGGAAGCCCAACCTTAATTACCACGCGTATCTCTAATGCCGATTTATCCTGGGAAACCAACAAAAAAGCAGAAATTGCTATGGAGCTGGGGCTATTTGAAAACAAGATCAACCTGCAACTGGCCTGGTTCCGAAACCGGTCATCCAATCAGCTCGTTTCCATCCCACAATCTCCAAGTGTTGGGGCTGCTGTGGTAATGGGCAATTTACCTGCTACGGTACAAAACACAGGTTTAGAGCTGGAAGCCAGTTTTCAGCTGATCAAAGCTAAGAACTGGGACTGGACCAGTAGTGTCAATTTTACCCTTCCTAAAAACAAACTTGTTAAATATCAAAACCTGGACAAATCTGTTAACTCAACCGTATATCTTATCGGCGAACCGCTCAACATCCGCAGGTATTACCATACCTACCTGGACCCACAAACCGGAAATTATGCTTTCGAAGACAAGGATGGCAATACCTTTCAAAATGAGACAGACCGGTATTTACACAAATTTATTGGCCAGGTATTTTACGGGGGTTGGCACAACAATATCCGCTACAAACGTTTCAGCCTCGATTTTCTGGTATCCTTTAGCAAGCAAAACGGAAATAGTTTACTTTATGGCTTAACCTATCCTCCCGGCACTTTTGTGGCAAACTATCCCAATCAGAATATCCCGCTGGCCCTTACAGATCGCTGGCAAAATCCTGGTGATCAGACTGCTCTTGCCAAATATACTACAACCACTCCAGGGCGTGTCAACTTTTTAATGGCCAAAGGTGATACAGGGGAACAATCGTTAACAGACGCCTCTTTTGCAAGGTTAAAAAATCTCTCCTTAAGCTATGAATTCCCTTCCAACTGGTTAAACAAGCTTGGGGTTAAAAAACTTGACCTGAGCTTACAGGGACAGAACATCTTTACCATCACCAGGTACGACGGTTTTGATCCCGAGAACCAGAACTTCCTGCGCCTTCCCCCGCTCCGCAGCTGGGCACTGGCTTTAAAATTCACCCTTTAGGTAAGTATCATGAAAATCAAAATTATATCCATCATCACATTCGCAGCAATAAGCAGCTTATTGTCCTGTAAAAAATTCATCGCAAACGATCCTCCTAAAAACAGCCTCGTACCGGCTTCCGTATTTCAAAACCCAGACCTGGCAACAGCTGCCTTACTCGGCATTTACCAGCAAATGGCCACTTCGGGCTTTTCATCTAACGATGCATCCAGCATCTCGACTGTATGTGGCCTTACAGCAGATGAATTCATTGGCCACAGTCCGGTTTTGCAAATTGCTTACCAGAATCTCATCATCCCTGAAAACCAAACCATCACTGGCATCTGGACCGGTATATATACCAGGCTGTACGATGCCAATGCTTTACTGGAAGGATTAAACAGTGCAAATGCTATTGCAACCCCCATAAAATCCCAGCTGCAGGGCGAAGCTTATTTTATCCGGGCTTTTTGCTATTATTATCTGGTTAATTTATATGGCGATGTCCCTTTAATTTTAACTGCCAACTATAAGGCAAACAGTTCCTCGCCAAAAATACCTGCCGATAAAATTTACACGCAAATCCTCGCCGATCTGCAAATGGCAGCAAACCTGCTGGGCGAAAACTATCCCAAAAACGAAAGGGTACGGGCAAATAAAGCCGCTACTCAGGCGCTGCTTGCAAGAGTATATCTTTATCTGGGCGATTGGGAAAATGCAGAGAAATACAGTACGCTTGTCATCAACCGCAGTAGTACCTATAAATTGTTGGCCCTGGACGCAATCTTTCTAAAAAGCAGCCAGGAAAGCATATGGCAGCTGATGCCAAATCCGAATGCAAATTCACCAGCAAGCTTCCTGATCATCCCAGGTACAGCAGCACCATCCCAAGCCTCTCTACGTTCAGATTTTGCCACTCAGGCTTTTGAAACTGGCGACCAGCGCAAAACAGCCTGGGTAAAAAGCATGATGGCAAATGGAGTTACCTATTACTATCCTTATAAATATCGTGCAGTGATTGCGGCAAATACGCCTGTTACAGAATACACCATGGTACTCCGGTTAGCGGAACAGGTTCTTATTCGCGCAGAAGCCAGGGCCCGGCAAAATAAATTATCCGATGCGATTGATGATCTGGACCTGATCAGGAACCGGGCAACCTTACCCCTGATTAAAAACACCAGCCCAGGGATTTCCCAAAACGACCTGCTTGATGCCATTACCAGGGAAAGAAGAGTAGAGCTATTCGGCGAATGGGGCGATAGGTGGTTCACTTTAAAAAGGACAAACAAATTGAACGCAACATTAACAGGATTAAAACCCAACTGGAAGTCCAATTACGTGCTTTTCCCCATACCCTTTGCAGAGCTCAAAAACAACACCAGCATCAAGCAAAACGAAGGCTATTGATGCAAATAAAATACCTGATTCATAATAAAACACAATAATCCAATGAGAATATTAAACATGGTGTTTATGCTAACCTGCATTTGCACAAACATTGAGGCCCAAACCAATATTAATCTGCCCAGCTTCAGTGGGAAAGTATATCAAAATGATCCAGCTAAAATTGATACCATTGCCATCAGCTATAAAACTCCTTATGCCTCTGCAGCCGACGGGATCAGTCATGTTGAAGTTATTACGGATAGCAGTGGTAATTTCGCTTTTAAACTGCCCAGATATAGCCAGCCAGCCATAATAGCAATCAGGCCCCGTGTAAATGGTAAAGTAGGCTTTTTATACAGTTCTTTTTTCTTTGAACCAACCGACAACATCTTCATCAATATTTACAAAAATACAGAGGGCAAAATGGACAGTGCCAGCTTTTCGGGTATTGGATCAGCTAAATACAACCTGATACGTCAGCTTTCTTCCCCTTACCCTGCAAGGCTTAGGAAAAAAGAAATCGTAACTATGCCACCTGCAAATCTGGCAACTTATCTCTCTGAATTGTATCAACATGTAGATGAACTAAAACAATATAAAGAAGACCTGCTTAAAGAAACTGGTCTGGACACTCAAATGGAAAAAATGATCAGGTATGATTTTGCTAATGCTTACAATAATTGGCTCGTTGCGCTTGGTTATTGGTATACGGTAAGCTATAAAGATAAATTTGCAGAACGTGAGTTAATTAAAAGGCACTTCAATACCTTCAAAGAAGAGTTCCAATACCCAGAAGACCCTGCCATGGCTCTGGTCCCTTCCTTTCTGGAAAAAATAGCATTTCGCGAAAACCTGGATCTCGTGATGAACGCACCGGGCGATACCATCCCCTTAAAAAGACTTTACGATGTTTTTAAAACAAAATACACTGGCTTAGTGCGTGAAGAATTGCTGGCGAATTTTTTTCTGGCAGGTAAAGGACGCACAGCAGAAGTTAAGTTTGATGATCAGCTGTACGACTCCCTATTTAAAGATGCCCGTAAACTCATCACCTTACCTATATTAAAAAAGCCCATGGATCAACAGGCCAAAACACTTAAAGGGCGCAAATTTTTTAATACCTCTTACACTGACATCAATGGTAAACAATTTGATTCCAGCACCTTAAAAGGTAAAGTAATTTTTATTGACCTCTGGGGTACCGGTTGTACCTGGTGCGCCATATTTCACCAGGGCTTTCATAAAGATTATTATCCATTATTAAAAGACAACTCAGACTTTGTTTATTTATCCATTGGCACCAACAAAGAAACCAAACGCTGGAAAGAGGGAATTGCAAGCGGGAAATATACCTCAACTGAGTACTTGAACGTTTATACTTCCGGCCAAACATTACAGCACCCATTTACTAAATACTATAACATCAAAGGTGTACCATTTTTGCTGCTTATCGGACGGGATGGCAACATAGTTTCAGGTAACATAGTGGAACCAAAAGGTGCTTTCCAGCTAATCCAACGGGCACTAAAAATGCCTAAACAAGGTAAATAATCAATCTACCGGTTAGGCAGGCAAACTGTCTAGCCGGTATTTTACCATACAATTCCTGTAGAGCACAAAAATGCAATCCTTGCGTACACTAAAATCACGCATCTTCTCCCCTCTGTATTTAGGTATGTAAAAACTATACCGGTAGGTTCCATTATCTGCAGCATATACATCGATCACATGATTTGCATTAAATTGCTGCATGTTTTCATAATCAGCTATTTTAGCCGAGCAGAGATAAAAACGGTTTTGAAAAACACAGGAATAACGGTTTACTGTTTTTGGCGGCTTACTCTGGGTCAGCGCTATTTCATTTTTACCATTTGTACTAGCCATACTTTTCGATAGCTGGATGCTGGCGGTAGTAGTATCTATAGTTTTCCCTTTGTATAAAAGGGATAAATTGGAATCCAGACATAAAAATTCACCTCTGTAATAATAGGTATAAAAAAACCTGGAACCATCAGGATCACGTTCCAGCCGTCCATCGTTACTAAAAACTTCCTCTGGTTCCCGCTTTAATGTATATGTACGGTCAATGCCAGCTTTTTCATAATTCAACCTTACCAGATCTATCTTCATCGCATCTTTTATAATCTGAACATACCTTCCCATCATCTGTCCTTTAGCTACAAAAGCAGTCCGGTCAAAATAAATTCCCGGAATTTTAAACTCCTGGCGCTGTCCGGTTCCTGTATTGATCAGTATCAATTCAGCACGCTGGCTGCTCAATACATAAATGGTAGTGTCGTTAATCACACCCATATTTATTTTTCTATGCTTTACACTAAAATCCCCGGGCAAGTGGAGCGCTATTTCATTCAGCGCCGACAGCGCGTAATCCGTACTAAATAAACCAAATTGGGGATGGTTTAAATTTTGGAGGTATACCTGTGTCTCAGAGATTCCCGCAAGGTGAAATTTGGAAGTAGGGAATGCCAACACCGGCCCCATCTTCAATTGCAAATCCCTGATATCCCTTGTAAAGCCATTCTGGCCATGGCTACGATTGTTTAAGCTGTATACAAACAAAAACACGCCGCATATTAAAAAAATACCAGTGATAAATAATAAGCTCTTTTTCATATCGATAAATTTAAAATACGGACCACCCCCGTTATAGGAATGGCCCGTTTGGTTTTTACAACTCAGCTTCTAAAAAGCTGAGGTCAACAACTGTTCCTGCCAGTCCCTGATTTCCTGAAGAAAAAGGAACAGTATAGGCAGTGCTCACATTGTATTTGGTAGCACAGTTTTGTTGCGTGTCATCACAAATGATTGTGCGACTGTTTGAACCAGAAGGGAAGTAAGCCTGACCAAATGCTCCCCCAATGCCTGCTGTTGCCAGCAAGGCTGCGAAAAATAACTTTTTCATAATTTGTATTTTTATAATTTTAATCGCTTACTATGGATCACGGGTTTTCAGCAACTCCCGATTCAAATTGGCCAAAGAATATCTTGTACCCCTATTGGGTCTTTGTTTCTAAAATTTTTTCTGCAAAACAATCCCGACCACGCCCAACACAATGAACACGACATTAAATACCAAATGTTCCTGCCAGGAAAATTCTTCAATTATGCCCCCGCAGGAACAAGGAACCGAATCGCTGAAGGATATGATCGCTACGATATACACGGTAAAGAAACACATCAAAGTAAATGCGGCATACAAACCCAGTAAAATTGTTCTTTCAATAAAAAGTCCAATAAAAAACAGCATAGCGATGAGGATTTCAAGAGCTGGTACGAACCATACGAGAAACGGCGCAAAATCAGTAATGATCGGCGATTTGCTCATTTGTAATTGCAAATCGTCAAACGCTATGAGCTTATTCGTTGCAGCATATAAGTAAAGCAGCGCAAATGAATAGCAAATAATATTTATGGTGATGTTTTTTAATAGCACTCGCGTTCGAGTTTTTCGCTTTGGTGTAGTTTCCATTTTTTTTACATTTTATCATATATCTCGCCTGTTCCTACCACTACATTCGTTTCCTTTTCAATCAACAGCGCCAGCTGCCATTCTCCCGCCTTTGTCACCACATCCCAGATTACTATCGCTTCTTTTATTGCTTCTGTACGGCTGGTGGCATAAAGCACCAGGCTTATTGCATCATATTTGCCATCCCCTGCTTTAAGGAACTCCAGTATATATTCTTCTGTTTTGGCTTGTAAAACGGAACAGATCAGCTTATAAAAATCCAGATCATAAGAATGTTTTCCGGTATTGTGCAACAGCACACAAAATGCACCCTGGTCTTTATGATCTGAAACATTTGGATTTAGAAAATGTCTTGTAATTTTCAGTGCTGGTGTTACTCTAAACTTGCCCAGAAATTCTTCTGCTTTTTTCTGACTATCAAAAAAAGCATAGATCTCGTTGGTGTTATGACCTTCGGATTTTACAGAATAGGTGATCAGGTTATTTTCCATATACTTTTGTTCTATATCATTTATAAATGGTTTAATTGTAATTACCTCCTTCCGCTAGCATGCTTATTTCCTGCTCCGGCTAGCGCCGTCCAGAAGAGGCGAGATTTTAGATACATATTCTTCATAATTCTTTCCGTATTAGATAAGCAAACGTAGTTCAAATGCCCCGGAGCAGCTGTTGTGCTTACAACACTTTCAAGTAGTGAATACAACACGTTTATGTTGTGCAGGCAACAGATACTTGTTGTAAATACAACACTACTATCCCACCATTCTGCACAATTTTGTCTCCTTAACAATTGGTAAAGGGAAAGCGAATAATGGATCTAAAAATAAGCAGGGCTTTAAAGGAGTTGGATCGGGCCGATTACTATAACGCTGATGTACCGGAGCTACAGTGTACTCTGGAGTATTGGCTCGAATGTATGGTTAAAAGAAAATATAGACAGAAGCCTAGGATTGATCAGTCTAATCCTGAACATTCGCTGATTCCTCAGCCTGCTTTACGCGGTATCTGGTATGAGAAGAGCTGAAATTTGACCTGTCGATGTCAAGTAATTGGGCAATATAATCATTGTTAATTCTTGATGGCAAGCCCGGATTATCCTTAAGATATAGCGCTACCCGTTCATCAAGCGGAACTTTCAAAAGATGCTGGTAGTGTGCAGATTCCCTTTCCCGTTCTGCCTGGAGATATAATGACACGGCATGCATTTCCTTAAAATCATCGAGTAGGGTTTTCAGATTGGTATAGCTGATACTAAGAGCCCTACCACTTTCAAGTACCTGAACGTTGTTTAACCGGGCAGTTCCATGAAGGAAGCTATGGATATCGATGATAAGGTCGTTTCTTTTACTGATCCGGGAGGTCCGTTCTTTGCTGTTTTTATCATCGTAATAATAACTGCGGGTGATACCACTGTCTAGTAGCAACAATTGTCCTTCGTTAGCGGGACCCTCTTCTTCATAGTTTTGCTGACACACCCCGATCAGGATTTTGCAGGTTTGTCTCAATGCTTTTTCAAATCCTGCAGGGATGGTTTTTACAATTTGCTCTAATGCAGGAAGCACGCGTTTATTTAACATTCGCTCCAGGGTCTCGTGTTTCGTTTCATCTATCCGGTGTTTCATCTATTCAATTCATTTAATGATAATCCTCTTTTTTTTAAGCTTTTTTAAAAGCAATTCTCTCAGTTCAAAGCATTCATTACAACTGCCCTTGTGGTTTAAATAAATATTCACTTCTTTAATACCCTGCCGGCCCAACGCCTCCATCTGTTCTTCAGGAATTTGCTGGCCGCAAGGGAAAGGTTTCTGATCAGTTTTAATGGCCCATATAAAGCCAAGCAATATGATCAGCAGCAGAAAGGAGAAAAATATCGGATTGATGTGCTTTAGCAGGTATCGCATATGTTTTCAGTTAAAATAAATTTGGGATAAAACTATAGCCAATCTGATCAAAAGAAAAGATCTGTGAATCAATTTTTGTATGAAATGCCCAACTATTTATGCGAAATGTACTTTTTTACTGGAGTGTAATTTTTCTTTTTTTGTTAAATTTGTTCTAACTACCTTATTATTTTTTCTCTTGATTGGAGATGGTAGTGCCAGGCCTCCAGATAAGGCACGACAATTCTCAATTTGAGTATAGAATTATGGAAAACTGAAAATGAAAGAAGAAGAACACCTAAATGTAGGAAAACCTGGACACGAATCACCTCAAACTGAAATTACCTATTTCAGTTTTTTTGCTTTAATGGTATTTGCCCTTTTGCTTACCATTACCATAACCTTTCCATCTACTTTAAGGGGCACACTTTTGATGCTTAAGTCATATTGGTTCATCAGGAGTTTTCTTATTCAATTCTATCTTTCATTCCTCCTTATATTCCTAATCCAATACATTACCATTCGTCTGGATAAAAAACATAGTTGGAGGGATGATTTTAAAAACAGACTTTTGATGCAGTTGATTTTAGGTGGAGTATTGCCACTGCTCTTATACTTTTTAGTGTTTTATATTTTAACTGTATTTAAAATTTTGCCAAGAATATTCCCTGGCAGACAATTATTTATGGCAGTGCTTCTGCTGAATGCGATCTATGGGGTGCATTATGGTCTTATGACATATAAGGCAGCGTTGAATGTGTTCGATGATCCGCCCGAAGCACCTTTGGAAATGGTAGAAGGGCACCTGGAAACGCCGGAAGAACAACCTTCGGGAACTTATAATGTTCCTTTTGGTTATGGATTTACTCCGGTGGCATATGAAGATATTGCTTATTTTTGGAGAGAAGACAATCATGTTTACCTACGGCATTTGGATGGTAGCCAGAGTGTTTTAAAGGAGCCTCTCGATAAAATTGAAGAGGGGCAGCAAAATGATTATTTTTTTCGGATAACCCGAGATTACCTTGCTTCCAAAAAGTCAATTGTAAGTACAAAGGTGAACAGAAAAAGAGGTTTTACCATTGTATTGAGCAATCACTTAGTGCTGGATATAGCCAGGAAAAAGACCAATAGGTTTGAAATATGGTATGGCCCGGTAAAAAAGAAAAGCCTGATTAAATCTGGAATAGTCGAAAATCCAGGCAGCAATGTTTGAGGTTATGGTAACGCTGCTATCAGGTGTTGCCTTGATTACAGCTTTATGCCTGGCTTTACAGATTTACATTGAAGAGGAATTGAAAAAGTAACGGGTCCGGCTGCGCTGCAGCCGGACCTGATCTATTTACACAATGCATCCAAAGCAAGCTGGACCTCGGCTTCATCAAGACCTTTATATTCGCTAAATTCTTTTACAGTAATGGCCTGATGCTTTTTCTTATTCAATTCCTCCCGGATTGTTTTAAAGAGCCGTTGTGCCTGTCGTTCGCTAAGGCGCAACAGCCGCGCTGCTTCCTGGGGATAAATACATAATCGTCCCATGTCATGGTTGGTTAAAACCGCAACAGAAAAAGTGGCGCGTAGCGTAATGGTCTCCTAACCTTTACGGAACCCAACTGGCAGTTGGTTGATATTTGATTAATTGAATTCAATATAATCATTGTTTACCTCAATGACAACATCCTACAATAAAACGACAAGAACGACAAATGCGACGCTTTACGACGTAAGCGTCCTATTGCGACATGCGCCATTTTCAAGGCATTTACATTTGGCTTAAAGCTGCAGATAATACTGTCAAAGGCTGAAAAATCAATTTATATGAATGCACAGCATCAAATCCACCGAATGGCCCTGTTCCGGCGTATCTCTACTACCTGTAAACTAGGTGTTGGCTGCCTGTTACCTGCCTGTTTGCTAGGTCTGTACACCTATAGAATGGCCATGAAGGCTGTATTTAAGCAAGATGGCGAACCAACATCAGGTACAGCTAAAATCAATAACCCACAATACCAGTTCATTAATTTTTAAACATTTAAATATCAAATATTATGGCAAAATTAAAAAATGGAATCTTTGGGGCTATCTCAGGGAAGCTTGGCCCCCTTGTCGGTGGAATCTGGAATGGCATTCCATATTTACGGGAACGCCCTAAGCAGGGTGAAATAAAGAAAGCCCGGACATCGGCACAAATTGCCAATGAGGCAAAGTTCAAATTCGGCAACAACTGGCTGGTACCATTTCATCCTTTTGTATCGGTCGGTTTTCACAACTACGCGGTTGGAAAAACAGCCATTGCTGCAGCATTCTCTGCAAATTACCTTCAGGTTATTTCTGGTGCTTATCCCAATTTTGTAATAGATTATCCCAAAGTGGTCATCAGTAAGGGCAGCCTTCCTCAGCTAAAAGACCCTTTGCTGAGTTTGTCAGATCCAGACACGCTGGAAATTAGCTGGCTGCCCAATACGGGTACTCATGCCAGTTACAATGATCAGCTGATGCTGGTACTATATAGCCCGGAGCTTCAAATTGCTGATGGCTTTATTGGCTATGCAAACAGGGCAGATGAACAGTATAGCTTTAAGTTTAACCCTCAGCTGGTGGGTGTTTCGCTAGAGGTTTACCTCAGTGTGGTTTCATTAGACAGAAAAAAAGTTGCAGACAGCATATATATGGGGAGGATAGCGCCATGAAAACGCATACTACTACAACCCTCCATAACCTGGTGGTTTATGATCTTGATCCGGCAGCGGATGCTATGGACCTTAATACGATAGAGAACTGGCTAAACGATTTACCAAAAATAACAAAGGAACTGTATTGCATAATGAACTTTATGGTGTTCAGTCCGGTATCCGACCGGCTGGTAAACAGGCATTTCAGGCAAATCCAAAACGAAAGTATTTTCCTGATCAATACCCTGGAGGGGTACCGTGAAATGACCAAAATACTTAGCGTACTGCAAACTGCTGTACTGAAATGCCTGGAAGATATATTGCTCCATATAGAAAACCACCATAACCAATTTTTTAACCTCGATCTGGTGATTCCTGCAGGCAGCTATGCGAAAGCTGTTTTGGAAATTGAAGCGGATATGAACCCTATGTTCGCTGCTTTGAGGGGCAAGAACGTTGACAAAAATCTGCAACGTCTGATAGAAGGGAGCCTTTCTGATTTTATGAAAGCTGGCAACTGTACCTATTACCGGCTGGCTTATATGAAAGGGCTTCAGGAATCGCTGAACCTTCTATGCCAGATCAGCGGGCATGACGAAATTAATGAGCGTTTAAGGGAATATCTGTTTTACAATAACCTGAACACGGCTGCACATACTGCCTATTATAAAAAGGAAATTCAGAAACAGCTGACAGAAACCTTTAAAGTGCGGGAACAACAGGAATTGTTGTTTGCCTATCAAAAACAGTTTAGGGGCTGGCAGCAGCAAAAAACTTGTGCGTTTAGCCCTAAAAATGATGGGATCAAAGCTCTGCTTTCGGCCTACATTAAAGCGGAGATCAAATACCTGGCGAATAAATTAAAAGGGGATACGACAACGGCTCATCGTGTTTTAACTGGTAAGACCATACCCATCGTTTACCATATACCGGTAACATTTTCTGTAGATGCATTGGCCTATTTTTTTAAGCTGCTGGTTAAAGCTGGGGTTATTGAAGCCGGTTCTAAAAATCGATTGCTGTTATTGCTGGCCAATCAATTTAAAACACCTGGGATTGGCAACGGGGTAATTTCGACCAATAGCATCAGCACGAAATATAAACAGGTAGTGCAAACTACGGCTAAAGCGGTAAGAGTAGTGTTGGTCAGGATGCTGAAATTACTGGATGAAGAGTTTGGTCTGGCTTAAGCTCATAGAAATTTTAATTAAAATTTCATTGGGTTTGCTGCAAATGGGCTATGTTTTTTGCCTTTTTACCCTGGGGAGTACCGTACCCTGGGGTACTGCCAAAAGCTTTTGGTTTTATTTCCCTTTGTTTCATCATTTACAAATAACCAATGGCTGACGAGCTGGTGGTTATGCTGAAATCAGGTTTATAGTGACGATTGTAAACGGGCTAAGCAGATGATGTAATAAACAGAATTATTAATCTTTTAATCCTTAAAATTATGGGAATAATCAGACAAGGGATCCTAGGTGGATTTCGGAAAAAAACCGGCAGCGTCGTCGGAGCGTATTGGCGCAACCTCGATGTAATCCGGGGCTTGCCCAGGGTAAGCAACAAGCCCGCTACACAAGCGCAGATTAACCAGCGGTTTAAATTTGGTTTGGTTACGGGTTTTTTAGCACGTATAGGTGGCATTATTGATCTGGGCTTTGGTTCAGGAAATGGTTCTACAAGCCCGATGAATGAGGCTGTGTCCTATCACCTGCGTGAAGCAATTACCGGTGTTGCACCCAATTTTACCATCGATTACACCAAATTGAAAATGAATCGTGGAAAACTTTTGCTGGCCAATGCTATTGAAGTGGCTGTTACTATAGCTGCCCGTATTGATTTCATCTGGTTAAATACGGTGCCGGATGGAAAGTACAAAGATGCAACAGACAGGGCCAATGTGATGGTTTACAATCCGGTAAAAGACAGTTTTGTTGTTTTGCAGGGAGCAGCTGCGCGTTCGGCTTTGGGTTACAACTTGCTCTTGCCTGGCGACTACAGTGGAGATGAAGTTCATGCATACATCAGCTTCAGTTCGGTTGTCAAAAAGAAACTGGTATCTGATACGTATTACGTAGGCGAGTTCCTGGTACTGTAAGTTGAATTAACGGAAGGCTGTTTGGGTTGTTGGATTTGACCTGGGCGGATATGGCATATGACGTGTAAAGGCAAACACAGCCTGAGCAGCCTTCTTATTACAATCGTCATCTCTAGTCGCAATTGTCATCTCGAGGGAAGCAAAGCGATACTGAAATCAATTCAGTACAGGCTTAGAGATCTAAAAATGTTAAATTAAAATTGAAAAAGATGAATACATTAAAAATAGTAAAGGATGAGGTTTCGGAAAGGAACCTGTTCGCCAATAGATTTATTAAGACCAGCGGACGTAGTTACGTCGGATATGTACTGCTTGGTTTACTGTTGTTGTGGCCCTTGTTACAGCATTGGCTAATGCGTTCCGATCCGACGGTTGGCTATGTTGATCCGAATATCTGGTTGCTGGTCCTGTTGAGCCTGATCTGTTTTCTGATCGTTACCGGATTATGCTGGTGGCTTTTACAGCGGTTTTGGATGAGTTTGGGTTTGCCCACATTGGGCAATATGGTTGTACAGTTTAAAAAAATGGAATCATGGAGGCAATTAGGATTTTACTTTGCATCATTTTGTTTATTGTTGTTAGCAGCGGTCGGATGCCTGAGCGCAATTTGTTAGTGCTCAATATAGCCCGCGCGGAGGTGGGTGTTCGCGAAGCTACAGGGCATAACGACGGCAAGCGTATTGAAGAATATCTGGCAGCAGTTGGATTACCCAAAGGTCATCCATATTGCGCTGCATTCATATCCTGGGTTTTCAAAAAAGCCGGATATGATCGGCCAAGAACAGCCTGGTCGCCGGCTTTATTTCCAGCAAAGCTTCTGGTTAAAACAGCCGCTCCGGGCAATGTTTTTGGCATCTATTTTCCGGCACTTAAAAGAATAGCGCATTGTGGTTTCGTTTCGCAGATAAAAGGTGACTGGATACACACCATTGAAGCCAATACCAGCTTGCCGGGAAGCAGGGAAGGGGATGGAGTTTATGCCAGAACACGGCATTTTAGAACCATTCGCTGTTATGCGGACTGGATTGGGAAAGGAGGTGTAAAATGAAACCGGTATATATATTATATATTCTACTCTTGTTTTACCTTGTCCTGGTATTTGCAGGCTGTGGCTTGTTTAAAAAAACAACCATAACCGGCAATAAGGAAAGCAAATCCACATCAAAGCAATTGGAAGCCAATATGCTGATGTTGAAAAACGCCAATAAAGAAACTCAGGTATTTACTTATTGGACTGACAGTGGTTTTTACCAGGTTGCGCAAATCAAAGAACAAACAGATCTGGCTAAATCCGGTCGGCTGACAGTCGGGGTAAAACATGAAGTTAAGCATGAAAGTAAAATCAAGAAAAAAGAGCCGGCAAAGCTTTGGGTTTATATTGGGATTGTTATTGCTGTATTTGGATTGTGTATTGTAGGGATGAGGTTATTTGCATTTTATAGATAGACTGCTAGAGCTTGCTTAATTCGACTCAAACAGGTAAGAACCGGTCTCAACACTGGTTTTTAGACTGCTGACCCTCTTGCCATCCATGTACCATTGCTGATTTTTACTATTTGGCAGGTTTACCGTAGCAGTAGTACCAGGTGGAATGGTTAGGCGATAGCTGATCTTTTTTCCTGAACGTTTCCATCCGGATGTAATGGTTCCGTAGGGAGAGTTATAGCTTGCAGAGAAATGATCCAGGCCTGTGACGAAATGAGGTGCTATCCGTATGTGTTTAAAACCGGGCACCTGTGGATCTGGCCTAATGCCACCCAGGCCTTTGTACAACCAGGCGCCAATTTCGCCAAACATAATGTGATTGAGCGAGATGTCTCTTTTTGCTTCGATATTCCAGTTTTCATAAAGGGTAGTGGCGCCGTTTTTAATCCACCATCCCCAGGAGGGATAAGTTTCCCTGGCGGCAAGCTGGTAGGCCAGATCGGCATAACCGTTTTCACTCAATGCGTTTAGAATGGTTTTAGTGCCCAGCAGACCTACATCCAGTTGTACGCGGTCAGCTTGTACTTTTTTGGCCAGGTTGGCCGCTACCTGTGGTATGAACTCCTCTGGCACAAGGCCCCAATACAACGCTGTACTGAGCTCTGTCTGGGTGCCGCTTCCGTAGATGAAGGTTTTCCTGTCCAGATACTTATTGTTGATGGCGTTCTTTATTTTGCCGGCCAGGGCACTGTATTTGTCAAAATCTGCTGTCCGGTTCAATAGTTTTGCGGTCCGGGCTAAAATATCTGCATCTACAAAAAAATAAATAGAAGAGGTAAGCTCTACGGAAGATTTGGATTTTACCGGTACCCAATCGCCAAGGCCCCAGCCGGTAAGTCCTGTCGGACTGATTTCGTCCAGATGGTCTACATACAATTTGATGTTCTGATAGTTGTCGGCCAGGATAGTGGTATCTCCATAGAAGAGGTAAATGTTCCAGGGTATGATCGCAATGGTACTGGTCCAGTCCGGGCCGTTTGCCCATTCATAGCCCCAGCCAGCCGTGGGGATGATGGCTGGCAAAATGCCATTTGGCTGCTGCTCATCGCGGTGGTCGGCCATCCACTTTTCATAGATGGTAATGCCATCAAAATTATACAATCCAGTTTCAATGGCAATATGGGCATCACCGGTCCATCCGTTTTTTTCCCGCTGCGGACAATCCGTAGGATAGCCAAATAAATTGGATAGATAAGATTGATTGGTGGCCTTCCAGATCTTGTCAATTGTAGGGTTAGAAGACTGGATCTGCCCATTTGCGGGCACATCACTATGCATGAAATAAGCAGTAAGGCTTTGGTCGTTTAGCCGGATGGGTTTGCTACTGGTTATTTCAACGTATTGAAAGCCCTTATAGTTGAAGCGGGGCATGAAACTTTCTTTTCCAATGCCACTCAAAATAAATATATCAGTCTGGAAAGGGTCTTTATCATCTGTTGGACGGAAATGATAATCTATATTGGACAGATCTACCAGGCCCTCCTTGTTGAGGCGTTCGCCATGTTTGATCCGGATGACAGTGCCGCGTTTGCCGCTGACGGTAAGTTGTGATACGCCGGATATGTTTTGCCCGATGTTAAAGACATATGTACTGTCATTGACTTTGCGCATGCTGGCGGGCAGTTTTTTGGTCTGCCGGATCGGATGGAGCATTTGGGAAACAATTTTTGGTGCGGGGGCCGATCTGTAAATGGCATTTTTCCATTTGGTATCGTTAAAGCCAGGACTATCCCAACCGGTTTGCTCCAATCGGGCATCGTAATGCTCTGCGGTATATATACTATTGAAAATAACCGGGCTGAGCGATGTTTTCCAGTTTCTGTCAGTCGAGATGGTACTCACTGAACCATCGTTGTAAGTGATCCGCAAATCCATACAAAAAGCTGGCCTGTTGCGCCAGGGCGCTTTGTCAAAATACCAGACTGCGGTAGACTGATGGTTGTACCACCCATTACCCAGGAGCACACCAATGGCATTTTCATTGTCGTTGAGGTAGCTGGTTACGTCATGCGTTACATAAACAACCCTCCTGTCAAACCGGGTGTAGACCGGATCCAGACTATGATTGCCCACTTTCTGCCCGTTGATGCTCAATTCGTACAAGCCCGCGGCGGCGATAAAGGCCCGCGCAGATTTTATTTTTTTGTCGGTACTGAAGGTTTTTCTGAAGTATGGAGCGGGTTTTAATTCTACATCCTGATTATCGGATATCCAGGAGCCTTTCCAGTTGGTGCCCGATCTCATCCCTGTTTCAAATTCTCCCAGCGTGCCGGCCATTATGGATTTGTTTTCCTTATCCCAGATCTGTACCCGCCAATAGTAGCGGGTAAATGGTTCCAGTACTTTGCCATCATATTTAACCAGATTTGTTGCCGAGAATGTTTTAGGAGAAATCCAGGCATTGCCGTTGCCATTGGCTACCTCAGCAGCGTCGGTTCCTACATAGATCTGATAGGCGGTTTGCCGGGCATCCCTGCGGACATCGGATAGCTGCCAGCTGAGCCGGGGCTGGGCAATATCCACACCTAAAGGATTGGTTAAATATTCGCACCTCATGTTGATCACTTTGCAGGGTGGGATTGCCTTGGTCCATACAGGAAAAAGCAACAACCCGCCTAGTACCAGGTGTTTTATAATGATCTTTAATGTCATATCATTAAATTATTTAACAGGCAGCTGAGGTAAGTTAAGGATTTGTTTTTGTGTTTTTAAACGTTGGGCTAAAGCTGGATAAGAAATGTCCTGAACATTGACGGCCTGCTCTACTGCCATTGCTGCTGCAATTCCGGCACTCTGGCCCAGCACAATCCACGTGGGTTCTACCCGTATGGACGAAAATGCGACATGGGTGGAAGATACGCATACGGGGACAAGCAGATTGGTGCATTCTGCTGGTTTGGGTGTAATGGCCCTGTAGGGAATCTGATGGGGCTGACCAATGTACCGCCCTTTTACATGTGCGGGAAATATGGTGCCTTCGTTGATGAAACCACCATCAGCAGTAGCAATCCTTTGACAATCGTGCGAATCGATAGGGAATGAACTGATACCTATCACATCTTCTTTATTGACATTGGTAAGGATATCTGACTGGGTAAGAAAATAGGTGCCAAGCATTCTTCTGCCTTCTCTGACATATAGCACGGGCGGAAAATGACTGGTATTGGCAAATTCGTCCTTAGCATAGCCTAAGCTGCTCATTTGTTTACGGATCGCTACTGGCATACTTTCATCATTTTGCAGAAAATAGAGCAATCCCTCGGTGAACTGTTGATGTGCATCCCAGATCTTCTGCCGTTTTTTTGGCCTGGCTTCAGGATACTTGTAATTTTCGCCTACCAGGCCGGAAGAGAGTTGTAGGGCAATGCCGTTATTGCCATCAAATTTATTGCCGGGAATGGGGTAAAAATCAATAGGTGTTCTTACTGCTGGGTTGGCTTTATAGTAGGCACTAAATATCTCGAACTGCCTGGGGTTGTAGCTGGCCGGTTTAGTAAATGGCACCCGGTTGTCTGGGTCAGACGAGAGGCAAAGGCGAAAACTATAGGTCATAATGCGATGGTCACCAGCACCTTCCGGGCTCAGTTTTCTGCTGTTGATCAGCGGCAACAGTTTTCCGTTTTCTGTAGTGGCCTTTACAGCAACCTTATCTTTTGGATAGATGGCACCAGCCAGGGATTCGCCAAATTCTTCTCTGCCCTCACGGCCAATACGGTATTTTACCCCTGCTGCAGCGAGCAAGTCGCCTTCATAACTGGCGTCAATGAATACTTTAGCAGCGTAGGTTTTGCCTGAATAGGTTTTGATGGCTGTGATGTTGGAGCCATTCTTTTTTGCAGATTTCAGGGTTTCCCGGAGCACGATTGTAACCCCTGCTTCTTTGAGCATATCATTAAATACTTTTTCCGCCACGTGAGGTTCATACATCCACTTTCTGTTGTCCTTAACCATTACGTCATAGGGCAGGGTAACTCCCTTTTTTTTATAGTTGTCCGCTATACGCAAGTGTATCTCTTCAAAGATCCCTCCCAGTGATTCCCGGGCCATTTGGTTGGAGTCGCTAAAAGAAAGACCGCCACTCATCATTCCGCCGACAATGTTTAACGGCTCTATGAGGGCAACTTTTTTTCCTTCCCTTGCGGCGGCCACAGCCGCCGCAATACCTGATGGGGTAGCACCATATACTACGATTTCATAATTGGTTTCCGCGCTGCTGCTGTTAAAGATAAATAGCAGCAGGATCATAAGTGTATTTCGCATCATTATGTGTTCTTTGCTTATTAATAGCCCGGGTTCTGATCTTTTGCCGGATCCAGGGCTTCATTATAGTTCAGCTCTCCAACAGGTATAGGCCATAGCAGGTGCTTTGTAGCTATGGTCTTGTTTTTGGCAGCAGAAATGAATTCCTGGGCCCTACCTGTCCTTTTTAACTCCAGCCAGCGTTTACCTTCAAAAGAAAATTCATATACCCTTTCTTTCATTACCAGATCAACAAATGGTATAGTTGCATAGTCGGCGCTGGTATAGTCTGCACTTGAGGGTACAGCCGGATCAAATTTATAGGCTCTTCTTCTCACTTTGTTGAGGGCTTCCAAGGCAGCGGCACTCACGGTGTTTTCCGCTTTGCTGGCAGCTTCGGCATAGATCAGCAGTACGTCGGCATAGCGATATAGGGGATGGTCATTGCCAGCTCCCCGGTTGCTGATGGCGGCTTTATCCGAAAATTTTGCCGTGAGCAGGGTATTGGCTCCAAGGCCAAAATTAACGTTGTTAAACAGAGATTTCCGCAGATCATTATTGTTCCAGTTTACATAGATCGGGTTGGTCTTGTCGCTGTATACCGCATAGGCCCCGGTGATATTGTACAGGCCGGTACTTGGGTGGTTAACGATGAACAGAAAATAATTTCCCTCGTTGGCCAGGCGGGAATATTTGAAATAAAAAACCTCTTCTGTACTGGTTAGAAGCGTAGGGCCGTAGATGTTGTTTTGTATATCTGCTATGGAGTTGACCCTTACCAACGTGTATTTGTTAGACTGGATCACTTCATTGGATTTGGCTGCGGCATCGCTGAATTTACCAATTTGCAGATATACATCTGCCAGAAGTGCTTTGGCTGCCCATTTGGTTGGCCTGCCTGCAGCGGCAGGATTGTCTGGTAAAGTAGCTTCCGCGGCGATCAGATCGGCTACGATAAAATCGTAGATTTCAACTGTACTGCTTTTTGCCAGATCTCTTTGGGTCATATTGGCTTCTGTTCTTAGGGGCACAGCACCCCAGTTCCTGACCAGTTGAAAATAAGATAAGGCCCTTAAAAATTTCGATTCGCCCAGGTATTTGTCAACATCTGCCTTACTGATGTTTGTCCCCAATGGTGCGTTTTTGATGACCAGGTTGGCATTCCTGATTGCGGTATAAAATCCGTTCCAGAATGGGATCACACGGGTAATATTGGCATCGTTAAATCCCTGGTATAGGCTCAAGGGCTCCCAGGTCCCCCTGCCATAAGACAGGTCAGACATGCATTCCAGTGTAGCCGTGTATTCTGGAATAACAGTCCTCAATGGAGAATAGATGGCGTTAACGCCTGTCTCTACTTCTGCAGGTGTATTGTAAAACACTTCCACGGCAAGCGACTTTGGTTTTTCTTCCAGTACATCTTTGCAGGAAGTGGCGAGTATGATTAAGGCGATCATGCCAATAAATAAATTTTTCATCATTCAATATTTTAACATCATTCAATTTTTTATTTGTTCATTAGAATCCCGCCCTGAGACCGAAGTTTACTGATTTGGCGTTTGGATAGCTGTGATAATCTAATCTGAAGTTGGTTTCCGGATCCCACCAGGAATAGTTTGTTTTGGTGAAGAGGTTCTGGCCGCTCAGGTAAACCTGCAGGCTTTTGGCCCAGCCGATCTTTAGCGCCTCAACCGGTAGGGTATAAGCGAGCATAATATTTTTCAGGCGGAGGTAGGAACCGTCTTCTATCAGACGATTGGATACCCTAACGGCAGTATTGTTGCTTACGCGTGGATATTTTGCATTGGTGTTTTGTGGTGTCCATCGGTTATCGAAAACATCTTGGGTCATGTTCAGGCCAAATCCGTAATCGAGCGTGTTGGTGATGGAGCTTGCGTTGAATATGTCGTTGCCCTGAATACCCTGGAAAAATAAATTAAGCTCGAAGTTTTTGTAAGTCATTGTCGAGTTTAAGCCGTAGGTGAATTTAGGGTTTGGGTCTCCGATATAGGTTTTGTCGTTTTGTGTAATGCTACCATCGTTATCCGTATCCCTGAAAATGATGGCCCCGTTGGCATCATATCCATCTTCAAGATATCCCCAGAAGGCACCTACAGGCTGGCCTTCTCTTAGAATGCTGGTCACATCGTTGATCACCACTAAACTGATGTTGTCCCTTAGCAGGTCTTCACCACGGTAAAGCTTGATGACCTTACTTTTGTTGAAAGCAATATTGGCGTTAAGGTTCCATGAAAAAGGCCCTTTCAGGGGTTGGGTTTCCAGGCTCAGCTCAAAGCCGGAATTTTTGATCTGTCCTACATTCTGTATGGTGGTGGTATAACCAAGAGAGGAGGGAAGGGTTACGGTGCTCAACAAATCTCTTGTGTTTTTAACATAGTAATCTGCTGTTAATAAGATCCTGTTATTGAAAATGCCAAGGTCTACTCCGACGTCCAGTTGCTCGGTGGTTTCCCATTTCAGGTCGCCTGCCAGCTCCGTCCCGGGAGAGAAGGTGTTAACAAAGCCATCATTAAAAATGGTACGGCCAGGATAAAGCGTGTTCAATGTTCTGTAGGGATCTATGGCCTGGCTGCCGGTTAAGCCCCAGCTGGTACGCAATTTTAGGTTGGAGATTACGGGGTTATCTTTCAGAAATGCTTCATTAGAGGCCCGCCATGCCAATGCTCCGGATGGGAAATATCCCCATTTAGAGCCTTCCGAATAGCGTGAAGAGCCATCCCTCCTTAAACTCACCGTAGCAAGGTAACGGTCATCAAAATTGTAATTGACTCTTCCAAGGTAGGAAAGCAATACCGATTTGATGTAACTTGAGCCGGGAACATTGATATTGGCAGCGGCACCAAGATTATTGGTCTCAAAAATATCGCTTAAAAACCCGGTTCCACCAGCAGAAACACCAGTGTTCAGAAAATCCTGGTAGGTGAAACCCAGTACAGCCGAGAGTTTATGCTGATTGAGTGTTTTATTATAATTTAAGGTATTTTCGTTGAGTAAGCTCGTGAATTGGCCTGCAGTTACATTTGCCGAGCCCAATGAGTTAAAAAATTTAGTAGAGGTATATACATCTGTCCGCTCATCCCGGTTTTCGAGTCCGCCGGCTATTTTTAACATCAGGCCTGGTGTGATGTTGTACTTGATGGCCGCATTTGCCAATACCACATTGGCTTTGATTGAACTATTTTGTTCGTTGATGAAGTTGATTGGGTTTCTGAGATCTGTTGCGATGAAAGGATAAGCGGTAGACAATACCCGGTACGATCCGTCATCGTTGAATGGGGTTAAGGTTGGAGGAGCCGAAACTGCCGCCGATATCATGGTGTTTCCCCTGTTGCCTCCGCCGCTGTCTTTTCTGGCCGTAATTAACCGGGACAGTGTGCTGGAAAAACTCACACTAAACTTATTGCTGATCTGATGATCGATGCTGGACGAAAGAGAGTACCTGTTGTAATCGCTTCCTTTTACGATACCATTTTGCCCGTATATGCTGCCGGAAATCGAAAATTGGGTTTTATCATTCCCTCCGCTAACATTGAGTGCAGAATTACTGATCGGTGCCTGCTGAAAAACAAAGTCCTGCCAGTCAAAGCCTTCACCAAAGCCATCTATATCGGCCTGGGAAAAGTATGGGGTAAGATTGGAATTTGTCCGCTGTTCATTATAAAAGATTGCGTACTCCTTTGCATTCATCAGATCGAGCTTTTTGATCAGGCGCTGTGTGCCGTAGCTGGTTTCAAAATTTACTGCTGTAAGTCCTGCTTTGCCTTTCCTGGTAGTGATCAGCACTACGCCATTGGCCCCCCGGGATCCGTAAATGGCCGTAGCAGATGCGTCTTTAAGTATTTCCACACTCTCAATGTCCGAATTGTTAATGTGTGTTGGATTGCCATTTATAGGAAAACCATCAATGACATATAAGGGCTCGTTGCCACCAAGAATTGAGTTTCCGCCCCTGATCCTTACTGTGCTGGATGCACCTGGCGCGCCGGAACCCTGCCTGATCTGCACACCCGGGGCCCGGCCGGCAAGGGCCTGCAGCACATTGGCATTAGGAAAGGCATTGATTTCCTTTGTTTTAATTTGAGAGATAGAGCCGGTTAGGTCGCTGCGGGTAGTGGTACCGTAGCCAATAACCACAACTTCTTCCAGGGCTGCAGATCTTTCTGTTAAGGTAACATTGATGGTAACCCGGCTGTTAACTTGGATTTCCTGTACAGAAAAGCCAATTGAACTGAAAACCAGTATGCCATTTTGATCGGGCACAGCAATGCTGTACATACCCTCAGTATTGGTTAAAGTTACCTTGTTTGTGCCTTTTAGCGTGACGCTTACTCCTGGTAATGGCATGCCCTTGCTATCCGAAACTTTACCGGTTACTGCATTTTGCCGGGCTTCCGGTTGTGAATCTATTTTCGGGGCTAAAACAACAATCGTTTTGCGGTCAATGAAATAAGATATGGGCTGATCTCTGAAACAGATATCCAATACTTGTCTGAGTGGCCGGTTGGATACTGAAATATTAAAGGGCCTGGCTTTGGCCATCATCTCCTGCGGGAAGAAAAAGTTGTAGCCCGTTTGTTTTTGCACTTCAATTAAAGCTTCCTCTATGGTAATGTTCTTTTTATCTAAACTTATGTTTTGAGCAAAACTTTTGGCATGTGCAAACTGCAGGGAGGCGGCTACCAATAAAACGAGGGTAAGTTTCATGACGAGCAGAAATTTTGTCTTCATACAGCTGGGGTTGCCGCATGCAAATCCGTTACAAATTTTATACATTTGGTTCTTGATTAATCGATATTTGGTTAGTTAAATGGTCATTTAGCGCTTAGTCATTTTTTCCGGGAGTGGTCGTAACACTTCCGGAATTTCTAAGCATTTGGTTCCGGTAAGTTTTATTGCATTACAATAATCCTCCTTCCTTCTATTTTAAAATGGATTACTCCAGTGAGCTCCATCGTATGCAGCATGTCTGATACATGCTCAAACCTTGAAAAGGTTCCTCCAAAATTTTTGTTCAGTATATTTTTATCCTTAAACGCTACATCGACATCATACCAGCGGCTGATTTTTTTCATAATGGATTGAATATTTTCATTTCTGAATACAAAAAGACCGTTTTTCCAGGCAATGGCATCTTCTGTGTTGACATCGGTAATAGTGGTATAGATGTTGGTCTGTGCCTGTTGCCCAGGTTTAAGTATATTGTTGTTTACATCAACAGATCCTTCTACCAGGCTGGTTTTTGCGATGCTTTCATCTATATAACTCATTACGTTAAAATGTGTGCCCAGCACTTTAATTTCCTGTTTGTTTGTTTTTACAAAGAAGGGGTGAGCTTTATCTTTAGCGATCTCAAAGTATGCTTCACCCTCAAGGCTTACACTGCGCTTTCCACGCTCATAAAGGCCGGCATTATAAGTTAAACTGGATGCGGCATTGAGCCAGATTTTTGAACCATCGGGTAAACGCAACTGATAGGTTTCACCTTTGGATGTACTTAAAGTGTTGTATTGTGACGCTGTATTCAATTCAGTATAATCTGAGGTTTTAGTTTGTAAATCATAGATCACTTGTCCGTCAGCAGTTTTGCTGATGCTTATTCCTGATTCTTTTGCCAGTTGCCCATTCCTCGCATCCGACAACCTGATTTTTTTTCCGTTTGCAAGTGTTAAGGTTGCCCCAATTTTTCCCGGGGGAATTTCCAGAGACGAACTTTGGTTAACAGGTGCGTTAAATTGTTGATTGGTATATAGCCAGGTGCCTAGAGTGATCAATATTACAGCGGCAGCAGCATACCACTTTAGCAGGCTAATGCCTGGTTTTTTAGGTTGGATGGCCTGCATGATGCGCAGCTCGTTGTTGTCAACAGAAATTTCATCCTGTGCTGTCAATATCGGCGGAGTTTGTTTTTCTAATGCTGCTTCAATAAATTTAACCATGTCGGTGTCGCCTTGTTGAGTGCGGAAGTAATCAAGAAGCATTTCTGCTTCTTCAGCTGAGCAGTTTTGGTTTAGAAATTTTTGGTACAATGCTTTATAGTCTGTCATATCGGATGGCCCCTTAAAAGAGTATTCGACTGAAATGCCAAAAGTATCGGCTCGCTTTGAAAATATTTTTATTTACCGGATTAAAGTAGCCGCAACCAGTAAAAATAGCGTTTCTGGATGCTCTCTGGCCATCTCATCCCGCAAGAATTTCATGGCCTTTGCCATGTGGTCTTTAATGGTACTTAAAGACACACCAAATTTGGTAGCAGCGTACTCATAGGTTTTCCCTTCGAGTTTGATCAAGGTAAATATTTTTAACCGCTGAGGTGGTAGCTTGGAAATGGCGGTATTGATAGCTGTATTCGTTTCATTGAAGTTGATCAGCTCATCTAAATGATGGTATAGCTCGGTAGCAGTGCTGATCAGCTGTTTCTTTAGTTTGTCGTCACGGATGGCTTTGCGGTAATAATCAATGGCGATACTCTTGGCAGTGCGCATAATAATGGCCTGAAAAGGTACCATTGTGTTTAAGGAAGCCCGATGTTCCCATATTTTCAGGAAAGTATCCTGATGTAATTCTTCGGTTATTTCCTGTTCATGAATCAGCGATTTAAGCCTCGCAAAAACGATCTTCCCATAACGCTTATAAAAATGGTTAAACGCATCGAAATCGCCCTCACTCAATCTGAGTAGCAAATCTCTCTCGTCTACAAAAGTATCAGTTGCGTTCATTTTCAGCAATCCTCAATAAGTTGTGCTCCAGGCTAAGTTAATTAATTCGGATGACAATACTGAATATGTTCATTTCGCCTTTGGATGATCCAAAGCAAGCATAATAATAAACATATGTAAGGTGAGAAATCGTTTAGCATAAAGTTTACAAAGTAATCTGATTAGGTTTGTGGTTTTGAGTGTTTATAAAAAATGGACTATCTTTTGCTATTATTTGGAACAATCTTTAAAACATATTGCTTTGACGGAACCCCAACAAAAAAAAACAGGCAGAATTTTCAGACTGATTAGACTATCCATTGCCCGGCGCTTCGATTTGCATGTGGATAAAGCAGATGAGGATGATGTGGTGCTTTCCATTAAAAAGAATGCGGATTTTGTGGGTGCGAATCTCTGGACTTTGATCTTCGCCATTTTAATTGCCTCAATAGGGTTAAACGTGAATTCTACGGCCGTAGTTATTGGGGCCATGCTTATCTCGCCATTGATGGGGCCAATTATGGGCATTGGTTTGGGCGTAGGGACAAATGACTTTGAGCTGGTAAAGAAAGGGCTGCGGAATTTATTGATCGCTACATTGATTAGTGTAGTGGTTTCGACCATTTATTTTTGGTTGACTCCACTTCATGATGCGCAAAGTGAATTACTGGCCAGAACAACTCCCTCTATATGGGATGTTTTTATTGCTTTCTTTGGCGGACTTGCTGGAATAGTGGCGGGAACACGTAAAGAAAAGAGTAATGTGATACCAGGTGTAGCCATTGCTACTGCTTTGATGCCCCCTTTGTGTACAGCTGGTTTTGGCTTGGCTTCTGGTAATTTTTATTATTTCCTTGGGGCAATTTATCTGTATTTCATCAATAGTGTATTTATCTGCATCAGTACTTATCTGATCGTCCGTTTTTTAAAATTTGGTAAGAAGTACTTTGAAGATCGGGAAACTGAGAAGAAAGTGAGCAGATACATTATGATCATTGTGATCATAGCTGTGGTTCCCAGTATTTTCCTAGCTTATGGTATAGTAGATAAGAGTATTTTTGAGAACAATGCCCAACGGTTTATCAGTGAACAGTTTCAGTTTAAGAATACGCAGGTAGTTAACAGAACATTGAAATACAGTTCAAAGGGAAATGAGATTGACCTGCTGCTGATTGGCTATGAGTTGCCTAAAGCGAGAATTGATTCTATCCGTGCCAGATTGCCGGATTATAAATTAAAACAAACTAAATTAAATATCAGGCAGGGCTTAAACGCGAAACAGGAAATTGATTTTTCACAGATCAAAGCCAGTATTCTGGAAGATGTGTTTAAAATGGATTCTACGGCTAAGCTGAACGGTTCTCAGGTTTCTTTGCTGGATAAACCGTTGCCTGATATCCGGGCAGAGTTAAAAGTATTGTATCCGGAAATGCGTGATTATACAGCTGCTAATGTGATAGTAGACAGGCTGGATAAGCCGGGGAAAGATACATTGACAATGGTAGTTGCCGGATTCGTCAAGCCGGTTAAACGAACTGATCGGAATAAATTAAACCAATGGCTGAAAAACAGGTTGCATGTAGATTCGTTAAGATTACTTATTCCTTAGTCTCTATTTCCTATTTCCGGATCATAATTGCTACTTTTACCGGATATGAATCTCCCTGTTTTAAAAACGTTTACCAATAAAGTGAGAGTCCACTTAAAACATTCCTTTGATCGCATAAAGAATGAGAAATTAAAACACAACATGTTACAGGCCATTCCTTTTTGGATTGCGTCGATAATTACCGGACTGATTGCTGTTGTGTATACTAAATTATTTTTGCTGGCTGAAGAATTAACTAGCTATGTATACCATCAATCTGCCTGGCTTCTATTTCTGTTGATGCCGGGTTGTTTTATCCTGGCCTGGTGGCTGGTTAAACGTTTTGCGCCTTATGCCAAGGGTAGTGGCATTCCCCAGGTAATGGCCGCCATATCCATTTCAAGCCCGGTTACAAACAGCAGGGTGGATAAATTATTGAGCTTAAAAATTATGTTTGTAAAGGTTGCCTCTAGTTTGATCATGGCTGTGGGCGGGGGAGCAATAGGACGGGAGGGGCCAACCATTCAGATTGCTGCTTCGATTTTTAGAAAAATTAATGAAATGCTTCCTGCCTGGTGGCCTAAGGTTGCTAAAACCAATATGATCATTACAGGTGCTGCTGCAGGCCTGGCTGCTGCGTTTAACACACCTTTAGGTGGTATTGTATTTGCAATTGAAGAATTAACCAAAACCCATTTCAGTTATTTTAAAACTGCTATATTTTCATCCGTAATAATTGCTGGCTTAACAGCCCAGGGAATCCTTGGGCCTTATCTTTACCTGGGTTATCCGAAAATAGGTAGCCTTTCGGGGCTTATTTTTTTGGGTGTGGTATTGGTGGCTGTGATCTCTGGTCTGTTGGGCAGCGGAATGTCTAAAATTATTTTGTTGATCCTGAAGTGGAAAGCCAGGTTCAAGTTTACACGACAACATGTGTTTTACGTTACAGGATGTGCTGTTGTTCTTACAGCAATTGCTGTATTTTTAGACTACGGGGTGTTAGGATCTGGAAAGGACCTAATGGAAAAGGTACTTTTTACTCCGGATAAGTATTCTGCCTGGTATACTCCTTTATTGAGAACTGCGGGTCCAATTTTATCATTTACTACTGGTGCTGCAGGAGGAATATTTGCTCCCGCATTATCAGCTGGTGCGGGTGTGGGTTCAGTGGTGTCTGGCTGGTTCCAGCTTTCAGAAACAAACACCAATTTGCTGATACTTGCAGGGATGGTAGGATTTTTAACAGGCGTTACGCGTTCACCTTTTACCTCGGCCATCCTGGTGCTTGAAATGACCAACCGAAACAATGTCATATTTCACCTTATTCTTGCGGGAATGATTTCTAGTCTTGTTGCTGTATTGATTGATAAGCATTCTCTTTATGATCATTTGAAAGTGCAGTACATGAAGGAAGTAGAGGAGTAAGGAAATTCCTGGTTAATTTATTTTTTGTACTTTTGTTTCAATCTGTCAGGTCATTTACTGAGGCCATTTGAACATCTGTTCGTCTGTAATAGCTTCTATGATCTTTTTTTCTTACTGGGGCTTACCCAATTTATCAGCATAAAGGAGCTGTGTTTAACACGACGACATTTCTATCTCAAAGATATGTTGTCTTAATTTTATTATGAAAAATTTAAACCTCATTCAACCAAGTGCTATTTTTGATTATGTTTTCTGGGGCAATAGTATCTATCACTGGGCTGTCGCCCTCGGGATTGTTGCCGGTCTTTTCCTGCTCATCAAACTGTTTAAGTATTTTGTGGTGAAAAAAGTCAAATCATGGGCCTTGACTACCAATACAAACTGGGATAACTTTTTAATTGCTATTGTCGAAAATTCAGTCATTCCGCTACTTTATATTAGCTCGTTTTACTTTGCGCTGTCTACGCTGAATTTCGATGAAAAGCTAGATAAAATTATTCATGTGGCTTACCTGGTTGCTATAAGCTATTTCATACTTAGGGTTATTAGTGCTGCATTTCGCAAATTTGTTTACTCTTTCATACAGCGTGAAGAAAATAGTGAGAGTAAGGAGAAGCAGGCTGGAGGTTTGATCGTCATCGCTAATGTGATCATCTGGATCCTGGGAATTATTTTTTTGATGGATAACCTGGGCTATAATGTAACCACATTAATTGCCGGTCTGGGAGTAGGTGGTATTGCTATTGCACTTGCGGCTCAGGCGGTACTCGGGGATTTGTTTAGTTATTTTGTAATCTTTTTTGATCGCCCGTTTGAAATCGGTGATTTTGTGGTGGTTGGTGACAAGAACGGCGTTATTGAATATATTGGTATCAAAACAACTCGAATTAGAACTCTGAGTGGGGAGCAGTTAATTTGCTCAAATACTGACTTGACCAACTCCAGATTGCATAATTTTAAGCGCATGCAAAAACGGAGAATCATATTTTCTCTGGGGGTAACCTACCACACTTCACATGCCCAATTGTCAAAAATTCCTGAGCTGATAAAAAAAGTCATTGCCAACAGGCCGAAACTTCAGTTTGATCGTTCACATTTCTCTGGATATGGGGATTTTAGCCTCAATTTTGAGACTGTTTATTACGTGCTAGATCCGGATTATAACGTGTACATGGACAATCAACAGGCGATTTACCTTGATATTTTTGAAGCTTTTGAGCAAAGAGGGATTGAATTTGCCTATCCTACACAGACGCTGTTTGTTAATTCGGAGATTACTCCTGATAAATAGTGTTTTAGTATTGGGAGCTCAAATGATCAGCCTTACCCCACCTAAGTCAGAGATGCGGTGCGAGAAGCGGTTACTTGGAGAACTGATAAACATGAAATTGATAGGGATATCCCACTCTTTGCTAAGTTGTGCGATGATTTCAGGACCAAACGTTCCGTGAATGCGCAGGTATTCTATTTTGATGTCCGGGTAGGCGCGATCTAGTACACTAAGGTCATTTAAAAAGGATTCGGATCCCTCTTTGCCATCGCTAAGAACGGTTACAATCTTAAGTTTTTTGGTGATCTCATTTTCCTGTACATAGATCATGACTTTGTTGAGTACAGAAATGTCGTCTCCCTTGGTAAAATAGACGAACTCTTGTTCGGTAAGATTTTTCAGATTACGGTTTATGTGAAATCTGCTGATTGCAGCCATTCTTTTCAGTGAGCTGAAAAAACCATTGACCACGACTAGCATGTATTTCAAAATGATGTTCCTGCTGAGTAGTAAAAAAATAAAGATGATGGATGGGATAAAGTACTGTAAAAATACAATGAGGTATTCAGCATGCATGGTGATGTTGCCATAGAGTGCTGCAGTTACGGCCAGAATGGCCAGCGTGACGGATAGGATGCTGGCTTTTTCTGGTCTGGGTAACCTGCTCCTTTTAATTTTAAGCAGGAAATTTCCGAAACCAAAATAGATCATTACCAGAAGGAAAGATATGGTGTATACTCCGGCGAGTGGCCCTAGCGCACCTCTTGTAATGAAAAGTACAGAAAGACAGAGGAGGTAAAACAGGATCAAAATTCTTGGTGAACTTCCCCTTTTATTTTCTTTTAGCAGGAATTGCGGTAGGATCCTGTCCAGGGCCATACGTTTAATTAGTCCGTTTACCCCGACATAAGAAGTTAAGAGCGCGCCTGAAAGTACCAGTACTGCATCTACTGATATAAAGGTGGCCAGCCAATGACCTCCGGTATTTTTGCCAAGATGCGATAAGAGTGCTTCTTTATTGTTCGCTACTTCTGCCAAAGGTAATACCATAACTGCTGTGAGTGCCATTAGCGGATTGATGACAGACACGGCTACCCACATATTCCGGAGGGTTTTCCTGAACACACCGTGTTTTTGCTCTTCGACAAAATTAGCTGAGCTTTCAAATCCCGATATGCCTAACATTGCCGTACTAAAACCAAGAAACAGCGCTGTACCAAAGCCAGCATTCAGGGGCTGTTTGAAATTTAGTTGTGCTACATCAAGTCCATTTTGCAGCACATACCAGATCCCACTGACGATTAGGGTGAACATGGCAATCAAATGCAGCACAAATATAACGATAGCTACGATTGAAGATTCACTGATGCCTGACATAACCAATAACAAAAATAGCGTGATCAGTATCACAGTGGCAATCATAATGGGAATACTAGGAAATATACCATGCAGGTAATGCATGCCTTCGCTGGCAGAGATTACTGCTGTGGTCATATAGGAAAGAATAGTTAAGCAGGCTGCGATGGATGCATTACTTTTGCTGGTCGTATTGAGTAGCACATTGTAAGCGCCTCCATTTAATGGCAAGGCACCTACTACTTCGCCGTATATTTTTCTAAAGAGAAAAAGTACCGCCGCAACGATGAGTAAGGCCAGCCAGGCATATTGCCCGGCATAAATGATGGTAAGCGATGAAACATATAGGCATGAAGAGGTAATGTCGTTACCGCAAATTGCTGTTGCAGCCAGTTCATTCAATTTTTTGGGATGCTGCATGATAAGGTAATTTAAGTATATATATTAGTTTCCCTGAAATGTTTCAATTTTTCAGTTGACTTTTATTAGTCAATAGGAACATGCATCACCGCTAAATTTGAATGGTTTATAACACGTTGTGCAAACTTCCCAATAAAAAAATCTTTTATAGATGTTGTTACCTTGGATGTGATAATAATAATATCGCAATTCATTTTGTTGGCAGTCTTGATAACATCATCTGCCAGATCGCTGTCAGTATTTTTTGTCATGGAGCTTATGGTAATGCCGTCTTGTCTAACTTGCTGTACAAAATTGGTTATTTTATTTTCGATATCCTGAGTATGACTATCCTGATCACTGAAAATGCCATAGACCAGCAACTCAGTAGTTCCTTTTCTAATAAATTCCAATAGAAAAGTATATTTTTCCAGGGCATTTGCAATGTTTCTGACAGGGAACATCACCTTCTTGAAAGTAAGTGTCTTGGAACTCAAAGGTACTGTGAGAACTGGACAAGTTGCCTTTTCAGTAACCCCATAAGCAATTGACCCAATTAGAAATTCTCTAAAACCGCTAATGCCATGGGCACCTATAACAATCAGTTCTACTGATCGATCTTCAGCCACTTTAACTATTGAATCTACAGTTTGACCGACTATGATCTTCGGTTCTATTTTAACTCCATGGATAAGTTGAAGATCTGCAGCTTCCTTGGTTATCCTGTTGAGACGTTGTTCAATTAGCGTAAGTTGTTGTTCTTTGGTCGCTTTATCTTTATGAAGTCCGTAAAGTTCGGGAATTGGGCTTACTACTTCTAATAATACGATGCTGGAATTGTGGCTTAGAGCGATTGGAATGGTGGCTTCAATTGCTTTAATCGCGCAGTCAGAAAAATCGGTAGGAACTAAAATATTGCTGATCTGGTTTTTATTCATAATGTTTAAATCTATAATGCATTAAAGTTAGTTTCCTTTCTAAATGAGAGAGAACCAGGCTCGCTACTACTTTCAACAGTCATCTGTTTAGATGGCCTATGGAACATCAGTCCGAGCATCATTACCAATATACTCAATATGATCACCTGAAGAACGAGTGATTCGCTTACAAAGGCTATCCTATCCTTTAAGGGGATAGATATAAAAAGCATTATGGTTATCAATCCCCGGGGAGCGATGAATAAAATAGGATTGATTTTTAACCTTGATATCTTTATCTGAACAAATCTGACAACCAAAATAAGAACTACAATTAAGAAAGCATAACTAAGTGTAGACAAATTGAACAACTTTTCTACTGTAATGGTATAGCCGAACAGAATGAAAAATATGGTACGGATTAAAAAGGCTGTTTCAGCTACTAATCTGGAGAAACGGTGAACTTCTATGTCTAACTTTTTAGGTTCCAGTTGTCTAATAAAGGAAATATTTTTAAATTCATCAAGGTTGTTAAGAAAAAGTCCAAAGATCAGAATGAACAAAAGAGCTGGTAAATGATAAGCTTTTGCTACGGAATAAATCAATACTACCATCATCATGATAGGGATAAGCTTCACTTGATGATCTATCTTTTTGATTAAAAAAGCCAGACCCATACTAGCAACCAATGATATAATTAGCATTACGAAAATCTGCAGACCAAAAATTAGGAAAGAGCTGGCTTCAATAACTTCACTTCTAATCAAAAAATTGAATAGTATGACACCTAATATATCAGACATACTACTCTCATATATTACCATTTCTTTTAATTTATTGTTAAGATTTTGAACACTGGGAATCGCAATGGCACTACTAATTATGCAAAAAGGAACAGCATTTATCAATGAGTCCATAAGGCTGGATTTGTTTAGAAGATGAATTGCTATACCTATAAACAGGCATAAAGCAGCCAATGGTAACAATGCTGACCAGACTGCTTTTTTGATGAGTTTTTTTTTCTGTTTATTGATTTCCAAGTCCAGACCACCCTCCAAAACGATGAGAATAAGACCTATTGTTCCAAAAACAGGTAAAAGAGGGCCTAAATCTATCAAATTTAAGTTGAAGACCTCCGTAAGTTTTTTCACACCCCATCCCAACAGCAATAAAAAAATAATCGTGGGTATTTTTGTATGCCTTGAAGTAATATCAAATGCGTAAGCAATTAATATCAGAACACATATGGTAATAATCAAGGGCAATGTCATCATTGGGTTTCGTGATTCGGAGGTATTGTGATCATATTGCCATCTCTTAATGCCTTATAATGTGGAGACATGATTTCTACACCTGCGTGGTTAAAATGATCCTGAATCTTGGAATGTAGGTGTGAATAAATCAAAGCTTGTCGGTTAGGCTCTTTGGTAAATGCATTTATTCTGTAACTTACATAATAATCATCGAGACTTGTTTGCAGGACATAGGGAGAAGGAGATTCTTCTAACATAGCTGTTTGCAACGCAGCATCGATTAAAAGTTGATGTACTTTCCTCCACGGCACGTCGTATCCAATTGTTACCGTTGTATGAATGATCAACCCGTTTTCTTGTGCTACACTGCTATAATTCATCGTATGGTTATTCATAACAGATGAGTTGGGAATAGACCAGGTTATGGCTGACTATAATGATGAAGAACAATATTTTTTTTATGCTCATAATGCCGCCTGTCAACTTTTAATACGGCTGACTCCCGTTGCTAATAATGAAGCTATTCATTATTATTGATATTTATATTAAACTACTGTATTTATTTTTAACATCAAAGGGTATATGTTAAAAGTTAATGCCGTCAATCTATCCGGGTTAATTATCTGAACGATCTGGGTCAAAAACTTTAAAAATCCAAAAAAAATGCGTATTTTGAGATTTTAATAGCCGTTTTTACAATATTCATGAATGATCAGATATAATTGGTTTGTGCTTGTTTTTAATAACACAACGGAATTACTAAAATAAAAAATATTATGAAAATACACATCAATACAGATCATAACATCGAAGGAAATGAGCGTTTACAGTCATTTCTTGAAAATAAAATTTCCAATGCACTTAGCAGATTTGAAAATTATCTTACACGCGTTGAAGTGCACCTGAGTGATGAAAATGCCGGTAAGAATGGGCCCATGGATAAACGGTGCCTTTTGGAGGTACGACCAGAAGGAAAGGAACCGTTGACAGTAACAGCAAATGCGGACACTATTGAAGCGGCGGTTAGTAATGCAATTGAAAAAATGAAACAGGTATTAACTACTGAGCTTGGAAAACAAACTTCTTTACGATAGGTTGTCCGGGAATATTTATTTAATTTTCAATGTTAAAATACGGCCTTAAAATATCTTCAAAATTATATAAGCCCAATGGAAAATTTAACAAATTTCTTGCAACAAAGATAGCTCCGTTGCCAAAAGCTTCTCTTGAGATTGACTCATGGATTAACCTGACGGTTTGATAGGGGAAACCAAATATCAGTTCATGTTTGCCTACTATTCCCCCGGCTCTTACTGAGTTGATCTGGGAAACATCCAGGTCTAATGCATGCGCAATTTTTACTGCGGTACCAGAAACTCCTTCTTTTTGTTTAAAGTGTTCTTCTATGATCTCAATGTCTACACCAGGCGCTATTTTTTGCAGAAACCGGGCTGAAAAAAGTAGGTAATTGACCCCTAAGGTTATGTTGGGTGACCAGAAAACAGTTGTTAGTGAAGCCAGGTCACGCAAAAGTGCCAGTTCCTTTTCTCCATAGTGAGAAATTGCCGAAATGATTTTTATTTTCTGCTTAGCGGCCTCCTTACCATACTGATGAATGCTCTCATTTGAAGAGAAATCAATCAAGACGTCGATCGGATGTTTTTCTAATAGTTCTCTGATTTGAATGTGTTCGCTGGAAAATATCAGGCCTGGTTCGTCACTTTCTAAACCTAGAAATTCGGGAACTGATCTATGTTCTAATGCTGAAGTTTTTCTAAATACCCATTCCAGAGAAAATTCCCTGTTTTGCAAAATTACCGAAGCTACTGCCTTTCCGGTACGTCCGAATCCTATTAATCCAACTTTAATTTTCATCAGTATATAATTTGTTTTTATCGGTTGATCAGGAAGATTTGGATACCTTTTTTAATACAATAGTACCCATTATTCCTGCAATTACAGATGCGATAAGGATGCCGTATTTGGCTTGATCCATAAATATAGGGTTTTTAAATGCCAATCCGCTGATGAAAAGTGACATGGTGAACCCTATTCCAGCTAGTAATGATACGCCAATTATGTGCTTCCAGGTGGCATGTTCTGGAAGTGTGGCCCATCCGAACTTAATCATGATCCAGCAGAATAGCAGAATGCCAACAAATTTTCCGATCAGAAGGCCTGCTGCTACGCCGATAGAAACCGGGTTAATGATCGAGGAGAAAAAATCTGCTCCAATTACAATTCCGGCATTGGAAAGGGCAAACAGCGGCATGATCCCAAATGCTACCCAGGGATGCAGCCCATGTTCTATAGTTTGTAATGGCGTTTCTGCCGCCATACTTAGAGTTTTAACTTCTTGAATTGTTTTGTTTTGTTTATCGGTGATCAGGCTCCCCTTTTCGGGTATGTCCACTTCAAAATCATAGGAAAGTTTGCGTAGGTTCTCCGAATAGATATGTTCGTTGATCTTGGTAACTGCAGGAATGGTAAAGGCAACCAATACCCCGGCAATAGTGGCATGGACACCGGACAGCAAAAAGCCTACCCATACCCCAAATCCGATAATCAGGTAAAACGTACTGTTACGAATGCCCATCAGATTGCCAACGATGAGTGCTGTAAGGAAACAGCCGGCAATCATCAGGGGCAAAAAATGAATTTGTTCAGTATAAAAAAAGGCAATTACCAATACCGCGCCAAGATCGTCGGCTACTGCTAATGCCGATAAAAATACCTTCACTGAGGTGGGAATATGTTTACTGGCCATGGAAAGTAAAGCCAACGCAAAAGCGATATCTGTTGCCATAGGTATTCCCCATCCGTGATCGGCATCAGTTCCTTTATTAATAGTAAAATAGATCAATGCCGGAACAAGCATGCCCCCAAGGGCAGCGGACATGGGTAGCGCAGCCTTGCTGAGTGAGGAAAGTTCTCCCTCCATAAATTCCCTTTTGAGTTCGAGTCCGATCACAAAAAAGAATACAGCCATCAGGCCATCGTTGATCCAGATGTGCAGGGGATGGCTTAGTACGAACTCATCAAATCCAATTGAGAAATTGATGTGCCATAAGTGTTCATAGAATTCATGGTAAGTTGAGTTAGCCCAGGTAATGGCAATGATGACACTGATCAGCAGAACAATTCCACTGGTGTATTCCAGGTGAATGAATCGGCTTACAGGTGCAATGATTTTGTCTATAGGTGATTTTTGAATCATAATTAATGCTTAAAAGCGGGCTTTCTGGGCAACAGAATAGTGATAATGTTTCGTTACCTTGGTAAAATAACGGAAAATTTTTAAAAAGCGCTCGTTTTTTCAGCGGTTTAAATAATAAAAACTTTAATGCATACACTTTGCAGGCGCATTCTGGTCTGTTCAGGGATGCCGCTGCCAGTAATGATGTGATCCACTTCTTCTATGCCAAATAATCTTTCGAAACTGTGTTGCCCGAACTTGTAGAGCCGGCAAAAGAATAGGGGGCCCTTTCTCAGTAGCCCCCTAGCTGGATAATTTTGGTATTCACATGCCAATTGGTCATTGACACTTAAAAATCAGTTAGCTACCGAACGATCTCGATCCGTAATTCCTCCTGCATTACTTTTTTAACATTACCAATTGTATACTCATACGATAATAAGAAGACATTGAATTTACGGCCAAAGGATTCTTCTATCCTGAATACATTTGGATACCTTGCATCACCGTTAATTTGCGTCACTTTCACATCTTTATATGGTTTAATGGTAACGCTTTTGTCAGCCGCTACTTCCAGTATGATGGAAGTTTTATTGATCATGGGTTCCGTACTTTCAAATGATTCCGTTCCGGCAATTACACGAACACTATTTGCCGATAGGGGGAACAGCTTCTTATTTCCAGCTGTTACCATTCCGTTTACCAGGCCAGTCATGCTGTAGAAAGTATTTTGTGCCTGAGAAGCATAATCGTTCTTGATGAGCACCTGGTAAAGAATCGTGGTTTTCTTCGAGTTGATTTCAACTCCGGGGCCAGCTGTCGCTTTTAATCCGATAAAATAAGTCGAATCCGGTGACAGACCGTCTGGGCGCAGCTTAACCATGGTGCGTCCCGTACGTTCTCCGGCTTTGATCTGGATTTTAGTATCCATGATTTCATATTTGTTCCGGGGTAACAGTTTTGCATATAATTTAGTGTCAAAATCAAAAAGAGACCGGTTGTAAAAATCCAGCTGCGTAAGGTCGTCTTCTAATTGGATTACCAGGTCCTTTGTCGATGCATGTGTCCCACCTGCAGAAGCTGCGATGTAGCCTGTTACTTCATTACCTGTCAATGGAACGATTTCCTGAAAAGTATTGTAATAGCTGCTGCTGATCAAAGCAACATCATTTTTGTACATTTCCTTTTCGAACAATTCATTGTCTTTGCACGAGGAAAGCACGGTAGCGAGTGCGAGCATCGTTATATACTTTTGTTTCATCTTTTTATATTTATAATTTAACCTAATAGCCCGGATTCTGATCTAAAGAAGGTAATCTTCTCATTTCCGAACGTGGTATGGGTACAAAAACTGCTTTTTTGTCTACTACACGTGTCATAAATGACGATGTTCCCGGTATAACGCGTTGATAATAGGCATCCTTGGTAGCGCCATCCGGATTCATACCGCGTATAGGTTCGCGTTCTGTTTCTTCATAAATGCCCCAACGACGTACATCATAATAGCGTCTGTTTTCCCACAGCAACTCTACCATTCGTTCACGTTCAATCTGTTTTTGAACCAGGGCGGCAGTACTGATTTGGGTGGTGCTCAATCCAGGCAGCCCGGCACGATAGCGAACGAGATTAAAAGCACTTTTTATCTCTTCCTGGTTTCTGGATAGGGTATATTCTTTATCCCCAAGCTTTACCGTGTGACTACCTGTCAAATTATTAAGCGCCTCGGCATAGGATAAGAGTATCTCCGCATAGCGGATGATGGAGTAAGCCTTTTTGATATGACGTGCACCTGTACCCGAAAAAGCATCCATGGGGTGATTGAATTTTTTGATCACGTAGCCCGTGATGGGGTAGTTGGGTGAAGTTGCGGTTACCCCGCCACGACCATCAGGGGCCTGGTAGTAGTACTTGGCGGTATAGTTGTTGATGGTCGTACTGGACTGTGCCTGCCAAACGGCCTCATTAAATCCGATAGAGGCATAAAAACGCATTTCGCGGTTAGCATACATATTGTAGACTCCGGAATTGAGTGGATATCCGGAAAAATTTTTAGCCTGTGTAGTATAGCCTGTTTCTGAATAATACCCATTGCTGGTGGCCTCTTCTTTAGTACGACCGTCGGCCATCAGATAGGAATCAACTACTTTCTGTGTGACGCAGAAACGCCCCCAGCCACCGAGAGAAGGTGGCATAGATCCCTGACTGATGGTTGTTACCATATAGCCTGTATTTCTGCCCCAGATGATCTCTTTATTAATTTCAGCAACAGCCTCACCATTAAAAATATCCGAATAGGATCTTAACGGATCTATTCCAGCTGCTCCACTTGGATAATCCTTATAGAAATTTGGATCGGAATTAACTCCTGCAGGAAGCGCCGGGGTTTTGTCATCTTTCACTGCGGTATATAGCCTGTACTGACCAAGATCCATCACGCGCTTGGCTGCGGCTGCAGCTACCGCCCATCTTGCTTCATTATATTGCTGTGATACGTAATTGACATTATCGGTTTTGCGTTTCCAGTTACCAAAATAAGAACTGGCTACCGGTCCGCCATTAAACAACGGACTTGCATGGATCAGCCGCAGACGGGCTACCAAAGCAAGTGCAGCTCCTTTACTGGGGCGGCCAAAATCCAGTAGCGAAACTTCTGCAGGCATAAGCATCGCTGCTTTTTCAAGCTCATCGCAGGTGTAGTCCATCGTTTCATCATAGGTCGCTCTGGGGCGGTCATAATATTCAAGGGATTCATTGGTGTTGATCACCTCATCACCCAGCAGGATCGCAGGACCATAATCTACTAAAATGTTGTAGTAAGCATAGGCACGGATAAAACGCGTGTACCCTTCAATCCGGAGCCGGTCTAAATTGGTCATGCCCTTAGGGCGATCAAGGTTTTGCAGGACACTGTTACATTTACGGATAATCTTGTAGTATTTTGCCCATTGATTTAAGTTAGGGTTGCTGTCTCCATAGAAATCTGAAGTAATGCGTCCGGTGGCAAAATCCATTCCATAATACACATTGCTCGAGCCACCTCCGGTAAGCCCGTTCAAGGCTTCATCGGTTGCCATAGGGCCAGGTGTATAACCATAGCGAATGGTATTTGATTCATCAGGAAACATGGCCGCTGCACCCCACATATAGGCTTCCATATTTCGAGGGTTGGCAAAAGCGGAATCGATGTTAAATTCATCATCAAAATACTCATCGATATTCAGGTACTTCTTACAGGATGTTGTCATCGCAATCAGCTGGATGATGACCGCGGCGAATGCTAATCTTTTTATGATTGACGTTTTCATATCATTAATTTCTTGTTTGTATTAAAAATTGACGTACACTTGAAAGGAATAGGTGGTTGGTATCGGGTATTTTCGTCCATTCCATGCGGCTTGTTCCGGGTCATAAAGCTTAACATTATCCCATATGTATAAATTATTGCCCACAAATTGCAGGTCCATAGACTTAATCCCCAAGCGTTTCAGGATCGATGGATTAATGTTATAGCTCAATGTAATTTCCTCCAGACGTATATAGCGCGCATCTCCCTGCCAGAAGGACGACAACTGGCTGTTGTTGCTGTTATTTCCGTATTGGAGGCGTGGGTAGCGGGCATTTGGGTTTTCGGCCAATGCTGGGTCTATACCATTCGCAATGGCATAATCCCTCGGAATCCAGCGGTTTTTAGGATCGGCTGCCAGGCTGAGTACGTTGCCCAGGCCGCCTTCAAAGAACGGCATATAGCCCATTCCGTTAGCTTTTAGTACATCGTTTACCTCCATCTCCTGTCCGACATAGAAAAAGGATGTTTTTCCTGTTCCTTTAAACAATACACCTAATGTCAGCTTTTTATAGCGGAACTCTCCGCCCATACCAAACATCATCAAAGGATAGTTGCTGTGCGTCAAAGGAACCATGTCCAGTTTGTCGATTATGCCATCACCGTTTACATCCTTGTATTTGATGTCACCAGGCAGTACATCTCCAAACGTTTGTTTAGGGCTATATTTGATGTCGTCTTCGTCTTTAAAAAGTCCCAGCGACTGATAGCCTCTTATAGAATTATAAGGGAAACCATTGTACTCCAGGTAAGGATATTCCAGGTAAGCCTGTTCCCAGTTCTGTACTAAATTTTTGGAATAGGTGAAGTTACCTCTTAAGGTAAAGCCTATGTCTTTGGAAAGATTGCCGGTATAGCTGATGTTTCCATCTATTCCGGAACTTTTCATGCGGCCCACATTGGCGAATGGATTGGAAATGACACCCACGTAATCAGGAACCTGTACCCGTTGTTGAAAAATACCGTTACGCTGATCTTTGAAAAAGTCTACCACAAAATCTACTTTACTATCAAAGAGCTTACCTTCAATACCTAAATTGGATTTAATCGCTTTTTCCCAGGCCAGGTTATCTGCACCAATCCTTGTCTCATTAATTATCTCGATATCGGGCACGCCCCATACCGTGCCATTACCCTGGTTAGCCTTGGTCAGGTAGGGGAAACGGATACTTGAAATCCGGTCATTACCCACCGTACCGTAAGAAGCCCTGATCTTAAAATAATTAAGCCATGGTGCGGCCTCTTTTACAAATTTGTAGCCAGTAGGCACCCATCCCAGGGCTATTGACGGGAAAAAACCATATTGCCTGCCGGGTTGGAAGTTTTCAGAACCGGTATAGCCGAAATTGACATCTAAAAGGTAAGTGTCCCGGAAACCATAGGTCAACCTGCTCGATACACCCTGATAACGTAAGGGGATGGCGTTCATGTTACTGGTAGCATTTTCGGTATCTTTGGCATCACTCATGTAATAATAGATCAACGCTGAGGTCCTATGGTCACTGTTGAATACCTTATCATAATTGATAACAGATTCAAAGTGGTATTTACGGTACTGCCGAGTGCCTCTGTAATAACTCGCTTTTTGTTCTTGTACAGTTTGCAAAGTAATGAGCGAGCCATCATAGGCCCGTCCTAAGGCATTATAAAGCGCTGGTTGTACACGCCTACGCTCGCTAAAGTAACTGTATATATCGTAAGCTCCCTGAACCCGGAATTTAAGTCCTTCCAATACATTGGAAAGATCCTGATTGAGGGCTAATGTGGTTTTACCTTTATACACCTCATCAGAGGCCCTGCCTGTGCGGTTAATCATGACATAAGGCGATGACTGCTCTCCACCTCCCAGGCCTGGAAGCAGGCCATTGGAATATCGTGTAGGAATTGTAACGGGGGTAAGTGTAGATTGTGCACCCCATATGTAATCCGTATTTGCTAATCCCGGCTGATTCAGTTTAGATAGAAACCCATCAGAACCCAGGAAAATTTTAGTGGTCTTGGTCAGGTTAACATCCAGATTGATGCGGTAATTATAAGTATTAAAACCCACATTGGAACTGTATTGGCTATTTTTGTCTACTTTGTAAGCTGCACTTTCACTTTTGCCGCCAAGGCTAAGGAAATAGCGTGCAACCTCAGATCCACCACGGCCACTCATGTAATAGCTCTGGCGCCAGGAAGTCTTATTGAGAATTTCATCCTGCCAATCTACATCTGGATACATATCCGGATCCAGTCCGTCACGGATAATACCCAATTCCGTTTGGTTGTACAAAGGACTCTGCCCACGGACCAAACTTGCTTCATTCGCCAGCTGTGCGTAATCATACGCACGCAGATATTCTGGTAAGCGGTTGAGACTGGATAAAGTGGTATTGGCGCGTGCGGTGAGCTGCATGCGGTCTACCTGACCGCGCTTGGTGGTAACCAATACTACACCATTGGCTCCCCTAACGCCATACACTGCGGTTGCTGATGCATCCTTAAGGATCGAAAAACTTTCCACATCCGCCGGATCAATGGTATTCAGGTCGCCCTCCAAACCATCGATGAGCACCAGTGCACTACTGTTGGCCCCAAATGTGCCGATACCACGTACCCAAAACTCAGAAATGTTCTTTCCTGGTTCACCGCTGCCTAATCTGGAGATTACACCGGCTGCTCTTCCGCCAAGAAGGTTAGCAATCGATGGAGCAGGGGATTGAAGGTCCTTAACATCTACCGTTGTAATGGCACCGACTGAACTTATCTTCCGTTGTACATTGCCCAGTCCAACTACCATTACTTCCTCCAGGGCCTCGTTATTGTCTTTTAGGACTATGGTTAAATTCTTTTTTGTTTCGACAGCAACATGTTCTGTATTTTTAAAGCCGATATAGCTAAAGGCAACCTTGTCACCATACGCGACCTGAATGCTGAATTTTCCTTCATTATTGGTAGCGGTACCGGCTGAGGGCCGATCTTTAATGTAAACAGATACCGCTGGGATAGCTGCTCCCTTTTCATCGGTAACAATACCGGCAATGGTGAGTAACTGCTTGGTTTCCTGTGCGTGTAATGTCGTCAGGGACAGACACAGCGACAGCAAACACAAAATTCTAAAAGTCTTTGTCATCTTATATGTGTATTATACTTAATATATCTAATGGGATAATTTAAAGCACATTATTTCTTGCCTTTAAGCAAGAGCTCATGAATAGGATAAATGCTTTGTAGTGATTATTCAATAACTAATTTGCGTATCCTGGCGTTACTCCAGTCTGCAATATAAATGTCACCTTGCTCATTGACAGCTACTCCCCAGGGTTGGTTAAATAGAGATTCTACCGGTCCGCCATCTTTATAGCCTGATTTGCCCGGTTGGCCTGCTACCGTAGTTACGATGTTATCAGGAGATATCATACGGATACAATGGTTGCCATAGTCTGCGACAAACATGTTCCCACTGTTGTCAAACTTAATCTCTTTAGGGTCGTTGAATAGCGCATCTGCCAACGGCCCATCGCGAAAGGCACTACCTCCAGGGGCATTGAGACGTTTAAAGCCGCCTGATCCATTAGGGTCACGAAGATCCAGTACCATAATACCTTGTCTGAAATTGGTAGGTGTGGCATTGGTGGTGAGGGTGATGTACAGCAGCCATGGTTTCGTTGGATTAATGGCCTGACCATATTGCGATCCATAAGGTCCCTGATAAACAATTTTTGCTTCGAATGTCTGAGGATTTATTTTGGCAACCTTTCCATCTCTGTATCTCGTATAAAGATGCCCATCATAAGGGCAGAACGTTACAAAGTTTTTGTAGCGATCCGCTTCTACGATCGAGTTGTAATCTGCGGTGGAGTATTTAACGTTACGCTGGCGGGGATACCAGGCTTCCCGCGGGTCAAAAGTGAAGATTACTTCCTTAGTAGACTCATGGGCTGCTGTCAACATACCTGTAACACGATCCACGGTAAGGCCGTTGGCAAATAAGATCCGACCGGTAGCGACCGACTCGATCAGTGGGGTTACTATATTTTGCTTTTCATTTATCCTGGCTACCCCAAATGTAGCCGGATCACCACCATCCCGCCAGGACATAAATATATTACCTTCGGCATCCAGTTCCAGGTATTTGCCGTAAATTTCAGCTTCTGAGAGCGTTCCGGGTTTAAAGTTTTTTTTCCCGTTACCCGTAACGGTACTTACCTGGGCCTGAATATGGTAAGTAAAAGTGTCTTTATAAACAACCGAGTCAGTACCCACAACCACAGAAATCTTAGGATTATCACCCGGGAGTCGTGGTACAATGGCATAGATCCGGTTACCACTTGACGAGATGACTGAAGCTTTTGCATGGTTAAAATAGACTTTGATTTTACTTGGGTCATTTCCAAAGTTTTCCCCGTCTAAAAGTATTTTATCGCGCGCTCCTCCCTCATTCGGAGAAAAAGAGGAGAGTACAACGGGTTTTGAAGAATCATAGGTTTTACTAGGGCCTTCCTTTTCGCTTTTACAGGAAACAAAACAACAGGAACTGAAGCATACCCATAGGAAGGCGGCAAAACACTTATCCATACTCTTTCGGTAGTTTTTCATTTAAAAAGGTTTAAATTTGGTTAGTATTTGGTTTATTGAAATCGAATATATTAAATAAAAAACAATAAAACGAAATAAAAGAAAAGAAAAAAAGGTTTTAAACGTCATAATTAGTAATTTTATCAGATAAGAATAGTACAAAGTAAAGGCTTTGTAATTATCTTAATATTAAGATAAAATCAACTTACAAATTGAAAATTGCGGGTAAGAGAATATAATGACAGTAGTTGTCGAATGAAAAAACTATGGTCAGCTTAGTAAATTACTGATAGTTCGCGTTTTATAGGAAAAGTAAATTGTGTGCAAGCTAAAATTGCATTAACCATTAAATAATAGAAACCTTAATGCCCATACTTTGCAGGTTTTTCCTGGTCTGCTCGGGGATGCCGCTATCTGTAATGATATGATCTACTTCTTCAATGCCGCAAATTCTTCCGAAGCCACGTTTTCCGAATTTGGTAGAGTCGGCAAGTACAATTATTTTTTGAGAGGAATCTATCATCTGCCTGTTTAAATGAGCTTCATAGGCATTTGTGGTCGTTAATCCGAATTCCAGATCTATGCCGTCTACGCCAAGGTATAATTTGCTGCAAAAAACATTGCCCAATACATTATCGGAATACGGGCCTGCAACAGAAGAAGAGCTTTTCCTTAACAGGCCACCCAGTTGAATGATCTCAATATCATTATGGTGCAGCAATTCGAGGGCAACATTTAATGCAGAGGTAATAACAGTTAAATTTCCTTTGGGTTTGATGCAGCGCGCCATGGCCAGAACCGTTGTTCCCGATGCGATGATAATGGAATCATTTTCTTCGATCAGTTCAGCAGCCATTGTGCCAATCTTCATCTTTTCTGCCGATTGCAGATGTTCTTTTTCATTTACAGGTTTATCAACCGTATAAGGGTTGTTTAGTGTGGCTCCTCCATGGGTCCTGAATAAGAGGTTCTTGTCTTCGAGTAGTTTCAGGTCCTTCCGGATGGTGACCGACGAAACTTTTAACTTTTTACAAAGTGACTGTACATCAATAGTGCCGTCTGTTTGAATTTTGTTTAATATATATTGGTGTCGTTCAGCTATGTTAATCATTTATCGATATATATGGCAATATTAAGATAAACATAATTTTTAAATTACGTATTCAACAAACTTAATGCTAAAAAATAAATTTCCCAATTTGTTTTTTATAATAAAATACTTTTTTTAGTTTCGTTTAGGTATATTTGTCCTATAAACGAAAGTTTACGAAATATCAGTATTTTAAATTGAAAACAAACGAAATGGTGTTTAGTCGCGAATCATTCATAAAGCAGGTAGAAGAACGGAACAGTTGGGATGTGATAGTTGTTGGCGGTGGTGCTACAGGGTTAGGAACCGCTGTGGATGCGGCAAGCAGGGGTTACAGTACTTTGTTGCTGGAACAGTCGGATTTTGCAAAAGGAACCTCCAGCCGTAGTACAAAATTGGTGCATGGCGGGGTAAGATATTTGGCTCAGGGAGATGTTTCGCTGGTTTATGAGGCATTGCACGAACGTGGCTTGCTGTTAAAAAATGCACCTCACCTGGTTAAAGACCAGGAGTTTATCATTCCTGTTTATTCCTGGTTGTCTAAATATAAATACCTGATCGGCTTAAAACTTTACGACTTGCTGGCGGGGAAAAGCGGTTTTAAAAAATCGTCCTTTTTATCGGCGGATAAAGTATTAAAAGCAATACCCGGATTAAAACCTGATGGCTTGATTGGTGGGGTGAGTTATAGCGACGGACAATTTGATGATGCCCGTTTGGCTTTAAATCTGGCGCAGACGGCTGCCGAATATGGCGGGGTGTTGCTGAACTATGCGAAGGTTACCGGGTTAACGAAAGAAAACGAAAACATTAGCGGACTAAGTTTTGTAGATACCGAGACCAATAAAGGCTATACCCTGAAAGCGAAAGTAGTGGTCAATGCTACCGGAGTATTTGTAGATGAGATCCTGAAAATGGATGTTCCCTCAGGAAGAGCAATCGTTCGTCCAAGCCAGGGTGCCCATGTTGTTTTAGATCCTTCATTTTTGAAAGGGGACAGCGCCCTGATGATTCCAAAAACACCGGATGAAAGGGTCTTGTTTGCTGTGCCATGGCACGGAAAAGTATTGGTAGGAACAACTGATACCCCTTTAAATGAGCATAGCCTGGAGCCAGGGCCCTTGGATGAAGAGATAGAGTTTATATTGACAACGGCAGGCAAATACCTGACAAAAGAACCTTCAAGAAAGGATGTATTGGCTGCATTTGCAGGTTTAAGGCCATTGGCTGCCCCGGGTAAGGATACCGATAGTACGAAGGAAATCTCCAGAAGCCATAAGCTCATCATCAGCAAATCAGGAATGATTACGATTACCGGGGGCAAATGGACCACTTATCGTAAAATGGCTATGGATGTAGTAGATAAAGCTATTGAATTGGGCAAGCTACAGGCAAAAAAATGTATTACCCAGGATGTTAAAATCCATGGTTATGTTGCTAAAATGCAAACCGGAGATCTGGGCTTATACGGTGCTGATGCTGCTGGTATACTGGAGCTGATAAGCCTGCAGCCTGAACTTGGTGCCCGTTTGCATCCTGATTACAAATATCTGCAAGCTGAAGTGATCTGGATGGTTAGAAATGAAATGTCACGTACGATTGAAGATGTGCTTTCGCGAAGGATGCGTCTGTTATTCCTGGATGCGAAAGGGGCTTTAATGCTTGCTCCGGCTGTTGCACACGTAATGGCTGCCGAATTGCAAAAAGATGAAGCCTGGGTGAACGGACAGATTGAAACTTTTACTGCGCTGGTAAAACAATATTTGTTGTATACGCCAGGAAAAGAAACCGATAACCTTCAACAGGTGAAAGTTACGGCCTAACTTAATGAATGCTTAACATAAACTTAAAACTACAACCTTGATATTTGCAGCAAATTAAGGAGAATCGAAATGAAACGAAATGCTGCAAAACAAAAAGAACTAACCAAATATAAAATCTGATGAAGGAGCATTCCTGTATATCATTTAATTGTACCCAATTGACTGTTCAGTGCTGCTGGGAGGTTTTTTCTGTACTAAGAAAAAAGAAATCGTCATGTCGAAAAGCATAAACAAAAATATTGCAACTAAAGGGGGAACACCAAATTAATGAAGATTATGAACAAAAAATCTACTCACAATGTGCAATTCAAAAAACCACTCACCTACCTTGCTTATGCATTGGTAATGGTTTTTATGCAATTGCCGCAAATGCTTAGGGCAGGAACAGTACCTGTTGTAGCGAACCTGTTTTGGCAGGAAATAGTTACTGTAAAAGGAACGGTCAAAGATGCCAAGGATGGCGGTGGGCTACCTGGCGTTACCATTTCAGATGGGCAGAGAAAAGTGCTCGGCGTAACTGATGGTAACGGTGCATTCACTATTAAAGTAGCAAAAGGGACTGAAATCTTGTTTAGTATGTTGGGCTACACCCAGGTTAAACGAACGGTTACCATGGCTACCATAACAATGGCTGTCAATATGAACAGCTCAAGTGCAGATCTGGATGAGGTAGTTGTTACTGCGTTAGGAATCAAACGTGAAGAAAAATCATTGGGTTATGCTATTACTAAGGTAGACAGTACACAGCTTACAGATGCGGTATCGAGTAACTGGACTGATGCTTTATCAGGAAAAGTAGCTGGTTTAAACCTGGTGCGTAACGGTGGGCCGGCCGGATCCAACAAAATTATTCTGCGCGGCGAAAACAACCTTACAGGTGACAATGAAGCACTGATCGTAATTGATGGGGTGGTGGCGTCTAGTAGCTCCAGGCGTACAGCTGCTACCGGGGGCGGTGTATATGGTACATCCGGTGATATTATGCCCGCAGACTTTGGTAGCGCATTGAATGATTTAAACCCTGATGATATAGAAAACGTTACAGTGCTTAAGGGACCGGGCGCATCAGCTCTTTATGGTCAGCGTGGAGCCAATGGAGCTATTATCATTACTACAAAGTCTGGCAATAAAAATCAGAAAAAACTAGGAATTACTTTTACTTCAAATACAGCTTGGGAAGATGTAAACCGTAGCCCTGATATTCAACAGGAATATGGGCAAGGCCAATTTGGGGTTTCCTATTTCTCTTATGGAGCTACCGTAGATGGTGCAAGTACGAATGCAACAAGTGCGAGTTGGGGTGCACCATTTGCTGCCGGTGGGAATTACTTTCAATATGACCCTGCAACTAAAGCCAGAGGATTGACAAGAACACCCTGGGTTGCTTATGAAAATCCGATTAATGCCTTCTTTAAAACTGGATTGGAAACGACAAATTCAGTTAGTTTGGACGGAACTGTCAAAAATGTTTTACTACGCTTTTCTGCCAGTCATGGTAATAATGAATGGATTGTCCCAAACACGGGTTTAGAACGGACTTCGGCTACATTAACTGCAAATACCAATATCACTAAAAGACTTAGCCTGTCTTTCAAAGCCGGCTATAACAACAGGCATAGCGATAATTTACCAGCAACAGGTTACGGAAACCAATCTTTGATGTATTGGTTTATGTTTGCTCAGCCAAACGTAAATACAGATTGGTACAGAGATTACTGGGCACCTGGAATGGAAAACCGCCAGTTTGTTAACATTACAACTACAAACCCTGAAAGTCCTTATGCCATTTCAGAGCAATATCTAAATAAGCAAAGAAGAAACGGATGGTTAGGCAATATCCAGGCAACCTATAAGTTTACGCAGGAGTTGAGTTTAATGGTTCGTTCATCGATTGATTATAATAAGGAGAACCGGGAAACATTAAGACCTTTTGATGCGGCAGGAAACAAATTTGCGCAAGGGTCTTATCGTGTTCAGGACATCAACTCTTATGAGGTTAATGCCGATTTCTTATTAAAATATGATAAGAAAATAACTCAATCATTACAAGTTCTAGCTACTGCAGGTGGAAGTATGATGAGAAACCAATACAATAAAGGAGAGCTTCGTGCTGATGGATTGGTTGTTCCGGGAATTTTCAGATTAGATAATAATGCAAATCCATTGATTTCAGTGCCAGATACGGCCCGATATCGCCTTAATAGTTTTTATGGTATGTTGTCATTTACTTATAAAAACTTTTTGTATTTAGACTTAACAGGCCGTAACGACTGGAACAGTGTGCTGGCTACACCAACAAGGACTGATAATGTAGGCTTTTTCTATCCTTCTGCAAGCTTATCTTTTGTGGCCTCAGATTTATGGAAGCTGCCTAAAGCGATCAATTTTGCAAAATTAAGAGCTTCATTATCGCAAGTGGGTAGTGGTGGTACCACGCCTTACCGTACAGCCTATAATTATGTATTGGCTGCAAACGGCATCTACCCGGACAGTGCAATGACCAATCCGACGGTTTTGCCAAATCCAAACCTAAAGCCGCTAAAAACAACTACAATAGAGTTAGGTGCTGAAGCTAAACTCTTTAACAGCAGGTTAAATTTTGATGTAGCGGTTTACGCAGGCTCTACCAAGAACCAAATTTTGAGTCGCCTTGTTGATCGTGCTACAGGTTATAATGTAGCTGTATTCAATGTTGGGCGTGTAGACAATAAAGGGATTGAGGTAGCGGTAAACGGTACGGTATTGCAGGCAAAAGTATTTAAGTGGACTTTGAACGGTACATTTACTGCTAACCGTAACTCCATTAAGGAATTGGCAGATAGTTCAGTCGTATTGCGTACAGGAGCTTTGGGAAGTGGTCAGGTAGTGGCAAATGTTGGTGGCAGCATGGGTGATCTTTATGGCCGGGGATTTCTTCGTTCTCCGGATGGCCAGATTGTTTATGATGCGGTTACAGGAAATGCAAAAGTTAATACTACTGATTTATTATATCTTGGAAACACGATGCCCAAATTCAGGTTTAGTTTCGGGTCTGGGATCACTTACAGGCAATTTAACCTGAGTGCATTATTTGATGCACAATTTGGAGCCGTAGGCCATTCACTTACTTTCTCCAGAATGGCTGCATTAGGTAAATTAAAAATTACTTTACCTGGCAGGTATAATGGTGTAATAGGAGATGGTGTAGTACAGAATCCAGACGGATCTTATCGTAAAAATGATGTCATTGCAACTAATTTTGAAAACTATTACACCTCATTGTATGGATCAGATCAGGCTGAAGGAAGTGTTTTCAGAACAGATTATCTTAAATTTAGAGAAGCTAACCTGAATTACGTATTCAATACCAATTTTGTAAGGAGTCTTGGCTTAAGCAGGGTAACATTGGGGGTATATGGACGTAACTTGTTTATTTGGTCTCCATGGCCGGCCTTCGATCCGGAGTTTGGTACATTGGCCGGCTCTGATATTCAGCAGGGTTTTGAAACAGGACAATTGCCATCAACAAGAACTTTTGGAGTGCGTTTAGTTGTGGGTCTATAAAATAAAAAGAAAATGAAAAATATTAAAAATATAACCATTTATACGTTATTGTTTGTTACTGGCGTTTCGTTTTTTTCTTGTAAAAAAGATTTTAATGAAGTAAATACAGACCCTATCGGAAAAGGTAGCACAACAGCCAATCAGTTATTAGCACCTGCATTAGTAAATGTTTTAAGTGCAAATATGGTGCGTAACCGTAACTTTAATAACGAATTGATGCAGGTTACTGTTGATATTGGAGATTCTGAAGGCAAGGTATTCAGGTATGACATCAGGCGTAATGTGTCAGACTATACCTGGAATACCTGGTATCCCGAACTTACCAACTTAAAAAACATCTATACAATAGCCAGTCAACCAGAATCCTTAAATAAATCTTATCAGGCAATTTCTATGATTACGGAGGCCTGGGTTTTTCAGTTGCTCACAGATGTTTATGGAGATGTGCCTTACTCTCAGGCAAATCAAGGTAAGGAGGGCATCCTGGAACCAGCTTTTGATAAACAAAAAGATATATACCTGGATTTATTGAGGAAACTTGAAGAAGCCAATACGCTGTTGGCAGATGGTGTAGCTATTGTGCCAACGGGCGACCCAGTTTACCAGGGAGATGTTTCAAAATGGCGCAGATTCGGCAATTCATTATACTTAAGGTTATTGATGCGTATTTCTGCTAAGTCAGATGTAAGTGCAACGGTAATTGCCAAGATCAAAGAAATGATAGATACAAACCCTGCAAAATATCCTATTATGCAGACAAATAGTCATACTGCTAAAATTCTTTGGAACGGTACAAATAGCAGTACGGCTGTGTTTTCCTCACCATTTATGATCAATGTGCGTGCAGTTGATTTTAGAACACCGGCAATTTCTGCATTTTTTATGGGCAACATGACAACTTGGGGGGATCCTAGAATCAATCAGTCATTAGGAAAAAATAACGTTACCCGATGGGGCATAGCTCCAGGTCCAAATGGTTATGTTGGTGTTCCAAGTGGTTATGATACTGGAAGTTCAATCACTAAACAATCTTACTTTTATTCAGATGCGACAACAAATAATCCAACTACACTACAGACCGATCCTTATACCGGTATCATCATGAACGTAGCTGAAGTTGATTTTATTTTGGCCGAGGCCGCAGCAAAGGGCTGGATTAACGGGACTGGAGAAACTTATTATTATAAAGGAATAGCGGATGCTATCAACTATTGGCTTCCAACGTTATGGATAAACCCAACTGATCCTGCTGTTAAAGCTTATGCTGTTGCTGCCGATATTGATTGGAATGATGCATTACCATTGAATACTACTACGCCAGGTACAGCTAGTAAAATGGAACTGATTCATTTGCAAAAGTATTATGCTATGTTTTTGGTAGATTTTCAACAATGGTTTGAATATAGAAGAACAGGCCACCCTTTCTTACCAAAGGGTACTGGCCTGGCTAATGGTGGTAAGATGCCTGCAAGGTTAAACTATCCTTTAATAAGCCAATCTACAAACCCAACCAGCTATAAAAATGCTGTTGCTGCACAAGGAGCTGATGATATCAACACTCTAGTTTGGTGGCAAAAACCTTAAAATAATTTCAGATATGAAAAAGACATTAAAATATATCCTTTTACTAATAGCAATTGTTAGTGTTTGGATGGGGTGCAAACGGGACAGTGACTTTATTCTTAGCACACCTAGCGCATATATCTCTAATTTCGACCTTAAAAAGCTTTATAAAGGGGGAGACTTATTGCTTAACGCAGAATTAATGGGTGGGGCAACCTCTATTAAAGGAGTTGTAATATCAGACTTTAGATCAGGAAACTCGCCAGCTGGATTGTTGATTTTACAAAACAGTAGAATGGCTGGCAATGGGATTGATTCATTAAGAGGCATGGCATTCAATATCGGCGCAGATGCTTCAAAATATATTCCTGGAGATTCTGTACACATTAATGTGAATGGAGCAACGTTAAAGAGGATAGATGGGATTTTGCAAATAGTTGGTGTAGCAAATGAATCGGTAACAAAAATTGCAGGTGGTAAAACGCTTAAAACGCAGGCGATTAATACCGGTAGGATTTTAGCAAATCCAGATATGTATGAAAGTACGTTAGTGACTATAAGTAGTGCATTATATGAGCCAGAGCCAGCTCCTGGAACAACCTACGCTGGCGACAAAATTATCAACGATGGTTTTGGAAAAGCTACCGTACATACTGAAGCTACCGCATCTTTCGCCTCAACTGCAGTATTACCGACAGGTAATTTCACCGGTATACCTTTTATTACTGGTTCCGGTGCTTCAACAAAAATAAACTTATGGTTACGTTCGCTGGATGACTTTTTCTTCGTTGTATTACCAAAACTTTCTCCAGCAATCATTACCGGATATTTAGTTGACCCTAATGGTGGAGATCAGAATAATGAATACATCCAATTTTTGGCTACAAAGGATATCAATTTCGCGACAACCCCATTTGCAGTTTATACTACCAATAATGCTGGTGCAACGGTTTTCCCACTTCAGGGATGGAATACTGGGGGAGTACGGACATATAAATTTAATTTGACTAGTGGAACAGTTTCTAAAGGTCAGTATTTTTATGTTGGTGGTTCGGCAAAACGTATCAACGGATCTCCTACACAAGCATCACCTAATACGCCATATTCAACTGATATAAGTTCTGCAAAATGGATAGCTGGTGTGGATTATTCGGTAGAAACCGGAGTAGTTGGTGCAGATGGAATAGGGGCTAAAACAAATAACCTGTTGGCTAACAGCGGTAACATAGCAGGTATAGCTATCTTTGAAGGAACCAATGTGACAATTAACAGTGTCCCGTTAGACGTGATTTTTTGGGGTGGAACAGGTGGTAACTTTTATAGTGCTGGTCCGCCAGAAGTTGGATATAGAATTACTAACACTGATTATTATAGCACAATTAACCCACTTACGCGGTTACCGCAAAACTTTATGGGAGCAGGAACAAATACCAGTCGCTTAGGCTTTCCAACTGCAACGAGCTTCGCTAAACTTGGTGGTGTTTATGATGCTACTTCAGGTAGATGGGTTACCGGAAGAACATTGACAAGTGTTCCTTTAACCCTAACTTCACAGCTTTCACAAATAGAAGGTGGAACGAGCTTAGTTAATTAACTAATATAGGGTCAGCTATTAATAGCTGACCCTTTTTATAATGATGCAGGATGAGATTTTCATCGATAAATACTAATTTAATACAAGATTATCTAGATGATATATTTGAAATAGTTTTAGATAAATGGGTTGAGGATAGATATATAACTAATTAAAAATCATTCGTCTATGTATGTCGAGGTCAAATCGTAAAATATAATATATAAGAGCTTATAAAAACATTGACAGGCGTTGCTTTAACTTAAATATTGTAATTTTATTAATCATGTATCGCTAGAAGAGATAATATATATGAATATATACCAAAAGTTAATGCAAAATAAAGGTGGAATTCCAATTATTCTGAGTATAGCGGGAATTTTGGTTGCATTAATTTCTGGCAGTCGGTCTTTTTTTATCGGATATCTTATTAGCCTTCTTTTTATTGTTTTAGTTTACCGTAACTATAAAGTCAGCATAAGAAACGTTGCGATTTCTGTTTTTTCTCTCTGTTTTCTAGTCTATTCTTTAGTTTCATTTATAAAGCCAGATTCTTCATTGGGAAGAAAATTAGTTTATAAAATTTCTTTTCAAATTTTAAATGATCATTATATTTCTGGAATAGGTTTTGGAAATTTTGGTCAAGTTTATGGAGAGTATCAAATTAATTATTTTGCAAAAGGAGATTTTACAATTAAAGAGCTTTTGCTTGCTGATAATACCAAGCACGCATTCAATGATTATCTACAATTCATAATTGAAGGTGGAATTTTGGGCTGTTTAGCTTTGATTTTATTTGTGGCTTTAATAATTTATGTTATCAAAATTGCATTGAGAAAATATCCTAAATCCATATTGTTAGTTTTGTCAATAGCACAATTGATTGTGATAGCAGTAGCTGCAATTTTTATGCATGTATTTGAAAAGCCTTGGATTCAATTGATAACTGTAATTTTGCTTATTTTTATAATTAAGTATGCTTATCTTAATGAAAAAAAACAATCATTTTTTTATGTTTTAATTGTATCAACAATCTTTTTTATCTGCTATTATCACTATGGGTTTTACGTCATGAACTATAAGAAATTTGAAAAATTTGAAGAAGCAAAACAACTTGGACTTATGGGATTTAATACAGATTCTTTTTCTATTTTAGAATCCTTATACCCCACTCTTAAAGATGATGTTGGATTCTTAACTGAATATGCAAGTCTACTTACATTACATGGTAAGCATTCGGAAGCAGAAAAGATTTACTTGATGGTAGTGCGTAAAAATAATTCTAATATTTTTTATCTCAATCTAGCTAAAAGCTATCTGCAAAGCAGAAAATATAGAGATGCTGAACAAGCTTATCTTAAAAGTATTAATAGAGCGCCTAACCGTTTCGTTCCTAGATTTGAACTCTATAATTTTTATAAAGCAACACAACAATTTCATAAAGCAAAAAGACAAGGAAATGAAATTTTAAAATTACCAGTTAAAATTCCGTCTCTTGTAGTAGATCAAATTAAAAAAGAAGTTTTTACAACTATAAATACATTAACAATAAATTAATAACTATGTAATCCAATTAACCAAATATTAACCCTCACTAACTTTAGAAATGAAAGTAAAATTTATTAGACGCTCTTTAATCGCCCTATTAGCGATTCTAACATTTAATTCTTGCCAAAAGGAAATGCCTGATTTCGCTTCAGCATTGGAAGAATTAAATAATCCTGAACAGCCTGTGACAGTTCAGGCAGCAAAGTTATATTTAAAGAATTTAAGAAAGCAGCAGGGCAACATTGATGCCCCGTTAAAAGGAAGTAAATCTATTCCTAAGTTCTCTAAAAATAAAAAGTTTGTTGTTTTTTCAAAAGCGTATACTGGTGAAACCTCAACTGCAACTTTTATAGAAGCTCCTATACTTTATAATAGACGGTCTGTTCCCATTATTAGAACTAAGGGGGAAACTAAAAATTCGCAAGCAGATACGAAAATTAGGAAATCATCAATAGATAGACTGGTAATTTTTAAGGATAAAAAAACAGGGAAAGTAGGTCATAGCATAGTTACTTTTTTGCCCACTGAAGAGTATCTTACAAAAAGAAACGGAGATATTAGTCGGAATCACATAGATAGACTTGATAATGAATTTAGTGGCTATCTTATCTTCAAGAATTGGAAAGGGAAAATCGTTGGCATAAGAGAAGTACGTGATGGTAAGCTAGTATACGCAAAAAAAACAAACATAAACAAGCTTGCCTCCGATTCTAAGACACCACAAGGTAAAAAAAGTACAGCAGGATTTAACGGCTCAATTTGTGAGTGGGAATGTTCGTTCATAGATGTAGATATTTATGAAATGACTTGTTATGATGTAAATCCTGAAAATGGAACTTGGTCATGTGAATATGAATTTATAGGCACTGAGCATTTAAATGTATGCGTTCCTCAACAAAACCCTCCCGCGGGATGCTCAACACCTCCGATTGAAGAAGGAGAAACGTACATAGTTCCTGATCCTTATAATGAAGGGGCGGTAATTTGTCCTAATCTTCAAGATCGTCCGACTGAAAATTGCATTATGTCAAATAGTCCAAGCTCAGGACCTGCAGGCACCTATGTGCGATTTGATATATTTGGCGTCTATGTTCTTCCTGGTTATACTTGGATGGTGTTTGAAAACATCGTGACCAATGTTGAATATAAAATACCGATTGCTGCTCCGGATGGGTATCTTATGCCCCCATGTATTTATTGGTGGTATGTAACCGTCCAACTTCCACCAACCATACCAGCAGGTGAATATTATATGAAATGGGAATGCGATGGGGAAGTGTTCTATTATGAGTCTAGAACTTTTGTAAAACGAAAATTCGAAGTAACACCATAATTTATATAAATCATATATGATGAGGGATTAATTTAATTAAACTCTCATCATTGTTTAATTATATGTATATCGCATAACTGATGGTTTATAAAAAAATAACATTACTATTTTTTTCTTTATTGTTACTTGGATGCTATCGTAGTCCGGAAAGTGTAACCAAAATCATATCATTAGCAGCAGATAATGGCAAGTATTTAACCGAGGTAATTGAGCATGAACGGCTTTATGGTGACAAGAAAAAGTTAAAGGCAGCAAATTTTTTGATCTCTAATATGATTGATAAGTATAGCATTGAAGGTAATGAAATTGATAACTATAATGGGATTTTTAATGTATTTAGGGATTATCTTCAGCAAAAGAAATTTATTTATAAAAAATCTCCAGTAATTCAAGCTAAATGGGATTCGATTGTAAATATTCATGGTTATCCTACAATTGATGAAATGGAGATGATTGAAGATTACAAGAAAATAAAGTCAAAATTTTTGATTGATAATATAGATTCCGCATTTGTTAATTATAATAGTAAATGGGGTAAACATCTTTCTTTTGATCAGTTTTGTGAATATCTATTGCCTTATAGAAATTATACTGAAAAATTGGAATCTTGGAGAGGGGTGCTTTTTAATACTTATAGTTCACTCTTTGATTCGGTAAAAGAAAAGGATATTTATCATGTTGTAGAAAGTGTAAATACAGCTTTGGAAAAAATAATGGATACTAACCATACTTTATGGGAGTATCCATATGATATCTCAACAACCAATATGTTATTGGCGCGGAGGGGTTCATGTAAGCAAATAGTTGCACATACATCTCTGCTTTTTAGGGCCCATGGTATTCCTGTCGGCATTGACTATACACCTTTATGGGGTGATCGGCCGAATGGACATTTTTGGAATACAGTAGTGCTTGAAAATGGGAAAAATTTTCCTTTTGAAGCAGCTACAATTCCTTTTGGGGGAATTGATAATTTTCCTTATCGACTATCCAAAGTTTTTAGAAGAACTTTTGCTATTCAAAAAAATGAAATGCCTGAAAATAAAAATGAAGTGCCGGAAGATTTATTAGATAATAGGAGGATCGATGTGACTTCATCTTATGTAAAGAGCTATAATATCGAGATTCCTTTAATAAAAAACTTAAGGACAATAAAATGTAAAAGTGCTATTATATGTACTTATTCTAAGACAAGTTGGAAAGCGCAAGATTGGGGGAAAATCAAAAATGGGAAAGCCTATTTTAAAGATATAGGCCCCAACATTTTGTATTTGGCTATGTTTTATTTCAATGGTGAATATATTCCCGCGAGCAACCCATTTATATTGACGAAAAAAGGTGAACTTAATTTTATTACGCCCAATAAAAAGAAATTAACTAATGAAGTCTTAACACGGAAAAATCCAAGCTGGCCTGTTAATATCAAAAACATGAGCATGTCTATAGGCGCTAAATTTGAAGGCGCAAATAAGGCAGATTTTAGTGATGCTGAAATGCTTGACTCTATAAAGGATATGCCTGATAAATATGTTGAAGTAAAACTAAACGGGACAAAGAAATTTAAATATGTTAGGATGATTGGACCTCAAAATAAAAATGCTGTAATAGCAGAGATTGAGTTTTATACCAAATCTTTAACTGGAAAAATGTTAAAAATTCCTGCAACTAAAATAATTGGCTATCCGGAAGTAACCAAAGATGCTGCGACACCATATCAAAATGCTTTTGATAATGATCCAAATACTTATTTTATGGGTGGCAAAAAATCTTTTGGATGGGCAGGCCTAGAATTTCAAAAACCAATTGCACTTTCGAAAATTCGGTATAGTCCACGGAGTGATACTAATTTTATACTTATCGGGGACACATATAACCTTATGATTTGGAGTAACAATTCTTGGGTTTCTTTAGGAAAAAAGGTAGCCGTTGACCAATTTTTAAACTATAATAACATACCGGCAAATTCTTTATTCCTTTTACGTAATTTATCGAGAGGAAAAGAAGAGAGACCTTTTACCTTAGAAAATGGAAAGCAAATTTGGTGGTAATGAACATAAAGTATGCTTATGCAATGAAATTTAAGTAATAAATCCGTCTGAGATTGAGATAGAAATGCAAATAAACCAGTAGCAGAAATTGCTTTCTAAGAGTTAAAAATAACGGGAGCAATAGTAACTGCTTTATTATATGCATAAGAAGTATTGTTAATGAGATAAGTGTCATATGACAGGAAAGTTTTGTTAAACAGATGGTGACTAAAAGATACTATTAATGATAATTAACCTAACATTTTAATCAAAAACAGTTATGAAAAAATCATCCCTTATGAAAGCCTGTTTAAGCATAGGCTTCCTTTTTACTCTGTTATTCCTTTTTTCATTTGAATCTTTTGCTTCCATACCAGTTGGCAAACCAACCGGTAAAGTTATTAAAAGTGCAAGATGGTTCAACTATCCTTATGCAATCAACGGGCAAAGGGCAATGTCCTTTTGTTCAGATGTCGTTAACGAATCCACCGTTGGATTCCAGTCCAATGATTTACAAGATGGAGCAACTGTTTGCCGATGTCAGCTTTATCGCATAACCGTGCCAAATTTATCCTGCGCTCCTATATCATGGGGGGTGTTCAATGCAACAATAGCGTATTCTTATTCTAATTACGACAAACTGGTTCAATTTACCAACGGCATTCTTGTAGATGGCTATGCAAATGTTTGGATTACTGTTACAGATCCTGTAACAAGCGATCTTTATTCTGTTGAATGGGCATTTTCTGGCGGTCAATGCTGTGAATAAACATTTATCAGAAATTCAAAAAATTTGAATTCCTATCTTTTAAATCATTAATAGTTGTTAAGGAAGGAATATACCCCTTCCTTAATAATAATTTTTTTGCCAATGATATTTTAGAATACAATTTTATTAAATTAAGCTCTTAAATTAATCGCCTCATGAAAATATCTTTTGTAAATAGTTGCTTACTATCTTACGTCTTTTTTAGCTTATCAATATCTTTTAAATGTTTTGCACAAAGCAATATTTCTTCACCCTTTAATCAGACTACGTTACCTTTCCTACTGATTACACCAGATGCACGCGCATCAGGGATGGGAGATGTGGGAGTATCTACTTCTCCTGATGTATATTCTATCTATTGGAACGCCGCAAAATATGCATTTGCAGATCAACCTTCAGGCATTGGGATTTCCATAACTCCATGGAAAAGACAGCTGACAGAAGACATGAATCTGTTTTACCTTTCAGGTTATCATCGGTTAGATGAGTTACAAACTGTGGCCGGTTCCATTAAATATTTTGTGTCAGGCAGAAATGTTTTCACGGATGGTGAAGGAAATGAAACCAGTTCTTTTAAACCGATGGATCTGTCTATAGACTTTGCTTATATCAGAAAGTTGTCTGAAGAGGTTTCACTTTCAACAACTTTAAAATATGTTCGCTCTGATATTACTGCATTAGAATTTGTTCAAAAACAAGGTGTTACAGGACAGACCTTTGCTGCAGATGTTGGGATTTTTTATAATAATTCAATACATGCCGGCGGAAAGGAAGGCAATTTGGCTTTTGGGGCTGGTATTGCTAATCTTGGGCCTAATATTAAATACGGATCAGCTAGTCTACCCATGCCCATTTTGGCTAAATTAGGGGGGACGTTTATGGGCTCGTTAGACAATTCCATAAAATATGCATTGAGTCTGGAAATGTATAAACCTGTCGTTAAAAATTCTACAGGTATGCCTAATATTTCAACAGGTGTTGAGGTTTTGCTAGCGAATAAGTTTGCGGTAAGAATGGGCTATTATCAATCGGAAACTATCCCTGAAAAAGGCAGGTATTTTACAGCCGGGATGGGATTGGATTATTTGAATTTTAGTCTCAATTTCTCCTACCTTTTTCCAACCCAGGAATTAAGCGTTATGAATAATACTGTGAGGTATTCTTTAGCATATATAATTGGAAAAAGAGAATAGGTAAACCATTTTTTTCTTATGGTGTAACAAATAAAATTTTGATTTACAGATACTTATTGATATATTTAATCAGTTAAACACTCTTATGATAACGCTCCGATACTCACCTCTTCTTGTTTGCGCCAGGCGTAATAGTTTTTTTAACAAAATTATAATAGCTTTTGCTAACATCAATCGTCAAATCTCTTTTAAGGGTAAACCTCCCGATTGTACTGATCAAAAAAATGTTTATAGCAATATATGGAACTAGTTCATATACTATCATCACATTGTATCACCAATTCTAAAAGATTAAAGAAAAATGAAGAAACTACTATTGATTATTATTTTACTTTCCTCGTTTGCATTATATGCTCAAGAGAAGCTTAGTTACAAGGTAAAGGAAAGTACCATAGAATTCAGCATTTCTCCCAATGAGTATTATATAGAATTTTCAGAAGTCAATAAAGAGAAAACCCTCCAAAAATTATCATCAACAAAGCATACTCAAATTGGCAAAAATGCAGAATTAATAACATTAACCAACCTGCCACAAAAGGATTTTTCAAATAAAAAAGCAGCAATTGTTGACACATTTAATGGTTTATTAACCAGGATAGAACCTGTGCTGATTTATAGCGATAGTACAAAACAGATTTGTAAAGGTGAATTGATTATAAAAATTAAAAACCAGGTTCAACCAATTCAAAGTTTGTTTAAAGAATATCGTATTAATATTACTCCCGATAAGTTTGTAGGTAATCAGTACATTATCAAGATAGACGAAATTACAACTTCCCAATTATTTGCTTTGACAGAACGTTTGCAACAAAATAAAAATGTAGAATTTGCTGAACCTAATTTTATACGACTTTCAAAGCACCATACTGCCGATCCATATTATAATTCACAATGGTCAATTAAAAACTTAGGGTACTACGGTGGCACGACAGGGGCTGATATGCATGTTGAAGATGCATGGAATTATGCAACTGGACAAAATATAAAAGTTGCGGTTATAGACGAAGGAGTGGATTTAAGCCATCCTGACTTAGCTGCAAATTTATTGACTGGTTATGATGCTACAGGAGGTGGCTCAAATGGTGGGCCTGCGGCAGGCACTAATGATGCTCATGGAACTGGTTGTGCAGGTATAGTAGCTGCTGTAGCAAATAATAGCATTGGCATTGCAGGGATAGCATATAATGCTAAAGTGATGCCGGTCCGAATTGCCTACCAAGTTGGTAGTTCTTGGTATTCTACCAATTCTTGGATTTCCGATGGTATTACTTGGGCAAAGAATAATGGAGCTGATATTTTAAGCAATTCATGGGGCGGGGGAAGCCCTTCAGCAGTTATAACTAGTGCTATTAATGATGCTGTAACCAATGGAAGAAGTGGGAAAGGTTGTGTTGTGTTATTTTCAACTGGAAATGGCAATACTTCAATAGGTTATCCGTCAACGCTTAGTAATGTAATTGCTGTTGGAGCTAGTACAATGTGCGACGAACGTAAAACCCCGACTTCATGTGATGGTGAAACTTGGTGGGGAAGTAATTATGGTACAGGCTTAGATATAGTGGCTCCTGGCGTTCAAATTTATACTACAGATATTTCAGGATCTGCCGGGTATAGTGTGGGAGATTATTTGTCTAATTTTAATGGAACTTCTTCTGCCTGTCCTAATGCAGCAGGTGTAATGGCATTGATACTATCTGCAAATCCCAATTTAACGCAGCAACAGGCAAGAGATATTTTAGAAACGACCTGCGATAAGGTCGGTGGCTATACTTATTCATCTAGTGTTTCAGGTCAGCCTAATGGTACATGGAGCAATGATACGGGTTACGGAAGGGTAAATGCATGTGCAGCAGTAAATAAGACATTGGAAGGAGCCCTTTCAATTTCTGGTCAAAACTACATTTGTAGTGATAACATCTACACCATACCTAACCTCCCATCTGGCGCAACAATTACCTGGAGCATAGATGGATGGTGCGCAGAGATTACTGCATCTAGTGGTAACCAAGTAACCGTTTCCCGTATTGATAATGGGACCTTCACTGTAAAGGCTACAATCACAGCGAGTTGTGGAAGTATAATGCTGCAGACAGGCACTATTACGTCAGGTATACTTTGGGGACCATCGGTCCAAATTGCCTGTGAAGATGGATGTGGGGGAAGCGATGTACTTTGTACCGGGGGTGGTCCGCACAGTTACTATAATAATGTAATGACCTATCAATGTAGTTCATTGCCTGCTTATCCATTAACATTCCATTATATGATTATAAATGATACTTATCCTGCCATAATTTTCCAGGATAGTCTCACTCTCGGACCTAGTGGGTATCGCTATCTGCCTACAAACCTCGCCCCAGGCTTCTATAACCTGGAATTTTGGACAAGTGGTGGGCCATGCAACGAATCGTCCGACTGGAACGAGATTTGGTTTGAAGTGGTCAGTTGCGGATCTTCAGCCCGAATGGTGGTTTACCCTAATCCGTCTAATACCGAATTGAAAATTACCTACCAGGATATTGAAAAGACAGGAAAAACAGCAACTACAACCGCTACTAACGATACCAAAAACTTTAATGTAAAACTGTTAAGTAAGGCCGGGAAAGTACTAAAAGAAGGTAAAACAACACAAACGAATAAAGACATTACATTGCAGGTTGCAGACTTACCTAATGACACTTATTTCCTCCATATTTACGAAGGAAAAAATGTAACCAAAAAACAAGTGGTAATATGGCATTGAGAAAACTTATGATATTGATCATATAGTTAAATAAAGGAGCTGGGTACACGCTGTAGTCGCTCCTTTATTTTTTACAGTAAATCATAAAAAGGAAACAAAATGAAATCTATTTTAATTTTGTATTATTTCTTTTTTAAATCTTTGTGCTTTCTTTTGGTTTTTTATTTTTTTGTTATAATTTTAAAAAATAGAAATCTAACCCGATTAATTGATTAGGAAAGTATTTGAAATTCTAGCTTTAATCAATATAAATTATCAAAGAATAGCTACAATCATGAACAGAAGATCCTTTTTACAAAGTGTCGGTTTTGTAACTGGCAGTGCATTCATTAGCCTCCAAACCAATGCTTTTGATCAGCTAAGCAGAGATAAAACCATAAAGGGAACAGTAAAAGATGGGCAGAGAGGAGTCGTTAATGTGGCCATTTCTGATGGCTATTCCGTTGTTTTAACAGATAATAATGGAAAATACAGCATCACACCTGATGCAAAAGCAACAAACATCTTCATGAGCACGCCTGCCGGCTACGAGTTTAAAACGGATTACAATGTGGCCCGGCAATACGAAACACTGGGCAGTCGCAATGCATACGATTTCACCCTTAAAGCGCTTAAAAGAAACGACAATAAGCACAATTTCATCATCTGGGCCGATCCACAGGTAAAAAACAAAAATGATGTAAAACAGATGATGGATACTGCTGTGCCTGATGTACAGCAACTGCTGAAATCTATGGGCCCTGATGCATTGGTACACGGAGTTGGGGTGGGCGACCTGGTATGGGACAACCATGCCCTGTTTCCTGATTATAACAGAGCTGTGGCACAAATGGGCATCCCTTTCTTTCAGGCACTTGGCAATCACGATCAGGATTACAGACTGGGTGGCGATGAAACGGCTGATAAAACATTTAAAGAAATATACGGCCCTACCTATTATTCTTTTAACCGTGGTAAAGCACACTATGTGGTGCTCGATGATGTACGCTATCTTGGGGTAGAACGTACATACGATGGCTATATCATGGAAAACCAGTTGAACTGGCTTGCCCAGGACCTGAAACATGTAAACAAAGATCAGCTGCTGATCATCTGCCTGCACATCCCTGTTCACAATGCGGTTAAAAACAACACTGATTTTTATGCCCTGCTGGAAGGTTATAAAAATGTACACATCATGTCGGGCCATACCCACTATAACCTCAACAACATTACCAATGGCATATACGAACACAACCATGGAACGGTTTGTGGCGCATGGTGGACTGGCCCTATCTGTAGCGATGGTACACCCCGCGGCTATGGTGTGTATGAGGTAAACGGCAATGAACTAAAATGGTATTATAAATCGACCGGTTTCGACAAAACCAAACAGCTGAGTGTTTACACCGAGGAACTGACCAACCAGAAAAGACTGATTGCAAATGTATGGAACTGGGATCCGGAATGGAAAGTTGAATATTTTTTAGACGATAAACCAATGGGGGCACCCGAGCAGCAAAAAGGATTTGACCCACTTGCTGTGCAGTTGTATAAAGGTGATAAGCTGCCTGTTAGCAGGCCTTTTGCCGAACCCAAAAAGATGGACCATTTATTTGTTGCCCACTTTAGCCCATCAGTTAAAAAAGTTAAAGTAACGGCAACAGACCGTTTTGGAGAAAAATATACCGTGATCACCGAATGCTAAAAAACAGTATAAAACTGCTTCAAATCAACTAACAACCTGAATCAATGAAAAAAATCGTAACCTTACTTTGTGTGTTGTCCTTTTGGATAATTGCATGCTCTTCAAAGAAAGCGGTATCTGTACCTGATCATTCAGCGCCATCCGTTGATTATAAAAATACCAACCTGATCATTACCGATCAGTCGCAAAACCGGATAGCCAAGGTAGACCTCAAAACGCAGGCCATCGTTTGGGAATGGAAGGCCGCTACAGGCATTCCGGCAAAAGATGTGGCCTGGTTTAGCAACATCAGCGAAGGGAAACTGGTGTACAGCGGAAAATATATGCTCATTACCGCTTCTGGTGGCGGTGTAGCCCTGGTTAGGATTTCTGATAAGGCAACCGTATTTTATTGTTATGTAGGTGGAAACACACACTCTGCCGAGATCCTTCCGGATGGAAATATTGTTACTGCTTCAAGTACAGGAAAACTGCTTACCCTCATCCATGTAAACCTGAACAGCTTCCCCGATAATATTTATAAAAAAACAATTGTACTGGATGATGCCCATAATGTAGTATGGGACAAACAACGACAGATACTTTGGTCGGCAAATAAAGATAAACTTGTAGCCTATACTTATAACTTCAACTGTAATGCTCCCGGTCTTACCGTAAAAGAAAGCATAAATTTACCCGCTGGCGGTTGCCACGACCTGTTCCCCGTATTTGGAGAAGATGCTTTATGGCTGTCTACCAGTACCAAAGCCTGGAAAGTTGACCTTAAAACCCGGAATATAAAAGAATCATCGGCCCTGCCGCGGATTAAAAGTGTGGGTTCCGGCCCCAAAGGCTATCCGGCAATTACCCTTCAGGGAATAGATACGGATCGGCAATGGTATAACGATAAGGTCCAGGACCTGAACGGTAAAACCATTTTTCAAATGGATGGCTTAAAAATGTACAAAGCAAGATGGGACCTTAAAAATGATTTTAGTTATCCCGCAAATGATGATATAAAAAACTGTAATTAATGAAAAAGATAATCTGTGTAACCAGCCTGACGCTGTTAAGCCTAGCGGGATGTAAAACCATGCAAAACACCAAATCAACTACCAAAGCAGAATTCCCGGCTTTCAGCACCGAAGCCCATAGGGGGGGCAGGGGGCTGATGCCCGAAAATACCATTATAGCGATGCGCAATGCCATCGATATTGGGGTAACTACCCTCGAAATGGATACCCATATCACCAAAGATGGCCAGGTGGTAGTTACACACGACGATTACCTGAGCCCGTCCTTTATGCTTACACCTGAGGGTAAGGAAATCCCTAAAGCTGATGCTAAAAAATACCCTATCTATCAGATGGACTACAATTTGCTGAAACAGTTTGATCTGGGCAGCAAATTTCTGGCAGCTTTTCCTGAACAGAAAAAGATAAAAACGAATATACCTTTGCTGGCCGATCTGATTGATGAGGTACAAACTTACTCTAAAGGAAAAAGGCAGCTATTCTACAACATAGAAACCAAATGTAGCGCAAAAGGTGATGGCATTGTAAACCCAGGGCCAGAGCAATTTGTAAAACTGCTGATGGATGTGATACAGAAAAAAGGTATTACCCCTTATGTAGTGATCCAGTCGTTCGACAAAAGGACCCTGCAGATCCTGCATAAAAAATATCCCGAAGTAAGAACATCCTTTCTGGTGGACAACAAAAATACAGTAGCCGAAAACCTGGCCGACCTTGGTTTTAATCCATTCATTTTGAGCCCGGCCTTTAAAATGGTAAATGAGGAGCTGGTTAAGCAATGTCACGACCGGAATGTTAAAGTTATTCCCTGGACACCCAATACCAAAGCGGATATCGACAATTTAAAACAGCTAAAGGTAGATGGCATCATTTCCGATTACCCTAACCTACTGGTCAATTAAATCCAGCGCCTCAAAAAGCAATACAAATTCAACAAGCACTAACCTAACCAAATGAGTATTAAATTATTTCAGCCTGCAGCACATAAAGAGCTGCTGCCCTTAAACAGGATAGACCCTGAGTATAAGAAACAGCGTATTAAAGTGTTTCTTGGTATATTTCTGGGCTATGCAGGCTATTACCTGGTACGTAAAAACTTTTCACTGGCCATGCCTGATCTTATAGACCAGGGTTATAGCAAAGCCCAGCTGGGCTTTGCCCTTTCCGGTGTATCTATTGCTTACGGGCTCAGTAAGTTCTTAATGGGCAATGTGTCTGACCGCAGCAATGCCCGTAACTTTTTAACTGCGGGACTGGTGCTTTCGGCTTTCACCATGATCTTTATGGGGGTATTCCCTTTTGCTACTTCATCCATTGCCGTTATGTTCACACTGCTCTTTATTAACGGTTGGTTTCAGGGAATGGGCTGGCCACCATGTGGTAGGGTAGTGGTACACTGGTATTCTATAAAAGAACGGGGAACGATGATGTCCATCTGGAATGTAGCCCATAATGTGGGCGGCGGACTGGTTGGGCCGATCGCTATTTTGGCTATTGAAATTTTTACCGACTGGCACAGTAAGTTTTATTTTCCCGGGTTAATTGCCCTTATTTTTGCACTCATTGCTTATGTTCTGGTTAGGGATACCCCTCAATCCTGCGGATTGCCACCCATTGAAGCCTATAAAAACGATTATCCAAAAAACTATTCAGCAGAGCAGGAAAAAGAATTTACAGCAAAAGAGATCTTCTTTAAATATGTATTTAACAATAGAATGTTATGGTATATTGCTTTTGCCAACGCTTTTGTGTACCTGGTACGGTATGGGATTTTAGACTGGTCGCCTACTTTTCTTGAAGAAGCAAAAGGTTTTTCTTTAAAAGAATCAGGTTGGGCATATTTTCTGTATGAATATGCCGGGATACCTGGAACATTGTTATGCGGGTTCATCAGCGATAAAGTGTTTAAAGGCCGTAGGGCCCCCGCAACAATTATTTATATGGTGCTGGTATTGGTTGCCGTATTGGTGTACTGGAAAAATCCACCAGGAAATATCTGGGTTGATAATGCAGCCCTTATAGCCATTGGTTTCTTAATATACGGCCCCGTAATGCTCATTGGTGTACAAGCTCTTGATCTGGTACCAAAAAAGGCTGCAGGTACTGCAGCAGGTTTAACCGGTTTGTTCGGTTACATGGGGGGTGCCTTGTTTGCCAATATTGCGATAGGTATGGTAGTAGACAAATGGGGCTGGGATGGGGGCTTTGAAGTGATTGTAGCCGCCTGTATCCTCTCGATCTTCTTTACCGCGCTAACCTGGAACAGAGAAAAGAGAAACCTGGAAACAAAATGAAATTACTAATTTTTTTCTTAAAAAAATATAAACCGATGAAACAAGCATTCAACAAAATTGTAATTGCCCTGATTTTTGCATTTACCTGCAGCCAGTTAAGTGCCCAGGAGGTTAAATACGACACTACTGCACGTCCGGGTTCCTTTTTAAAGAAAATTGAAGAATTTAAGAAGGAAGGCATCACCAAAAAGGATTTTGTTTTTCTTGGGAACAGCATTACTGCAGGTACCAACTGGGCAAAATTACTTGACCTTCCCAATGCAAAGAACAGAGGCATATCCGGAGACATCACTTTTGGTGTTTTAGAACGGCTGGACCAGGTCATATCCGGTAAACCTGCAAAGGTCTTTGTACTGATCGGGATCAACGATATATCCAGAAATATCCCGGATAGCCTGATCCTCAGAAATTATAAAAACATCATCAGCAGAATCAAAACAGGCTCTAAAAAGACCAAAATCTATTTTTATACCCTACTTCCGGTTAATGCATCGTTCAATAAGTTTAAAAACCACTATGGCAAAGACGAGCACATTTTATGGTTAAACTCAGAAATCAGAAAGCTGGCTGATAAAAAGGTAACGGTTATAGACCTGTATACACATTTTATTGATGGAGAAAATCATTTAAAAGCAAATCTGACACACGATGGATTGCACCTGAAGCCCGAAGGCTATCAGGTTTGGGCAGAGGTGCTCAAAAACGGTGGTTATTTAAAATAGCCGCCGTTCATTATTTTTCAACAACCAATAGCACGGGTATCTGCCTGTTGATATAGGGTGTTTCCAGGTAGGTTTCCCTGCCCAGTCTTTTCAGGGTTTTGTAATGTGATATCAGCGCAGTTCCAAACGAAGAACTTTCTATATAGTCCAGGTTAAACTCTGCAGCGGTCTGCTTTACGATAGCCCCGATGGCAGGGTAGTGAATGTGACATATTTTAGGAAACAGGTGATGCTCAACCTGTCTGTTTAAGCCCCCGCATAAAAAGCCTGTTAGCTTACATTCTACGGCAAAATTTGCAGTTGTCCGCATTTGGTGCACAGCCCAGGCTTCTTCAATATTGCCTTCGTCATTTGGGAAAGGAAAGCTGGTGCCTTCAACCACGTGTGCCAGCTGAAAAACCAGGCCCAATACCAGTCCCTGAGCAAACTGCATCACCAGAAAACCAATCACAAACTGCCACCAGCTAATGTTCATGACCAGTAATGGCAGTACGATAAACAGGAAGTAATAAATGGCTTTATAAAAGAAAAGGTTGAAATATTCAATTTTTGGATGGTTATGTACATGCTCGCCAATTTTTTTCTGAAAAAACTTCTTGTAATCTTTTCTGAATACCCATGAAAGCATGGCGAAGCTGTACAACACAAATGCATAATAATGCTGATACGATTGCACTTTGCTTACTGTTTCAGCTTCCGAAAAGCGGATAAGCCCGGGTGCAACATCGATATCCTCATCATGCCCTGCAATATTGGTGTAGGTATGGTGAACAATGTTATGGCATATATTCCATACATAGGGGCTTGCGCCAATTAAATTAAAAATAAAACTGAACAGTTTGTTTATTGTGGCATTGGAGGAGTAGGCTTTGTGAATGGCATCATGACAAACATTAAACCCCACAAAGGCTCCAAACATACCAAGCAGTACACACAACAGGAGGCTGATTGTGGCGTTAAAACCACCCAGCAATATCAGTAAATAAATGCTAAGCAGTCCCGTCAGAAAAAAGATGGTTTTGAACCACATGGCCCCGTTGGCATGTATCGAAATATCATTTTCAGTAAAATAAGCATCTACCCTTTTCCGCACAGTCACATAAAATGTTGATTGCTCAACATTCGTGAACTTAATCTTTTTTCCCATAAATTCTTTTATCCCCCCTGGGTTGACGACCTCATCTTTATTTGTATTTGGCTAATGTACCATAATAATATATATATCAGGGTAATGCCATGTTATATTTAAGATCGTCCTTGTTATTATTTAGTTACGAAAATACAGCTTGCCTGGTTTTCATCATATGGATTTTCAATTTGTGTGTAAAACTCCTGTGGATTCATTTATATTTAACTTAAATTAATGCTGTATGGTCAAAACTGTTTTTTAAAATAAAATGTCTATTTTTACAGCCCGATTATGGAACAGATAAAAACATCATTTGATTTTGAAAAGCCTATTGCTGAGCTGGAACAGCAAATTGAAAAGGTTAAACAAGTTGCCGATAAAACCAAAGTAGATATGTCTGCTACCTTAACTGAACTTGAAGAAAAGCTGGACAAGACCCAGCAAACACTATATAGCAACCTTACGGGGTGGCAAAAAGTTCAAATGTCCCGTCATCCTGAAAGACCGCAGACCCTTGATTATGTCAGTATGATCTGTGATGATTTTATTGAGATGCATGGCGACAGGACCGTTAAAGATGACAAGGCTATTATTGGTGGTTTTGCAACTATAGATGGCCAGACCGTAATGATCATTGGGCACCAGAAAGGTAAAAACACTAAAGAGCGGCAATACCGGAATTTTGGTATGGCCAATCCGGAAGGTTATAGAAAAGCACTTCGGCTGATGCGCCTTGCCGAAAAGTTCAATAAGCCTGTGATCTCTTTTATTGATACCATGGGAGCCTATCCGGGCCTTGAGGCAGAAGAACGCGGACAAGGAGAGGCCATTGCCCGCAACTTGCTGGAAATGTCGGTACTAAAAGTGCCTATTTTGTGCTTTGTAGTAGGTGAAGGTGCTTCTGGTGGGGCCTTGGGTATTGGTATTGGCGACAGGGTGTACATGCTTGAACATACCTGGTATTCGGTCATCTCTCCAGAATCCTGCTCATCTATCCTTTGGAGAAGCTGGGATTATAAGGAACGCGCTGCTGAATGCCTGAAACTGACATCTGAAGATATGTTTAAAAATAAACTGATCGACGGAATTATTAAAGAGCCACTGGGCGGTGCACATCAAAATCCTGAACTGATGGCACAAACTTTAAAGCAACAGATCCTGGATGATCTGAAAGTATTAAAGAAAGAGAAAACAGAAAAGATGATCACTGCCAGGATTGATAAATTCTGTGCAATGGGAGTTGTTAATGAGTAATAAGCTCCTATACTGTTCTCCGGCTGCATAATTTGGCTCTGAAGGGAGCCAAAAGACGCCAGGCCGGTTCACAGCATACTCGCTTCTACCGAACAATAGCATGGCACAAAATTTAATTGCTTTTACCGAACTATGATGGTAGAAAATAATGGATAAGGACAGAGAAAATATAAACGAAAGCGGCCTGTAGTTGTATACTACAGGCCGCTTTCGTTTTATTACGTGTCATTATAAAAACAAAGTGCAGTCATATAGAAAGCACTGCACTTTGTTTTTATGGTGAGCAGAAAGCGAGTATGCTGTGAACCGGCCTGGCGTCTTTGCGCCCCTTCGGCGCAATTATGCAGCCGGAGAACAGTATAGGAGCTTTCTTACTATTGTCCCTGCGAGAAATACATTGAGAACCTGGCTTCCATTCCTTCAAACTGACGGGTTAAGCTTTCACTCAGTTTTGTCTGCTTATACTGGGCAGTAGTTCTGGCCATCTGGTTCAGGAAGGATAACCCGAGCTGAACATTCTGATTGCCTATAAACCTCCGCTTGCTTTCAGAAACATCGGCCAGATAGGTCAGTTCTTTCTGGATATAAGCGGCCGATTTTTCAATTAATGCATTTGCCCTTGGTGCTTCGTTAAGCAGGTAAAGGTTTTCAGCCATAAAATAAGTGCCCATCATAGAACGCATGCCATAAAATCTTTCCGGCATTACTTCAAAATAACGGTTTACAACTTTCTTTGCATCTGCTGTTTTACCTTCTTTAATTAAACCGGTAATGGTATTGTTGAATACATTGGTAAAGATCGAGATGTCATCAGAAGATTGTGGATCAAGATATTTTGCATTTTTTACATTGCCCCAAACAAATTTGTCCATTACATTTTTATAAAGTACAGGGGTATTGATCAGTTCTGATCTGTTTGCCGCTGTATCAGGTTTTAAAGGAAGCAGGCGCAGGGCAAGACCTTCATTATATAAATACTGGTCCAGGCCATTGTATTGGTCTGAAGGCACCGTGCTGGCAAAGTAAACAGGCCTTTTCCAGTCATTATGCACCAAAATATCAATCATGGCCAGTGTACCTTTGGTTACATAGTTTTTGTTAAAGGTCCATTCCAGTGCCGGTGCAATTTTACTGGAGTCGGTAGCACTTACCACGCCATTTTTAAGTACGTCAGCACGGTTTACAGTAAGTTTGAAGTTTTTGGTAGGGATGAAGTTTTCCTTGCTGCCATCCTGCAGTGGTAATTTATCTTCCGGATCATCTGATAAAAGGATGGCAAGGATATTACTTAATTCTACAGGGCCGGCAACTTTGTAATCCTGATAATACATCACATCTCTTACGCCCTGCACATATTGCTCAGGCTTCATGGATATAGGTAAAGGAGCCGACTCATTTTGTTTGTGCCGCATACCATTGATGTACCAGTCGGTATCAAATAAACTTAAGTTTACCAGGCGGATATCCGGGCGTATATTTTCTACCTCCTGGGCATACCATAAAGGATAGGTATCATTGTCGCCATAAGTGAAAAGAATTGCATTTGGGGCACACGACTGCAGATAATCGACTGCAATGTCATGAGCTACCATTTTGGTTGAACGGTCATGATCATCCCATCCCTGGGCCGCCATGATCACGGGTGCTGCAAATAAACCCGCTACGGTTGCCAGAACAGCCCCGGTTGCAGGGCTTAATTTTTTGAACAACCATTCCCTGATGGCCAGTACACCCAAACCTACCCAAATGGCAAAGGCGTAAAAAGAGCCTGCATAAGCATAGTCCCTTTCTCTCGGTTCCATTGGTTTTTGGTTAAGGTAAAGTACAATGGCCAGTCCTGTAAAGAAGAACAGGAGGGCTACTATTCCGGCATCTTTCTGGTTGCGTTTAAAATGCCATATGGCACCCAATAGCCCCAGTATTAATGGTAAAAAGAAGAAGCGGTTATAAGCATTACTGTCAGTTATAGAAGGGGGCAGGTTTTTCTGATTGCCCAGCATTAAAGCATCAATAGGTTTTATGCCGCTTAACCATTGTCCTTCATACAGGCTGCCCTGTCCCTGATCGTCATTTTGTCTGCCTACAAAATTCCACATAAAATACCGCATGTACATCTGACCTATCTGGTACTTGAACAGGAATCCAATATTGTCAAACAGATTAGGGAAATGATCATCACTAAAGCCCATCATGTCTTTATAATAACCTATATGCCGCTGGTCATCACTATACATCCTCGGAAAAGGCGTAGTTCTATCGTACTCATAATCTGTTTTTCTGCCCGCTGCTTCATACTTCTCGGCACCTTTTCTATATAAAGTTTTGCCTTGTGTAAGGTTAACCTTCTGAGAATTATAGTTAGGGCCAAACAACAGGGGCCTGTCGCCATATTGCTCCCGGTTTAAATAGCTCAGGAATGAAAAAGCATTATCCGGATCACTGTTGTTCAGGTTTGGATCAGCTTTGGCCCGAATGATGATCATGGCAAAAGAGCAATACCCAAATATGATCAGAACTGTGGAAAGTAAGGCGATATTCAGCACCCTTTTCTGGTGTTTGACAGAATAACGGATGCCCCATACCAGGCCGCCGATTAGCAGGATGGCAAAGCACATTACCCCGGTACCAAAGCCCATTCCCAATGTGTTTACAAAGAAAAGATCGAAATAGGCGCCAAATGAAACCAGGTATTGTATAATTCCGTATTGGATAACAGCAAGTATAAGTATTCCTATAATTCCGGTTTTAATGATACCGCTGGTAGTTGTTTTTGATGTCTTTTTGAAATAATAGACAAAAGCAATGGCAGGGATGGTTAGTAAGTTTAACAAGTGAATACCAATGGAAAGCCCCATGATATAGGCAATAAACAACAACCATTTGTCGGCACCTTTTTCATTGGCATGGGCTTCCCATTTTAAAATGGCCCAGAAAACTATAGCTGTAAATAAGGACGACAAGGCATACACTTCAGATTCAACAGCAGAAAACCAGAAACTGTCAGAAAAAGTATAAGCCAATGCACCTACGATTCCTGCACCCATGATAGAGATCATTGTAGATCTGCTGATCTCTTCATTTTCTTTAACCAGCAGTTTTTTTGCCAGGGCAGTGATGGTCCAGCATAAAAACAGGATGGTGGCAGCACTGGCTATGGCAGAACCTACGTTCATAAAATAAGCTACTTTCTGAACATCGCCCAATGCAAACAAAGAAAAGAACCTTTGGATCATTAAAAACAATGGGGCACCGGGCTGATGAACAACCTGCATTTTAAAGGCCGAAGCAATGAATTCGCCACAATCCCAAAAACTAACGGAAGGCTCTAATGTTAAAATATAAGTTACAGCGGCTACAAGGAAGCAAAACCAGCCGGTAAGATTATTGATTTTTGAGTAATTCATTTCTTTATTGAATAGTTAATGTTCTGTTGAGGCGATTAAAATGCAGCCGAAAATAAAGAATAAGATTGAGAATAGCACAATTTAAGCTTAGTTTAACATTTTTAATAGCCATGTATAACTTATTGTTACAAAAACTTGCTGTTTGGCTTGGGCTGGATAAGGTTTGAAAATGGATTTGGTTGGGCTTTGTTCGGAAAACGGGTACCTTTTTCCGAAGCCACCTGCACGCAATCCCGAATCAAACCTTAATCTGGTGTATGCTGTCTGTGCAGATAGCCGAATGGAAGCCGCGTGCCTGGCTTTCTTGAGCTATGATCCAAACATGATAACAAAATGGAATAATATTGCTGTAATCCGGCTTTTGTCTTGCCCGAGCAAGAGGATAGCAAGACAATAGCAAGAGGAAAGCAAGAGAAAAGCAAGACAATTTTATAAAGGTGTCTTATTCGTATATAGATTAACGATGTTTTTTGCTGCAATCAAATTGCTCATTTTAAAGACTTTATTTTACGCCGGAATAAAAAGCTTAAAAATATTTTATTTTTTTTCCGATGGCGCTTGCAAAAACGAAAAATCTGCGTAGATTTGCATTCCATTTCAAAGGAAGCCTTTTAAAATGGAAGATTGTCCGATAGTATAAGGGTAGTACAACGGTTTTTGGTACCGTTTGTCTTGGTTCGAATCCAGGTCGGACAACTAACAATATTCGGATTGTGGGTTTTATTCACAATCCGATTTTTTTTAACCAGCATTGATATACCTTTAATCATGCCATTGCAATTTAATCCAGTTAAGCTTTTTGCCGGTACCGGTACTAAAGAATTAGCAATAAAAATTGCCGAACATTACGGCAAGCCATTAGGCGTTGTAACCCTGAACAAGTTTAGCGATGGTGAGTTTCAGCCTTCTTACGATGAAACGGTGCGTGGTTGTGATGTTTTTTTAATCAATTCTACTTATCAGCCTAATGACAATTTGATGGAGCTTTTGTTAATGGTTGATGCTGCAAAGCGGGCATCAGCACATTACATTACTGCGGTTGTTCCTTATTATGGTTTGGCAAGACAGGACAGAAAAGATAAACCAAGGGTTGCAATCGGGGCCAAGCTGGTGGCTAATTTATTAAAATCGGCAGGAATACACAGGATCATGACGATGGATCTTCATGCTGCCCAGATACAGGGATTTTTTGATATTCCGGTAGATCACCTGGACGGTTCTGTCATATTTGTACCTTATATAAAAAGTTTGGGACTGGAAAACCTGACCATTGCTTCACCAGATATGGGGGGCTCTTACAGGGCACGTACTTTTGCAAAATTCTTTAATGCAGAAGTGGTAATTTGTGATAAAAGGCGTAAACGTGCCAATGAAATAGAATCGATGTCTATCATTGGTGATGTTGCCGGTCTGGATGTAGTGCTGATTGATGATATATGCGATACTGCCGGTACTTTGGCCAAGGCTGCAGCTTTAATTATGGAAAAAGGGGCCAACAGTGTAAGAGCGGTTTGTACACACCCGGTATTGTCTGGTAAAGCGTATGAAACAATAGAGCATTCTATGCTGACCGAGCTGATTGTAACAGATACTATTCCATTGAAACAACAGAGCCCTAAAATAAGGGTTTTGAGTACAGCACCTTTGTTTGCAAAGGCAATTGCCAATGTAAATGAGCACGGGTCTATCAGCGACCTGTTTAATGTTTAATATTAATAATTATATATAAATGAAGCAATAAAGCTTCAGACAATTAAAGCAAATAAAAAAGATGAAAACAATCGCAATTAGCGGTTCTCCAAGAGAGAACGTAGGGAAACGCGATGCTAAAGAGCTTCGCTACGAAGGTAAAGTTCCCGCAGTATTGTATGGTGGCAAAGAGCAAGTGCACTTTGCTGTAGTAATCGCAGATTTAAGGGATGCTATTTACACTCCGGAAGCGAATTTTGTAGAAATTGCCATCAATGGCAGTAAAATTAAGGCAATCATTAAAGAATTGCAATTTCACCCGTTAACAGATGTATTGTTACACGTAGATTTTCTTCAGTTGTTTGACGATAAAGAAATCTTAATGGAAATCCCTGTTAAATTGACCGGTACTTCTCCAGGTGTTAAAATGGGTGGTAAACTGGTTCAGAAATTACGTAAACTTCGTGTTAAGGCTTTCCCTAAAGATATGCCTCAGGCTGTAGAAGTAAGTATTGCTAAATTAGAAGTTGGTAACCTGTTCCGTGTACGTGATCTTGAGAAAGGCAAATACACAGTAACCAATACAGGTGAAGATACTATCGTTTCTGTAGGTATGTCAAGAGCATTGAAGCAGGCAGAACAAGAGGCTAACAAAAAATAATCAGTTTAGCTTGAAATAAAAAGCAGCACCCGATCGGTGCTGCTTTTTTTATGGATTCATTTCGGTGAACGCTGATATAGTGTAAACTATTATCTTTGCAGGTAATGAACAGGGCTGATCAAAAGATAATTTAAAGATGAAGTACTTAATTGTAGGTTTAGGAAATATTGGCCCCGAGTATGCCTGTACACGTCACAATATCGGTTTTATGATAGCAGACGAGCTGGTGAAACAACAGGAAGGTACATTTACCAATACCCGGCTGGCTTATTATGCTGAAATTGGTTTTAAAGGCAGAAAGCTGCATGTGATTAAGCCCACTACTTATATGAACCTGAGTGGAAAGGCCGTAAATTATTATATGCAGGAATTGCGTATCCCGCTGGAAAACGTACTGGTTATTGTAGATGACCTTGCTTTACCATTGGGTAAGCTGCGCCTGAAATTGCAGGGCAGCAGTGCAGGACACAATGGGTTAAAAAGTATAGAAGGACTTTGTGGCGGGCAAGGGTATCCACGTTTGCGGTTTGGCATCAGTGATAATTTCCCGAAGGGCAGACAGGTAGATTATGTGCTGGCACCCTTTGATAAAGATGAGTTACCCGAACTGCCAGGACTGATAGATAAGAGCACCGAACTGATCAAAAGCTTTGTAACCGTAGGCCCTGCCAAAACGATGACGGCCTTTAACCAATAGTATATTCCTGTATTTTTTTGTACAGTACAGCCGGTTCAAATGGTTTGCTGATCACATCATTGGCGCCGGCCGCTATCGCTGTTTCTTTATCGGTGTCGAGTACTGCCGCTGAAAATGTGATGATGGGAATATTTTCCTTTCCGGGAGCATAACCTTCCCTGATCAATCGGATGGCTTCCAGCCCGTTCATCACAGGCATAAAAGTATCCATTAAAATGAGGTCGTAATGCTTTTCCCTGAGCTTGTCTAGGGCTTGCTGTCCGTTTTCTACCACTTCCAATTGTACTTCCCAGTTCTGCAGGATTTTAATGATCAGGAATTTATTAATGGGATTGTCTTCCGCTACAAGAATATTTAAATTTTTAAATGGCATCAGTTTTTCTTCCAGTTGTTTTTCGGGTACATCAGCGTCTTTTAATACTTCATACCAGTTGCTGAAACTAAAAGTACTGCCAATATTTTCTTCACTTATGACTTCGAGCGTACCTCCTTTTAATTTGGCCAGATTTTTAACTATAGATAAACCCAGGCCTGTACCACCAAATTTAATGGTAGTCTGCTCATCTGCCTGTTCAAAGGTTTCGAAAATTTTGTCAATATTCTCTTTGGCTATCCCTATGCCGGTATCTGCAACAGAAAACCGGAGTTGAAGGTTGTTTCCCTTTCTGTTCAGTATCTCAACCTTTAAGGTTACACTACCCTGGTGGGTAAACTTAATGGCATTTCCGATTAGGTTCATCAGGATCTGGTTGAGGCGGAGGGAATCGGCCAGGATCATTTTTGGCAGTTCAGAATCGAGCGCTAGCTTAAGGTCGAGTTTCTTTTCGATAGATGGGATCCGGAGCAAATCTACCACCGATTCACATATTTTAATGATATCGGTTGCAGTACGGTTGATCTTGAACTTACCCGATTCAATTTTTGACAGATCGAGTACATCATTGATTACGCCCAGTAATGAGTTGGACGAAATTTCAAGCAGGTTAACCATCTCCCTTTGTTCATCTGTCAGCTCCGTCTTCTTTAAAAGCTGTGCAATACCGATGATTCCATTGATTGGGGTCCGGATCTCATGGCTCATATTGGCCAAAAAATTATCCTTAATTCTTTTACCTGTTTCGGCAAGTTCTTTGGCCTTGATCAGTTCTTTCTGATAAGCTTCAAGCTCTTTGTTCTTCTTTTTTACTTCTCTTTGGTTTCTGATAAACTGGATAAAAGAATCCACTTTTGCTGCTGTAACATAAGGGTCGAGCGGTTTATACAGGTAATCAACCGCCCCGGTGCTTAGCCCTTTAACGGCATATTTGGTTTCTTTGGATATGGCAGTAACAAATATGATCAGGATCTCTTTGGTCCTGGGATTGCTTTTTAATATTTCTACCAGTTCAAATCCATCCATTTCCGGCATTTGAACATCAATCATGGCAATGGCAATATCCATTTCCCAGGATAAGCGGAGCGCTTCATTGGGATTGGTGGTGCTGATGATATTGATGTCATTTCTTTGCAGCAATGCTTCGAGGGCAATAATATTTTCGGGTCTGTCATCAACAATTAATATGTTAATTTTTTCCATGTTTTTGTTCTTGATATGATTTAAGCCTCTAAGCTATTTTCTGATAAATGTTATTTTTTTTGTCTATTATTTTAAAGCGCCCCAGCTCTGTACTCCTCAATGTTTCTTTTGAACCTAAACATAAAAAACCAAAATTAGCCAAACTATTGTAAAATAATTCAATTACCTTTTTTTGAAGTTCTGTATTGAAGTAGATCATGACATTGCGGCAGGAGATGAGCTGAAATTCATTGAATACACCATCTGAGGCTAAGTTATGTGCAGAGAAGAGCACATTCTTTTTTAAGGAATGGTTGATGGAGGCTGCGTCGTATTTTGCCGTATAATAGTTTGACAAGGTATTTGTTGTTCCCGTTTTTTGAAAATTTTCCGAGTATTGCTTCATTTTCTGTAAATCGTAGATGCCTGTTTTTGCATGTTCCAGCACATCAGCATTGATGTCGGTACCATAGAAGAAGCACCTCTCGTATAGGTTTTCTTCGGAAAAAAGTATGGCAAAAGAATAAAGTTCTTCACCGCTGGAACAACCTGCATTCCATATTTTAATGCGCTGATAGGATTTGAGATAGGGGATGATGTTAAGGCTTACAGATTGGTAAAATGCAGGGTCTCTGAACATTTCGGTCACATTCACCGTTACCTCAATTAAAAAAGATTCAAAGTAATCCTGATCGTTGGTTAGCAGTATACGAAGATCAAAAAGGCTAAGTCGCTGCAACTGCATAATCCTGCTTACCCTTCTTTTTAAGGATGCTGCAGAATAATCGCCAAAGTCAAATCCATGAATGTTTTTGATGAGCGCGACCAGGTTACCCAGTTCCTCATAAGTGATGATGTCAGTTTCTTTATGCATATTAACTTAACCATACCCTCAGCATGGAAAGTAATTTGTCCATATCAACAGGTTTGGAAATATAATCATTTGCTCCTGCTTCAATACATTTTTCTTTATCGTTTTTCATTGCTTTTGCTGTTAAGGCAATAATTGGCAGTTTGGCAAACTCTTTTTTACTGCGAATGGTTCTCATGGCTTCATATCCATCCATTTCCGGCATCATGATATCCATCAATACCAGGTCTATCGGTTCAGTTTCTTCCAATTTGCTGATGGCTTCTCTGCCGTTGTTGGCGATTACAATTTTCAGGTCATAGGCCTGCAGTGCGCTGGATAAAGCAAAAATATTGCGCATGTCATCATCAGTGATTAAAATAGTCTTATCTTTCAAAACCTTTTCCATGGTGGATGAAGCTTTGGTTTTAGGTGGCCTGCCATTGGCTGAAGTGGGCGGGGGACCTTCTTTTTTCAGTTTGTTCATGAAGAGGCTCACTTCGTCAATCAGCCTGTCATTCGATTTGTTAGACTTTAACACCATTGCCTCTGTATACTGCATGATGTGCGCCATTTTATCCTGATCAAGCTCCATTGCAGTATTGATAATTACGGGTACCTGTACCAGTTTTTCCTGCGACTTAATGCTGTCCAGCAGGTCGAAGCCCGATATGTCCGGTAGTTTGAGATCCAGGATGATGCAGTCAAATGTCTGTTCATCAAGCAGTACCAGGGCCTCTTTTCCGGTGAAGGCCTGTTTTACATCGACTCCTTTTTCTGTTAATTGCTGGGCGAGCAATTTGCTGTGTAGTTCCTGATCTTCAATAAGGAGTACTTTGTTCAGGTTATATTTTAGATGGGCGGCACTGAGCAGATCAAAAGCTTCGTCGAGCTGTTCTTTTTCGATTGGTTTTTTTAAAAATCCGATTGCTCCTTCTTTTTTGGCTTTGCCGGCTTTTTCATTTCCTGCCGACATCATGTGTACGGGTATGTGTTTGGTTCTTGGATCGGCTTTTAATTTTTTAAGAATGGTCCATCCATCCATAACAGGGAGCATAATATCGAGAACAATGGCATCGGGTAGTTCTGAAAAGGCCATTTCCAGCGCCACATCACCGCTATGGGCAAGTATGGGTTTAAAACCTTTTTCTATTGCATAATCATTAAGTACGTCTGCAAAAACCAGATCGTCTTCTACAATCAACAGCTTTTGCCCATCTTTGTGACGGTTTACAGGCATTAAAACAGGGTCAGGAACTAAAGGTATAATTGTCGCTTCTTCAATTTCCGATATGTTTTCCTGGTTTTCAGGGGCAGTGGCAGTGTTTTTTGGAAGGTATAAGGTAAAAGTACTGCCTTCGCCCTGTTTACTGTTTACCTGTATCTCGCCGCCAAGGATGTGTGCCAGTTCTTTGCTGATGGACAGGCCCAGACCGGTGCCACCATACTTTCTGCTGGTTGAGCCGTCTGCCTGTTGAAAAGCCTCAAATATCAGTTTTTGCTTATCGGCAGGAATACCTATCCCTGAATCTTTTACACTAATGGCAATGATATCTTCAGTTGTGGTTTTTAATTGCCGGGAGAAGAAGAGGGTCCCTGCGCTGGCCTTGCTGATGGTCATTGTGATCTCGCCATGCTCTGGTGTAAATTTGAAAGCGTTGGAAAGGAGGTTTTTTACGATCTGTTCCAGTCTAGACTGATCGGTAAGTAAAGTTGCTGGCAATTCTTTATCCAGAACCGTATGAAAGCTGATCTTTTTGCTTTTTGCAAGCTCGTTAAATAAGGCTTCCATATCTTGTTTGATGACAAGAGGTTTTAAAGGCAGGATAGAAAGATCAAGTTTTCCGGATTCAATTTTGGAAAGGTCCAGGATGTCGTTGATCAGGGTAAGCAGATCGGTGCCTGCATTGTGAATTACACCAGCGTATTTGATCTGGTCTTCATTCAGGTTTTCCGGTCGGTTCTCTTTTAGTATCCTGGCCAGGATAAGGATGCTGTTTAAAGGGGTTCTGAGTTCGTGGCTCATATTGGCCAGGAATTCAGATTTGTATTTACTGGAGATTTCCAGCTCTTCGGCCTTTAAACTCATGGCCTCTTTGGCCTGATTTACAGCAATGTTACGTTCTTCCAGCTGCTGGGCCTTTTCTTCGAGCTCCGAATTGGTCTGGCGTAATTCTTCCTGTTGTACCCGCAGTTCCTCTTCCGAAGCCTGAAGCTGCTCGGATTTATAGACCAGTTCTTCATTGGTGGTGCGCAATTCTTCCTGCTGACTTTCCAGTTCTTCTGCCTGTTGCTGGGTTTGCTCAAATAAAGCCCTTAATTTTACACGTGCTACAGCACTGTTTACGCCTACCCCTATACTTTCGGTAATGGCCTGAAGAAATAACGAAATCGAATCGTTGGGTTGCTGATTTAATCCAAGTTCAATTACAGCCAGGGTTTGATCTTCAAAAACGATAGGCATGAGATAAATGCAGGCCGGCGGGGCTTCGCCTAAACCTGAATTGACCTTAATGTATCCGGCAGGTACGGGTTCCAGTAGTTTTCTCTTCTTTTCAACGGCAACCTGACCTACAAAGCCTTCCCCAAAATGATACTCCTGCCGAATGCTTTTTGTATGTTGATAAGCATAACCACCTTCAAATCTGAGCGTCTTTTTTGAAGGGTTGGCCAGGAAAAAAGCACCAATGGGCGCATGGATATAATTGCAGATCTGTGTAATGATATTTGAAGCCAGCTCTTCGATCTCCTGTTCTCCCCGCATGGCCTCATTAATTGCTGTAGTGCCCAGTAGCAGCCAGTTTTTTTGTTCATTTTCTGCCGATATCCTTTCGAGCTGAAGATTAGAATCCCTGATCTGGCTTTCGGTTTCTTTTTGCTGATCAAAAGTACGCCTGATATAAGAAAAAAGAAAAAGGATGAGGCAAAATATGATAAAGGCGCTAAGCAACACCACAAACTCGCTCTGTTTACTGCTTTTGATAATGTCAGCTTTCCTTTTTTGGAGCAATTGCTTTTCTTTACTGATGATTTTTCCACTCAGTTCAAGGATTTTATTTTTAAAGAACTGGCCTTGTCCGGCCATTACACGAAATGCAGCAGCATCCTTTCCTTTTACATCATAAAGTTGGAGCACAGCTTTCATTTCATCTACTTTTTCGTGGGCATAATAGTCGAGCGAGTCGATTAATATTTCCTGTGCAGTATCCTGGTCCAGTGTGCTCTTCAGTTCCTGGATGGTGGGCAGGATTTTGACCGAATTTTTTTTGTAGGGGGCGAGGTATTGTGGCTTTCCGGCCAGGATGAAACCTCTTACCCCCGTCTCTGAATTCAGGACCTGGCCTTCTACGTCTTTGAGCAGGCTGATCACATCATAAGTATGGCTTTGCCATTTTGTGTCGCTGTTCAGCTTATCAATGCTGAAATAAGAGGTTATTGCAGAAACAAGAACAAACAATAAGGAAACAGTAAAACCTGTTAATACTTGTTGTTTAAAAGTCAGTTTAAACATCTGGTGTATTGGTTAAGATCAAAATCTTTTATAGCCAACAATATTAATAAAAATCTAGCAAACATTGTGCGTAAGTGGAACCTATGGGTATAATCTGACTACCTATCCATACCTGAGTGCGGTCAAACTTACTGATCTTATCCCTTGAAATGATAAAGGCACGGTGTGTTCTGATGAATTTTTTTGCAGGGAGCAGCAGGAGCATTTCATTTAGGGGGACTCTTGTGCTGAGCAGCTTTTGCTCGTTCAGGTGTATCTGGGTATAATTTCCGGAGGCTTCGATATATTCAATGTCATTGATCAGGACTTTGATCTGTTCATAACCATCTTTAATGAAAATGTATGCCGGATCTGTAACTTCAGTGTTGTTTCGGAGGGTATAAAGTTCCTGAGCTTTATTGCAGGCTTTTAAAAAACGGGAAAGGGAAAATGGTTTTAACAGGTAATCTACAGCATCGAGCTCGAAACTTTTTACCGCATGTTCTGAGTAGGCGGTAGTGAAAATGACCATTGGCGGGTTGTTAAGGCTGTTCAGGAAGTCGATCCCATTAATATCCGGCATTTTAATGTCCAGGAAGATCAGGTCGGTTTTGTTTTGCTGTAAAAAGCTAATGGCATCGAATGCATTTGTAAAGCAGGCTTTTAATTCAATAAAAGGGACTTTGGATGCATGGGATTCCACTACATCCAAAGCTATGGGTTCGTCGTCTATTGCAATGGCAATCATTTTTAAAATTAACTATTTCTTTGTAATTGCAGGGTAAGGTGGATAAAAAACGTTGTAGCGCTTTCACGGATGAGGAGTTCGTGCTGATTTGGATAAAGCAGTGTTAGCCGGCGTTTTACGTTTTGCAGGCCGATACCGCTTTGCAGTTTCTCCGGATCATTGTCGCCTTTTAAATGGATGGAATTCTGTACATCAAAATATAGGGTACTTTCTTTAGTCTGCAAAGTGATTTTTATATGGGATGGCTCCTGCAGACTGATCCCGTGTTTAAATGCATTCTCTACAAAGGGGATCAAAAGCATCGGGGCAATGACAAGATTGTTTAACTGCTCATCAATCTGGGTTTCGATCACTATTGAGGATGAAGGGGAAGTCCTGAGTTTTTGGAGGGCAATGTAATTGTTAAGGTAGTCTATATCGCGCGTTAAAGAAATTTTATCCTGAAGGTTTTCCTGTAGCATGAAACGCATCATGTCGCCCAGTTTTTGTATGCCTTCTCCTGTGCGTTCGGCTTTTTCCTGTAAAGCAGTTCCATACAGGGTATTTAGTGCATTGAATAAGAAATGCGGATTGATTTGTGAACGGAGGAAACTTAAACTGGCATCTGAGCGGCCGAGTTCTGTTTTTAAACTGGTCAGTTCTGCATGGGTGGCACTGCGTTTTTTGTAAATAAACCAGGATAGGGATGTACTGATGATCAGTTGGGTAGGAACATGAAAGGCAATAACTGCTACAGCCATTTCCGCACGGTTATTATACAGGAGTGCGAGCAGGACCAGTGGCACACTGGATAGGATAGCAATTAAACATATTTTCCAAAAATAGTGGCGAAAGGCCTTGCCTTCACGTTTTACCTGAGGAATGAGGTAATAAATGGAAAAGATGATGATGCAAACGGTAGCACAGCTAACCAGTGTCCAGCATAACATTACACCAAAAGGGGAGGATGTTGCAATCAGCAGGAGCAGGCCTACAAACCAGAATGCGCCGCCAAATGCAGCCTCGAGCTTCATGCGGTTATTGGGATCGTACTGGCGGTTGTTTTTATCGTTAAAGTAAAGGATCAGTTTTTTAAGGGCTGCGTAAATGCTGATGACCAGGATTAACCATACGGCATAACTGAACCCTTCGAGGAAAAAATAGTGATAGGCTTCATTTAATGTATTGAAATCAGCAAACAGGTATGCCTTGCTGTAAGTATAGGTTACACTGGTCACCAATCCGGTTACCAGGAACAGGCAAATTAAAATGACTATGGCCAGCATCCTGTCTTTTGGTTTAAACAAGGTAGGCAGAATGCAAAAGTTTAAAAGTAAAAAGCTGAAGTACAGCATAGAAAAGCGGAACAATTCGGGAAGCAGGTAATTGTAGAGGTAAGCATATTGCATGCCTGCGTCTTTCATTCGGTATGCGGTATGGTTTTGGGCTCGGTCTCCGGAGTTGGAGATCAGCGAAAGGATAGCGAAGCCGTAAAGGCCTGTAGCAATCCAGAATTCAATTTTTGAAAGATCTTTTGATTTCATCGCCAATTGGTTTATCACCTTTTTAAGATATTGGTTTATATTTATATGTATTGCAATAGTACAAAGACTACCGGATTCAAATTTTAAAATGTGATGAAACCGGAGAAAAAAGTGACGAACTTAAATGCTAATTTTGTAAACATGATGATATATGGAATACCCAATTGCAATACGGTAAAAAAAGCCAGGACCTGGCTGGAAGAAAATGGTTTCCATGCTGAGTTCCACGATTTCAAAAAGAAAGGCATCAGTATGGAAAAACTAAATGAATGGTGTAAGGTTTTTGGCTGGGAGCAGGTTTTAAATAAAAAGGGTACTACCTGGAGGGCTTTAAGTGCTGAACTGCAGCAAAGTGTTAAAGATCAAAAGACTGCTGTTGAGGTTTTATTGCAACACAATAGCGCAATTAAGCGGCCAGTTATAGAAGTTGGAGGCAAGCCCGTGCTGATCAGCTTTAATGAGGATCAGTACGCTGCAGTTTTAAAATAGGCTGAACTTTTCTTGTTAATTTTTGTTAAATTATCATTTTACCTGCTAAACAGCCTTACATTTGAGTATGCTTAAAAAATTGTTTCTGTTGCTGATATTGGTTGCGCCACTTTGGTTAATGGCACAAAGTTCTGTTTCGGGAACAGTATTCGATTTTGACAACAATACTTTTCCGTTGCAGAATGTAAAAGTCAGAAACTTAAGCAACAATCAGCTAACTTTAACCAAAGCAGCAGGCCAGTTCAATATCACTGCTAAAATGGGCGATCTGCTCGAGTTTTCGTTAATGGGCTATCATACGGATACTTTATTCCTGATCAACCTTTCGCCAAAAACCATATATCTTCCTGGGAATTCAACCGCTTTAAAAGAAGTAGAGATTGTTGGTTCAAAAATAAACCCATCTATTTTATCTCCAGATCCTTTGGCCAGACCCTATAAACGTCTAGCTCCGGATGGGCTTCGGGGTAAAGGGAACAACGACAGGGCAGGGGGCTTGTTGTTTAACCTGGGCTATGGGAAATATAAACGGCAGCAGGAAAAGATCAGGGTGCTGGAAGAGCGTGACCGTTTCCAGGCAGAGATCAATGAAGTTTTTACAGAGGCTTATGTAAGTGATCTGGTAAAGCTTAAGGGACAGGAGCTGAAAGATTTTATGGCCATGTACAGGCCACCTGAAGAACTGGTTAAAAGTGAACGCCCGTTTAATTATGATTTATATACCGTTAAAGCCTATCATACCTGGTTAAAGTTGCCGCCGGAACAAAGGAAGGTAGTGCCGATCTCTTTCCAAAAATAACCATTCTCTTCATGCACTGATTTTTAAGGCGCTGAAGGGCGCATAAAAATGATGTGCCTTCAGAGAAGGTAATTTTTGTTTTATACAGGGAATAAAGAAATGTGTTAGATTGGAATTTTAGCGTTATTTAAAAAAGCTTGCCTTTAACTTTTCAGCATCAATAATCGATTCAGGTTCCTCCAGACTGATTAACCATCCTTTTTGTTTAAGTAATGTGATCTCCTGCTTGGCGACAGAAAGGTCTTTCCCTTTAATGTTTTTGTTAAAAATGATGGGTGCTTTTGGTTCCACATTTGCGGTAGTACTGCTTAATATCTCCAATCGGAACTTTGGCCAGAGCTGTATATCACCCAGTTGGGCGGAGTAGATCTTTTTTGTGGTGTTTGGCGCGACAATGCCGGCAAATTCTCCTTTAAAGGCACCTTGTTTTTCGGTTGTCAGACTGGTGAGGAGCTGGTAGGAAGTTTCATTGATCAGGTGGAAGTGGGCGACAGAGCTGCTGTGCTGGTCTGTTACAAGGGCGAGATAAATCCCTTCTTTTTTAAATTCTGCTTCAGGAACGGCAGGAGCAGGTTTATTGCTGACCACATCATTGTCATGGACGTCGCCATGTACCAATGTTACTTTAGAGGCCAGTACAGGTATTTCAAAATCGTTGGTGTCTGTTACGCCAATGGTGTCCTTATCGATTATCCTGGTAATGTATCCTTCAATGTTCTCGTCTACAAAACGAACAAAATCACCTAATTTTAAATTCATGGTACGTTGGGATTGTTTTTTATACAAATCTAGTTATTCTTATTATTTTTGCGCTATGGCAGTACAGGAACAGGCAAATAATCCACTACATGGTAAAACGCTGGAATTTATATTGAAGCAGCTGGTATGGCATTATGGATGGGAGGAGCTGGGGCAACTGGTCCGCATTGCCTGTTTTAACAATAATCCAACTATGAACTCCAGCCTGAAATTTTTAAGGAAGACCGACTGGGCACGTAAAAAGGTAGAGAAGTTATACCTGAACACTTTTCATTAAAATCCATGTTTGAACCAGCTAAATTTAAAATGAGCATTCGAAAATCAAGTAAAGCCTATATTCTTGTTTTATTTTTAAGTTTTTTAATGGTTGCGGGGGATTTGCATGCCCAGGAAACAGCCGACAGCAGAAATAGTATAGAGTTTTCTCCTCAGGTATCGCTGGGTGTATTTACAGCCCAGAATAAATTGACGGGAACGGCTTATGGTGGTGAGCTGATTTATCATATGAGCACCATTGCCCATCCGAGGCCATGGATGAAAATGTTGAATTTAAAGAGTCTTGACCTGGTATTCAATTATAAGAATATGGGTGATATTGTGATGGTCTCGGATCCGAGACCTCGTAGATTTGGAGATTCTTATGCTTTGATTGCTGCGCTTAATTTTTCGCTGTTTAAAACAAAAAGTACAGAACTGTTTGTTACACCAGGACTAGGAATGGGGTATTTGGGGGAAACCTGGTTTACCAATCAGAATGTGCTGGTGGGAAGCCACCTGAATTTTTCTTCGAGGATTGCGTTAAAGCTGGCTACACGTATTGGCCCGTCTACAAAACTGGCGGCAGGCCTGGATATTCTTCATTTTTCGAATGGGGGAACCCGGGTGCCGAATAATGGAATGAATATAAGCAGCGTGAGTTTTGGACTGGTTCAATCTTTGAAAAGCAGTTTGGACCGGGATACGGCTTCCTGGAGAAAACCAATGGATTATAAGAAGCACAGTATAGATATTGGGATTAATATTGGGCGTCGTGGGGTTTACAGGAGTAAGGATGGTTTATATAAAACAGGCTTATACGCAGGGTACAATTATCGGTTGAATACTGTTTTAGGCTTTGGGGCAGGAGTTGATGCTGTTTACTACCATACCATTTATGATCCGTTACGAAATGTAGAGACTTTTCAGTCGAAAGCCAGTTCTTTTGACAGGTGGCGTATAGGCCTGGCGGTGGGTCCGGATTTATGGATGGGCAGGCTGGGCCTGATGGTTAAATATGGGTATTACCTGCATTATAACAGTTTAATGGAAAATAAAACCTACTGGACGCCCGGATTGAAATACAATGTACTGGACTGGGCAGCCGTTCAGGCTAAAATATATATACACCAGACAGAGGCAGATTTTGTTGGTTTTGGATTCATTTTTACCCCATAGTAATTATGCCTTTGTTTTTTAAGGGATTAAATTTCTGTTAACCCCTTGATTTATAAAATGTATTGTCTTACCTTTGCAGTCCCTTATTGAGGGGTATAGTTTTTAAACATAAATAAAAAAGTAAAAAAGGAACAATGCCAACCATTCAACAATTAGTTAGAAAAGGTAGAGTAGCACTGGAGTTCAAGAGTAAGTCTCCGGCGTTGGACAGCTGTCCACAGCGAAGAGGTGTATGTACACGTGTATATACCACTACCCCTAAAAAACCAAACTCAGCAATGCGTAAAGTTGCACGTGTACGTTTAACCAATGGTAAAGAGGTTAACGCTTACATCCCTGGAGAAGGTCACAACTTACAGGAGCACTCGATCGTATTGATCCGTGGTGGTCGTGTTAAAGATTTACCAGGTGTACGTTATCACATCATCCGTGGAGCATTAGATACTTCAGGTGTTGCGGGTCGTAACCAACGTCGTTCAAAATATGGTACTAAACGCCCTAAACCAGGACAAGTAGCTGCGGCTCCTGCAAAAGGTAAAAAGAAATAATTAGGAGGAAAGAAAAATGAGAAAGTCAAAACCAAAAAAGAGAATTATCCTTCCTGATCCAAAATTTAACGACGTTCAGGTAACAAGGTTTGTAAACAATATGATGTTTGATGGAAAAAAATCTATCGCTTATTCTATTTTTTACGATGCTGTTGAACTTGCTGAGAAAAAAGCAGGTGAAAATGGTTTAGAAGTGTGGAAACGTGCTTTATCTAACGTGATGCCAGCTGTTGAGGTAAAATCACGCCGTGTAGGTGGTGCAAACTTCCAGGTTCCTACCGAGGTAAGACCTGACCGCAAGATTGCATTGGGCATGAAATGGTTAATTTCATATGCACGCAAACGTGGTGAAAAAACAATGAAAGAAAAATTAGCAGGTGAAATTGTTTCAGCAGCTAAAGGTGAAGGTGCAGCGGTTAAGAAAAAAGAAGATACGCATAAAATGGCTGAAGCTAATAAAGCGTTCTCTCATTTCCGTTTCTAATCATATAGAATCATAAAATGTCAAGAGATTTAAGATTTACAAGAAATATTGGTATTGCCGCGCACATTGATGCGGGTAAGACCACCACTACTGAGCGTATTCTTTATTATGCCGGTGTAAACCATAAAATTGGTGAGGTTCACGAAGGTGCATCTACAATGGACTGGATGGTACAGGAAGCGGAACGCGGGATAACTATCACGTCTGCAGCAACTACTGTTGGCTGGAAATACAGAGGACAGGATTATCACATCAATATTATTGATACCCCGGGTCACGTGGATTTTACCGTAGAGGTAAACCGTTCATTACGTGTATTGGATGGTTTGGTGTTTTTGTTTTCGGCAGTTGATGGTGTTGAGCCTCAATCTGAAACGAACTGGCGTTTGGCAAACAATTATAATGTTGCCCGTATCGGTTTCGTAAACAAAATGGACCGTTCAGGAGCTGATTTCTTAAAAGTTGTTGGACAGGTTAAAAGTATGTTAGGTAGCAATGCAGTTCCATTGCAATTGCCTATCGGTGCTGAAGATAGCTTTAAAGGTGTGGTGGATCTGATCAACAACCGTGGTATCGTTTGGAATGAGCATGATAAAGGTATGACCTTTACTGAAGTGCCAATTCCGGAAGATATGTTAGACGAGGTTGCGGAGTGGAGAGAGAAATTACTGGAATCGGTAGCTGAATACGACGAATCTTTAATGGAGAAATTCTTCGATGCACCTGAAACGATCACTGAACGTGAGGTTTTAGATGCATTGCGTCAGGCTGTTTTGGATGCCAAAATTGTACCTATGGTTTGTGGTTCATCTTTCAAAAATAAAGGTGTTCAGACCATGCTTGATTATGTGATGGAATTATTGCCTTCACCTATGGATCAGGAAGGTATTGTAGGTACCAATCCAAACAATGGTGAAGAAGTTTTACGTAAACCAGATGAAAAAGAGCCTTTTGCAGCTTTAGCATTTAAAATTGCAACAGATCCTTTTGTTGGTCGCTTATGCTTTATCCGTGTTTATTCAGGTAATCTTGAAGCGGGTTCTTATGTATACAATGCACGTTCTGAGAACAAAGAGCGTATTTCACGTATCTTCCAGATGCACGCCAACAAGCAAAACCCGATTCCTAATGTAGGTGCCGGAGATATTGCTGCGGTAGTAGGATTTAAAGATATCAAAACAGGTGATACACTTTGTGATGAGAAAAATCCGATCATCCTTGAATCTATGAATTTCCCTGATCCGGTTATCGGTTTGGCAATTGAGCCTAAAACTCAGGCAGATGTTGATAAATTAGGTATTGCTTTAGGTAAACTAGCTGAAGAGGATCCTACATTCAAGGTTCAGACTGATGAAGAAACTGGTCAGACCGTAATTTCAGGTATGGGTGAGCTTCACCTGGACATCCTTATCGATCGTCTGAAACGTGAGTTTAAAGTAGAAGTAAACCAGGGAGCTCCTCAGGTTGCTTATAAAGAAGCAATTACAGGGACTACACAGCACCGTGAAACTTATAAGAAACAAACTGGTGGTCGTGGTAAATTTGCTGATATTCAGGTGATCATTTCTCCTATTGATGCTGATTACGAAAAAGGTGGATTACAATTCGTAAACGAGATTGTAGGTGGTTCAATTCCGCGTGAGTTTATCCCTTCAGTTGAGAAAGGTTTTGCTGCAGCCATGTCTAACGGTGTTGTTGCAGGTTATCCGCTTCCAGATATGAAAGTTCGTTTGATCGATGGTTCGTTCCATGCGGTCGATTCGGATGCGCTATCTTTTGAGATTGCGGCACGCTCTGCTTTCCGTGAGGCTTTACCTAAATGTAAGCCGGTATTGATGGAGCCGATCATGAAAATTGAGGTGCTTACACCAGAAGAGAACATGGGTGATGTTATGGGTGACTTAAACCGTCGTCGTGGTCAGCTGCAAGGTATGGACACGCGTAACGGTGCACAGGTTATTAAAGCCCTGGTTCCACTTTCGGAAATGTTTGGTTATGTGACCCAGTTGCGTACCATTACTTCGGGACGTGCAACTTCTACTATGGAGTTTGATCATTATGAGCCAGCTCCTAAGAATGTTCAGGAAGAGGTGATTGCAAAATCAAAAGGAAAAGTTAAATCATTAGATTAATTTTTAAATAAACTTGCTGCCGGTTATTAATAGCTCTAACCGGCAGCTTTAATTCATATATATCATGAGCCAAAGAATCAGAATCAAATTAAAATCTTACGATTATAATCTGGTAGATAAGTCTGCCGAGAAAATCGTAAAAACTGTTAAGCCGACAGGTGCAGTGGTTAGCGGACCAATTCCCTTGCCTACAGAGAAGAAAATTTTCACTGTTTTGCGTTCACCACACGTGAACAAAAAAGCACGTGAGCAGTTCCAATTGTGTGCTTATAAGCGTTTGTTAGATATTTATAGCTCTAACTCAAAAACAGTAGACGCTTTAATGAAACTTGAATTGCCTAGCGGTGTTGAAGTAGAAATCAAAGTATAACGATATTGAAGTATCAAAAAAGCCTTCCCGAGATCATCGAGGAAGGCTTTTTTAATTGTTTAAGTTTTTATCGCCCCCGGCTTTTCAGTTCTTCGAGTTTGTTGCGCTCATCCTGCAGTTCGCGGGCAAGTTTCTTTTCTTTATCGTTTGCCTTGGTTTTATAGCTCTGATATTCCTGAGAAATCTCTTCATATAATGTACTCCGGTACTTCGCTTCATGAATGTGTTTGGCCGACCTTAATATCACAACAGTCAGGGCTGCCGCCAGGCCAATGATGAGGCTCCATACGATCGTATTGTAGGTGCCTTTTGTAAAGGAAATGCCTAAAAAGCTGATTTCATTTACTTTGGCATTTGTGCTGGCCAAAGAACTTTCCTTTCCACTGATCTGGGTTTTTAAATCAGCTATGCTCTTTTCCTGTTCGGCAATTTTTTGGGTGGCTGAGCTCAATTGCCGGCGTTCTGTACTCAGGGTATCCCTTACATTTTGCCAGAAGGATGACATCCGGTTTGGATTTACCAATTTATAGCCATCCAGGGTTTTTGATTTGGAAAGTATGAGCTGGTATTGTCCTTTCAGACTTGGATCAACTCTAGCTGAATCCTGGGTAATCTGGCCCTGGGCACTTATGCTAAGTATCAAAGCCGAAATAACTGGGAATATAATTTTCTTCATATCGGATATTGGTTTATGTCTAATTTAACAATGATATTTTAATTTTATTGTGTTCGGACTGTAGATAGTATATTTGTAGCAATGTCGGTATTACTCTTTACAATCATCGTTTTGGCAGGGGCTTTTTTAGCCGGACTGGTTGGCTCACTGACAGGACTTGGAGGTGGGGTGATCATTATTCCACTGTTAACACTTGTGCTTGGCGTTGACATTCATTATGCTATTGGTGCATCTATTATATCTGTAATCGCGACTTCATCGGGTTCGGCGGCAGCTTATGTTAAAGAAGGGATTACGAATATACGGATAGGGATGTTTCTGGAAATAGCGACTACAATAAGCGCCATTATCGGAGCCGTGGTTACTGTATTTATCAATCCAAGTTATATAGCTGTTATTTTTGGACTGATCCTTTTGTTCTCTGCCGTAATGATGGTAAGGAAGAAAGTAGACCATTCTGATAACGATACTTCGGGCAAACTGGCTGTTTTCTTGAAATTGAACGGCACTTACCCTGTTGATGGAACTGTTAAAAAATATGCAGTGCATAATGTGCTGGGTGGTTTTTTAATGATGTTTGTGGCTGGTATCATTTCAGGTTTGCTGGGGATTGGCTCGGGCGCCCTGAAGGTGGTGGCTATGGATAACATCATGCGGATCCCTTTTAAGGTCTCGACTACCACCAGCAATTTTATGATGGGGGTTACGGCAGCGGCAAGTGCAATTGTTTACCTGCATCGCGGACAGATTGATCCGGGGATTGCCATGCCTGTAACCATAGGTGTATTATTTGGGGCTACAATCGGATCAAAGATTCTGGTGAGGACCAATACAGATAAATTAAAGGTGGTTTTTGCAGTGGTGGTTACTTTTTTAGCACTTCAAATGATTTATAATGGCTTATCGGGCAGATTATGAGTAAAGGCAATAAGAATTTTTTTGCGGACAAAGATATACAGATCATTCTGGGGACACTGTTGCGTGTTGGGGTGATCGCATCAATGAGCGTGGTGCTTATAGGAGGGCTTATTTACTTGTTTTTTAACCATAATCAGGTAGTTGACTATAAGGAATTTAATCCGGGAAGGTCTGGCTATTCTTCAATAGCAGCCATTCTTCATGGCCTGACTAAGATGGATGGTGCGGCAATTGTGCAGTTTGGAACGGTTTTGCTGATCTTTACGCCTATTGCACGGGTGGTTTTTTCAGTTTTTAGCTTTCTGATTGAGCGGGATTATCTGTATGTTGTGATCGGATTATTCGTTTTGTGTATTATCTTATATAGTTTAAGTGATAAGTTAGTTGGATAAAACTTACTTTAATTGCTTGCTACCCGATCAAAACAAATTTTTAGCATTTATTTGAAAAAATAATTAGCTAACTATTTGAAAATTAAGATTTCTTTCCTATTTTTGCCGTCCCTTAACGGGGATGTGTATCCACCTTGAACGAAGCCCTACTGCTTCGATGGGTGTTAAATTAAAAAAAGAAAATGTCAGGTATTATTGGAAAAAAAGTAGGAATGACCAGCATTTTCGACGCCGATGGTAAGAATATACCATGCACGGTGATCGAAGCTGGGCCTTGTGTTGTAACACAGGTAAAGACCGAAGAGAAAGACGGTTACGTTTCAGTTCAGTTAAGTTTCGACGAAGCTAAAGAAAAGAACACTACCATGCCGCTTAAAGGCCATTTTGCGAAAGCGAAAACTACACCAAAACGTAAGCTGGTTGAATTTGAGCCGTTTGAAGAGTCGTTGAACTTAGGTGATACGGTAACGGTTAACATCTTTAACGAAGGTGATTTTGTTGATGTAGTTGGTACATCAAAAGGTAAAGGATTCCAGGGTGTTGTAAAACGTCATGGTTTCGGTGGTGTTGGTGGGCAAACTCACGGACAGCACAACAGGATGCGTGCTCCAGGTTCATTGGGTGCTGCTTCGTATCCTTCTCGTGTATTTAAAGGTATGCGTATGGCGGGTAGAATGGGTGGTGACAGGGTAAAGGTTCAGAACTTACAGGTTTTGAAAGTTTATGCTGATCAAAATCTGGTTGTAGTTAGTGGTTCCGTACCAGGAGCTAAGGGTTCTTACGTAATCTTAGATAAGTAAGCAGATGGAAGTTAAAGTATTAAACATTTCAGGAAAAGAGACAGGTGCCAAGGTGCAGCTTCCTGAGTCGGTATTTGGCATAACGCCTGTTGACCACGCAATTTATTTAGATGTTAAGCAATATCTGGCCAATCAACGTCAGGGAACGCATAAGTCTAAACAACGTAATGAGATTGCTGGTTCAACCCGTAAATTATATAAACAAAAAGGTACTGGTGGTGCGCGTGCCGGAAGTATTAAATCTCCATTGTTTAATGGTGGTGGTCGTGTGTTTGGTCCTCAGCCACGTGATTACAGCTTCAAATTGAACAAGAAATTAAAATCACTGGCACGTAAGTCAGCTTTATCTTATAAAGCAAAGGACAATAACGTAGTGGTTTTAGAAGATTTTACTTTTGATACGATCAAAACTAAAAACTACATCAATTTGGTTAGCGCATTAAATCTGACTAACGAAAAGACATTGTTGGTTTTACCTACGCAAAATAACAATATCTATTTATCAAGCAGAAACATTCAGAAAGTGAAAGTGATTACTGCAGATCAGTTAAATACTTATGATGTATTGAACTGTGGCAAGCTTTTGTTGACTGCAGATTCTGTTAAAACACTGGAGGAGGCATTTGCCAAGTAATATGGAATTTTTAAAGAAACCAATATTAACAGAGAAAGCTTCTGCATTAACAGAAAAGTCTAACCGCTTTACTTTTAAAGTAGAACACAAAGCAAATAAATTGCAGATTAAGCAAGCCATAGAGAAAATGTACGGCGTAAACATTTTAGCCATTAATACAATGGTTGTAAATGGTAAAGTTAAGTCCAGAAATACTAAAGGTGGATTAGTTACGGGACGTAGCCCGAAATACAAGAAAGCGATTGTAACCCTGGCAGCAGGAGAAACGATTGATTATTACTCGAATATTTAATAAGAATTGAATTATTTATAAACTATGGGCTTAAGAAAATTTAAACCAGTCACTCCGGGAACCCGCTTTAGAGTAGGTGCCAGTTTTACGGAGATTACAGCAACCAAGCCCGAAAAATCATTGGTTGTATCTTCTAAGAAATCGGGAGGACGTAACAATACAGGAAAGATGACTATGCGCTATATGGGTGGTGGTCACAAGAAATCTTATCGTTTAATTGATTTTAAACGTGAGAAATTTGATATTCCTGCAACAGTAGCTACTGTTGAGTACGATCCAAACCGTACCGCTCGTATTGCATTGTTACATTATGCAGACGGTGAGAAGCGTTATATTATTGCACCGGAAGGTTTGCAAGTTGGGCAAAAGGTAGTGTCGGGTGATACTGCAACTCCAGAAGTAGGAAATACATTGAAATTGAGCAATATTCCTTTGGGTTCTATTGTACACAACGTGGAGATTCATCCTGGTCGTGGTGCTCAGTTGGCGCGCAGTGCCGGTGCTTATGCACAATTGGCTGCCCGTGACGGTAAATATGCTACATTAAAAATGCCTTCAGGTGAAGTAAGGTCAATCTTAGTTACTTGTTTGGCAACGATAGGAGCTGTTTCCAATTCAGATCATGCAAATGAAGTATTAGGTAAAGCTGGTCGTAACCGTTGGTTAGGCCGTCGTCCGAGGACACGTCCGGTAGCAATGAACCCGGTAGATCACCCTATGGGTGGTGGTGAGGGTCGCTCATCAGGAGGTCAGCCCCGGTCAAGGAACGGTGTTTATTCGAAAGGATTTAAAACCCGTCAACTTAAAAAATACTCAAATCGTTTCATCATAGAGAAAAGGAAGAAATAATGGCTCGTTCGATTAAAAAAGGACCTTATATTGACCATAACGTAGAGAAGAAAGTAGTCTCTATGAATGATTCAGGCAAGAAGTCTGTAATTAAAACTTGGTCTCGCAGATCAATGATCTCACCAGATTTTGTGGGTCATACATTTGCAGTACACAACGGTAACAAATTTATACCGGTATACGTAACAGAAAACATGGTTGGTCATAAGCTGGGAGAGTTTGCTCCAACCAGAACATTTAGGGGTCACTCTGAAAAGAAAAAATAATTAAGAGATGGAAGCAGTAGCGAAATTAAACAATTGTCCAACCTCACCACGTAAAATGCGTTTGGTTGTAGATCTTATCAGAGGTGAGCGTGTTGAGAAAGCTTTACATATTTTAAAGTTTACCAATAAAGATGCGGCAATAAGGGTTGAGAAACTATTATTATCGGCTATCAAAAACTGGGAAACAAAAAATGAAGGTTCTCGCCCTGAAGAAAACCAGTTATACGTGAAAACGATAATGGTAGGCGGTGGTCGTCAGTTAAAAAGATTAAGACCAGCACCTCAAGGACGTGGTTACAGAATACGTAAGCGTTCAAACCACGTAACTTTGATAGTAGATAGTAAAAACGTTGAAACTCAAACTAATTAACAGAAATGGGACAAAAAGCACATCCAATAGGTAACAGGTTAGGAATCATCAAGGGTTGGGATTCTAACTGGTTCGGTGGCAACAACTATGCTGATAAATTAGTTGAGGACGAAAAAATAAGAAAATACCTTTCTGCACGTATCGCAAAAGGCGGTGTAGCTAAAGTGGTAATCGAGCGTACGTTAAAACGTATCACTGTAACGATCCACACAGCTCGTCCGGGTATTGTGATTGGTAAAGCAGGACAGGAAGTTGACAAGATCAAAGAAGAGTTGAAAAAATTGACTAAAAAGGAAATTCAGATCAACATTTTTGAGATTAAGCGTCCTGAACTTGATGCACAATTAGTAGCAGAAGGTGTTGCAAAACAATTAGAAGCAAGGATCTCATTCCGTAGAGCAATGAAATCTACTATCGCATCAACTATGCGTATGGGTGCTGAAGGTATCAAAATTATGACTTCTGGTCGTTTAGGTGGTGCTGAGATGGCTCGTAGTGAACAGTATAAAGAAGGAAGAATTCCTTTGCATACTTTCCGTGCAGATATTGACTATGCGCTGGCAGAAGCTTTAACTACTTATGGAAAAATAGGTGTTAAAGTATGGATCTGTAAAGGTGAAGTTTACGGTAAACGTGACCTTTCTCCAAACATCGGTGCAACGAGCAATGCTCCTGGCAAAGGTGGCAGACCAGAAGGTGCTTTCGGTGGTGGAAGAGACAGGGATAACCGTGGCGGTGGCGACAGAAGAAACGATAACCGCGGTGGTGGTAATCGTGGCGGAAGAGGCCCTGGTCAAGGTGGTCCGGGTGCAGGAAGAGATAATAGAGGTGGAAATTCTCAAAACAGAGGTCCTCGTAAATAATTAGTTAACAGATCGTTTAACGATAATATTAGAATAAAATGTTACAGCCAAAAAGAACGAAGTTCAGAAAGATGCAAAAGGGCAGAATGAAAGGTTTAGCAACTCGTGGTGCTGAATTGTCATTCGGATCTTTCGGGATCAAATCTCTAGAGTCGACCTGGATCACCAGTCGCCAGATAGAGGCAGCCCGTATCGCGGTAACTCGTTTCATGAAACGTGAAGGTCAGGTATGGATTAGGATATTCCCGGACAAACCGGTAACTAAGAAACCTGCTGAGGTACGTATGGGTAAAGGTAAAGGTGCGCCTGAGTATTGGGTAGCTGTTGTTAGACCCGGACGTATTATTTTTGAAGCTGAAGGTGTGCCTTTGGAAATTGCCAAAGAAGCCATGCGTTTAGCCGCACAGAAATTACCGATCCAAACAAAATTTGTAGTACGTAGAGATTACGTAGAAGCATAATAAGGGATGGGTTGAATGTTGTAAGTAACTTGTTATTATAACCGCTGGACCCACAATATAAAAATTAATAAAATGAAGAACTCAGAAATTACAGGGCTTTCACAAGAAGAGCTAGTAGCCAGGATTGCAGAAGAGACAGAAAACTTAGTAAAGTTAAAGTTTGCGCATACAATTTCGGCTATAGAGAACCCAAGCCGCATTAGCAAGGTTAGGAGAAATATTGCCCGATTAAATACTGAAGTGACTAAGCGTAAAGCTCAGTCTGCTACTGAAACTAAATAACTTTAGAGTCGAAATGGAAAGACAATTAAGAAAAACAAGAACCGGGTTGGTGGTAAGCAACAAGATGGAAAAATCTATTGTTGTAGCGGTAGAACGTAAAGTGAAACACCCGATCTATGGTAAGTTTGTTAAGAAAACTACCAAATTTATGGCTCATGACGAGAAAAACGATTGCGGTATTGGTGATACAGTACTGATCATGGAGACTCGTCCGCTGAGTAAAAACAAGAACTGGAGATTAGTGCAAATTTTAGAAAGGGCTAAATAACATGGTACAACAGGAATCAAGATTAAACGTAGCCGACAATAGCGGCGCAAAAGAAGTATTGGTTATCCGTGTACTTGGTGGTACTGGAAAGCGTTATGCTTCTATTGGTGACAAGATCGTTGTTACCGTTAAGAGTGCTTTGCCTTCCGGAAACATCAAGAAAGGAACAGTTTCTAAAGCAGTTGTAGTAAGAACAAAGAAAGAGATCAGACGTAAAGATGGTTCTTATATCCGTTTCGACGACAATGCAGCAGTATTATTAAATGCACAAGATGAGCCGCGCGGTACACGTATTTTTGGCCCGGTAGCAAGAGAACTGCGTGAAAAACAATTCATGAAAATTGTATCATTAGCACCGGAGGTATTATAAAATGAAAAATAAAGTAACTACACCAAAAATAAAAATCCGTAAAGGTGATTTAGTAAAGGTTATAGCCGGAGATTCAAAAGGTCAGCAAGGCACTGTGCTTTCAGTATTAATTTCTAAAAGCAGAGTACTTGTAGAAGGTGTTAACCTTGTATCAAAACATACAAAACCAAATGCTGCTACCCCTAATGGTGGTATCATTAAGAAAGAGGCTGCTCTTCATATTTCTAACGTGGCGTTAATTGACCCTAAGACAGGAGCAACTACACGCGTTGGCAGAAAGCTTAATGCTGATGGGAAATTAGTTAGGGTATCTAAAAAATCAGGAGAGGAGATCAAATAATGGCTTACGTACCAAGATTAAAAAGTAAATATAAAGAGGAAATTGTAACTGCACTTAAAGATAAGTTCAATTACAAAAGCGTTATGCAGGTTCCTAAGTTAGAGAAGATTGCTATCAACCAGGGGGTTGGTCGTTTCTCTGTAACTGACAAAAAGATTATGGACAGCTCTATTTTAGAGATGACCACGATCTCAGGTCAGCAAGCAGTTGGCGCAAAATCTAAAAAAGATATCTCAAACTTTAAATTGCGTAAAGGTATGCCGGTTGGTGTACGTGTAACTTTACGTGATAACAACATGTATGAGTTCTTAGATCGTTTAATTTCTGTAGCTTTGCCACGTATCCGTGACTTCAAAGGTATCAACGATAAAGGTTTCGATGGAAAAGGAAATTACACTTTAGGTGTAACTGAGCAGATCATCTTCCCTGAGATCAACATAGATAAGATCAGCAAGATTTTAGGTATGGACATTACTTTTGTAACCACTGCGACTACAGATGTTGAGGCATTGGAACTTTTAAAACAATTTGGGTTACCATTTAAAAATCAAAAAACAGAGCAATAATGGCAAAAGAAGGTGTAAAAGCTCGCGAAATTAAGCGCCAGAAGCTGGTTGCTAAGTATGCAGAGAAACGTGCAGAACTTAAAGCTGCCGGAGACTATGAAGGATTAGACAAGTTACCAAAAAACTCATCGGCTGTACGTTTGCACAACCGTTGTAAATTAACTGGCCGTCCTCGTGGTTACATGCGTACTTTCGGTATATCAAGGGTATTGTTCCGTGATATGGCTTTGGCAGGTAAAATACCTGGGGTAAGAAAAGCAAGCTGGTAAACAGCTGATGTGTTTAAGGTTCAATTCCTTAAACTGCAAATAAAAGAATTAACCGATGGCAGGTCGTTCCGAATAGGTCGGAAAGGAAACCACTATCACAATTATATAAAAATGAATACAGATCCAATAGCAGATTATCTTACAAGAGTAAGAAATGCCATAAAGGCAAATCACAGAATTGTAGAGATTCCTGCATCAAACCTTAAAAAGGAAATTACTAAAGTACTTTTTGACAAAGGTTACATTGCTAACTACAAATTTGAGGATACTACAACTCAAGGCACTATTAAAATTGCATTGAAATACAATGCGATCACTAAAATCCCGGCGATCCGTACGTTAACACGTATTAGCAAACCAGGTTTAAGGCAATATGCCGGTGTGGATAATATGCCAAGAGTATTAAATGGTTTAGGTATTGCAATTTTATCTACATCTAAGGGTGTTATGACCGATAAAGAGGCTGCTAAACTAAACATTGGTGGCGAAGTTTTGTGTCACGTTTATTAATTAAAGGAGGATAGCAAAATGTCAAGAGTAGGAAAAGCCCCAATTAATGTACCTGCAGGTGTAACGATTACCGTTTCTAAAGATAACGTAGTAACTGTTAAAGGCCCTAAGGGAGAATTAACTCAAGCAGTAGATTCAGATATCACTGTAAGTCAGGAAGATGGCGTGTTAACAGTACAACGTCCGTCAGAGCAAAAAAGACACAAAGCATTACATGGTTTATACCGTGCTTTGATCAATAATATGGTTGTTGGTGTAACAGAAGGTTATAAAATTCAACAGGAATTAGTAGGTGTGGGTTACCGCGCTACAAACCAGGGAAATACACTGGATCTTGTTTTAGGTTATTCTCACCATTATGTTTTCCAGTTGCCGGAAGAGATTAAGGTGACCACAACCTCAGAAAAAGGTCAGACACCTAAAATCATTTTAGAAAGTATTGACAAACAATTGATAGGACAGGTAGCAGCGAAGATCCGTTCGTTACGTGCACCGGAACCATATAAAGGTAAAGGTATCAAGTTTGTAGGCGAAGTGTTAAGAAGAAAAGCAGGTAAATCAGCTTCTAAAAAATAATCATCATGGCAGGGAAAAAATTATCTCGTAGAGATCGTATAAAAAAAGGCATCAGAAAAAGATTAACAGGTTCTGAAAGCCGTCCACGTTTATCGGTTTATAGAAGCAATAAAGGGATTTATGCTCAAATTATTAACGATGTAACCGGTAGCACAATTGTATCAGCTTCATCTTTATCTAAAGATTTTTCAGGTACAGGCAATAAATCTGAGCAATCAGTTGCCGTAGGTAAATTAGTAGCTGAAAAAGCTATCGCAGCAGGTATTAAACAAGTTGTTTTCGATAGAAATGGCTATTTATACCATGGTCGCGTTAAATCGCTGGCAGATGGTGCCCGCGAAGCTGGTTTAGAATTTTAATCTGAAAATTAGATAAGAATGTCAACTATCAATATAAAAAGAGTTAAGACTAGCGAGATCGAATTAAAAGATCGTTTAGTTAGCATACAACGCGTAGCCAAAGTAACCAAAGGTGGTCGTACTTTCAGCTTCTCAGCAATCGTAGTTGTTGGAGATGAGAACGGAATCGTTGGATACGGATTGGGTAAAGCAAAAGAGGTAACAGAAGCAATTGCAAAAGGCATTGATGATGCTAAAAAGAACCTGGTAAAAGTTCCTTTGTTGAATGGTACTGTTCCTCACGAGCAAATCGGTAAATTTTCTGGAGGTTTTGTATTGATCAAACCTGCAGCTGTAGGTACCGGAGTTATTGCTGGTGGTGCGATGCGTGCTGTATTAGAGAGTGCTGGAGTACATAACGTACTGGCAAAATCAAAAGGTTCATCAAATCCTCACAACGTGGTAAAAGCAACTGTAGATGCTTTAACTAAAATGCGTGATGCTTACACTGTTGCACAACAGCGTGGTGTTGATTTAAATAAAGTTTTTAACGGATAATATTATGGCTAAGATCAAAATAACCCAGGTAAAAAGCATTATCGACAGAAGTGAGCGCCAGAAAAGAACAATGCAAGCTTTAGGTTTAACTAAAATGAACCAAAGTGTAGAAGTTGAGGCAACTGATGCCATTATTGGAATGGTAAGAAAAGTGAATCACTTAATCGCGATAGAGCGCATATAAATTATTTTAAAGGTTGTAAATGTAGTTAATATAATTACATTTGCAACCTTTGTATATTGTTTAACCGTTGACCCTGATTAGTGAAAGCGAAGGGCAACACAATAAGTTTCAAGAAATGAACTTAAGTAATTTAAAACCTGCAGCAGGTTCTACTAAAAATAGTAAGAGAATTGGTCGTGGTACCGGTTCTGGTCGTGGCGGTACTTCCACCCGTGGTCATAAAGGGGCCGGATCACGTTCAGGACATTCAACCAAGGTTGGATTTGAAGGCGGTCAGATGCCATTACAGCGTCGTGTACCTAAAGTAGGTTTCAAACCTATTAACCGTGTTGAATACGTAGGTGTAAATTTAGATGTGTTACAAGGATTGGCTGAGAAGTTTAACTTAACAAGCATAGATTTTGCTGCCTTACAACAACATGGTTTAGCATCTAAAAACGATCTGGTTAAGATTTTAGGTCGCGGTGAAGTTAAATCTAAGATAGAAGTTAAAGCACATGCTTTTTCTGCAACTGCACAAAAAGCTATTGAGGCTGTTGGAGGCTCAATCGAAAAATTGTAATTAATGAAGAAGCTGTTTACTACTTTAAGTAATATTTGGAAAATTCAAGAATTGAAAGAGCGTATTATTTTTACGCTCATGATTCTTTTAGTTTATAGGTTTGTATCTCATGTGGTATTACCAGGTGTAGATGCAACACTTTTAGGCGATAATACGAAGTCTGGCATTTTAGGTCTGTTGGATATGTTTGCCGGAGGATCATTTTCCCGGGTATCTATCCTGGCCTTGGGTGTTATGCCTTATATTTCTGCCTCTATTGTAGTTCAGCTATTAGGTATTGCGGTTCCTTCTTTTCAGAAGATGCAAAAGGAAGGTGAGAGCGGAAGAAAGAAACTCAATCAGATTACCCGTTATTTAACCGTAGCCATTACAGCTGTTCAGGCTGTGGGTTATGTTAAAACACAGGTTCCAGCTGAGGCTATCATTATAGACCACACCTTATTTTTTGTGCTTGCAACATTTGTTTTATCTGCAGGTACATTATTTGTAATGTGGTTAGGTGAGAAAATCACTGACAAAGGTATTGGTAATGGTATATCACTGATCATTATGGTTGGTATTATTGCCCGTTTGCCTATTGCGCTGCAACAGGAGATCAGTTCAAGGTTTGTAGGTGACGGGGGCTTAATTGCCCTGGTTGTTGAGATTGTTGCGCTTTTTGCTGTTGTAATGTTTACGATCATGATTGTACAGGGCGTTCGTAAAGTGCCTGTACAATATGCGAAAAGGATTGTAGGCAACAGACAGTTCGGTGGGGTTAGGCAGTATATACCTTTAAAAGTAAATGCTGCTGGTGTGATGCCGATCATTTTTGCCCAGGCATTAATGTTTATTCCCGCAACTTTGACAGGATTTTTTCCATCCTTGCAGAATACCTGGCTGATTCAGTTTAGTGATTATACTTCTTTGGCCTATAGTTTAACGTTTGCATTTTTAATTATTGCATTTACATTTTTCTATACTGCGATTACAGTTAATCCTACTCAGATGTCTGATGACATGAAAAAGAATGGTGGGTTTATACCGGGCATAAAACCGGGTTTATCTACTTCATCATTTATTGATGATGTGATTTCCAAGATCACCTTTCCAGGAGCAATTTTCCTGGCGATCATTGCAATTCTTCCTTCTATTGCAGTTAAATTTGGGATTAAATCTGAGTTTGCACATTTTTATGGAGGAACGTCTTTGCTGATTCTGGTAGGGGTTGTTCTAGATACCTTACAACAGATTGAGAGTTATTTATTAATGCGTCATTACGATGGATTAATGAAAACAGGTAGGGTTACTGGTCGTACGGGAATTCCTGCAGCGAGTGGTAGCAATGCTGTGATTTAGTAAATACAATGTCTAAAATCTATTACAAATCTCCGGAAGAGATAGAGTTAATAAGAGAAAGTTCTTTGCTGGTATCAAAGACCTTAGCTGAAGTTGCTAAGGTCATTGGTCCGGGAGTAACAACAAAGAAGCTTAATGATCTGGCTGAGACATTTATAAAAGACCATGGTGCGATCCCTGCTTTTTTAAATTATAATGGATTTCCTTATTCTTTATGTATTTCACCAAACGAACAGGTTGTTCATGGATTTCCGGGGGATTATGTAATTCAGGAAGGAGATTTGATCTCTGTAGATTGTGGTGTGATCAAGAATGATTTTTTTGGGGATTCGGCATACACTTTTTCTATTGGAGAGATCGATAGCGAGCGTCAGAAACTTGTGGAAGTAACACAGGAATGTCTGAAACTGGCTATAGAAAAGGCTGTGGTTGGTTCGAGAATTGGTGATGTGGGATTTGCAGTACAAGCTTATGCAGAGGCAAATGGATTTGGAGTAGTGAGAGAATTGGTTGGTCATGGTGTTGGAGTTAAATTACACGAAAAGCCCGAGGTGCCTAATTATGGCAAAAGGGGAAGTGGAATTAAACTGGAAGAGGGAATGGTGATTGCGATAGAGCCGATGATCAATGCAGGTACAGCAGGAGTTAAATTTTGGTCTGATGGATGGACGGTAACCAGTAAGGACAATAAGCCATCGGCACATTTTGAGCATACTGTTGCGGTTAAAAAGGGGAATGCAGATGTTTTATCAACCTTTTCATTCATTGAAGAAGTTTTAAAGAAAAAAAGTAAATAATTAAATTTTTTTATTTAATTTTGCATCCCTGTTGAACAACAGCTAATTAAGTAAAAATCAATATTATATGGCTAAACAAGCCTCAATTGAACAAGACGGTGTAATAAGGGAAGCATTATCGAATGCCATGTTCCGTGTAGAACTGGAAAATGGTCATGAGATTATTGCTCATATCTCTGGAAAAATGAGGATGCATTATATCAAAATTTTACCGGGGGACAAAGTCAAATTAGAGATGTCGCCTTACGATTTATCAAAGGGCAGGATTACTTATAGATACAAATAAAATGAAAGTTAGGTCATCAATTAAAAAACGTAGTGCGGATTGCAAGGTTATTCGTCGTAAAGGTAAACTTTACGTAATCAACAAGAAGAACCCTAAATTTAAGCAACGTCAAGGTTAATTAAATTTTAGATTTTAGATTTACGAATTAAGATTACGTAATTGGGTTGCACAGCTTCCTGATCGTGAATCGTAAATCAAAAGATCGTAAATCAAAATCGCTAAATACAAATATGGCAAGGATATCAGGTATAGATTTACCAAGAAACAAAAGAGGTGAGATCGGGTTAACCTACATCTTCGGAGTAGGAAGAGCAACTGCGCAACGTATATTAACGGAGGCAGGTATCGATTTTAACAAAAAAGTACAAGATTGGTCTGATGATGAGTTATCGGCAATTCGTACCATTATTAACGACGGAGTAAAAGTTGAAGGTGCTTTACGTTCAGAAGTTCAGTTGAACATTAAGCGTTTAATGGATATCGGTTGTTACCGTGGTTTACGTCACAGAAAAGGTTTGCCGGTACGTGGTCAGCGCACTAAGAACAACTCTCGTACACGTAAAGGCAAGAGAAAAACAGTTGCAAACAAGAAAAAAGCTACTAAATAAAATTAGTACTGAATAATAATTATGGCTAAGAGTAAAAAAGTTACCAAAAAGCGTATTGTTGTTATTGAGCCTGTTGGTCAGGCACACATCAATGCTACTTTTAACAATATCATTGTTACCTTAACAAATAACAATGGTCAAACTATTTCATGGTCTTCTGCAGGTAAAATGGGCTTTAAAGGTTCTAAAAAGAACACGCCTTATGCAGCAGGTCAGGCTGCATCTGATTGCGGTAAAGTAGCATTTGATCTGGGGCTGCGTAAAGTAGATGTTTTTGTTAAAGGTCCGGGTTCTGGTCGTGAGTCTGCAATTAGAACATTGCAGGTTTCAGGTATAGAAGTAACCTCTATCAAAGATATTACCCCGCTTCCACACAATGGATGTCGTCCTCCTAAGAAGAGAAGAGTTTAATTTATTAATTTTTAAAGCTAAGAGTCTGCAGCGTAAGGTTGCATGATACTTTAAAACAAAAAACAATGGCAAGATATACAGGACCAAAGTCCAAAATCGCCCGTAAGTTCAGAGAGCCAATTTTTGGCCCTGATAAAGTACTAGACAGAAAAAACTATCCTCCTGGGCAGCACGGTGCTTCAAAAAGAAGAGGAAAACAGTCAGAGTACGCTGTACAGTTAATGGAGAAACAGAAGGTTAAATATACTTATGGTGTATTAGAGCGTCAGTTCCGTAACTTATTTACCAAAGCGTCTTCACGTGGTGGTATTACAGGTGATAACTTATTACAATTATTAGAAGCTCGTTTAGATAACACAGTTTACAGATTAGGTATTGCTACAACACGTTCAGCTGCCCGTCAGTTAGTTAGCCATAAACACGTAACAGTTAACGGTGAAGTAGTAAATATTCCATCTTATCAATTGAAAGCTGGTGATGTTATCGCAGTGCGTCAAAAGTCAAAAACTTTAGAAGCTATTACCAATTCGGTAGCAGGCAGAGTAATCAATAAATTCAATTGGTTAGACTGGAATGCAAGTGAATTATCAGGTAAGTTTTTAGCTTATCCTAATCGCGACGAGATACCAGAAAATATCAAAGAAAATCTTATAGTAGAGTTATACTCTAAGTAATATATTTAGTTAACTGCTTTATAGCAGTTAACTTTTTTACGTTACATAATTTTAATAACGATCTAAAAACATTATAAATGGCAATTTTAGCATTTCAGAAACCCGATAAAGTAATCATGCAGAAATCAACTGATTTCGATGGTACATTTGAGTTCCGTCCTTTAGAGCCCGGTTTCGGTGTAACAATTGGTAATGCCTTGAGAAGAATATTGCTTTCTTCTTTAGAAGGTTATGCCATTACAAGTATTCGTTTTTCAGGGGTATCTCATGAGTTTTCTACCATAAAAGGTGTTGTAGAAGATTTAACAGAAATCATTCTTAATTTAAAACAAGTGCGTTTTAAAAAATCAGGAGATGCCGGTGACTCAGAGAAAGTTTTTATTTTAGTTAATGGACAGGAGCAGTTTGTTGCTGGCGACATTACTAAATTCTCTAATAACTTCGAGGTGCTTAACCCTGATTTCGTTATTTGTAATATGGAGAAATCTGTTACTTTAGAAGTGGAATTGACCATTAATAAAGGACGTGGTTATGTACCTGCAGAAGAGAATAAAATCAATGATGCTGTTGTTGGTGTGATCGCAATCGATTCGATTTTCACGCCAATGAAAAATGTAAAATACACGATAGAAAACTATCGTGTTGAACAGAAAACAGATTATGAAAAATTAATATTGGATATCTCTACGGATGGCTCAATCCATCCGGAAGAAGCATTAAAGGAAGCTGCGAAAATCTTAATCCAGCATTTTATGCTGTTCTCTGATGAGAATTTGGTATTGGAGTCTCAAGCTAAAGAAGAGACCAAAGAGGTTGATGAGGAAATCTTGCACATGCGTAAGATCTTAAAAACTGAATTGGTTGATTTGGATCTTTCAGTACGTGCATTGAACTGCTTAAAGGCAGCTGATATCCGTACGCTTGCTGATCTGGTTTCTTATGATGTGGCTGATATGTTGAAATTCAGAAACTTCGGTAAAAAATCCTTAACTGAGATCCAGGAACTTGTTAAATCTAAAAGTTTATCGTTTGGTATGAACTTGTCTAAGTTTAAACTGGACGAAGAATAATAGGTATAAAAAATAAATAACATATTGTTAATAGTGTATAATTCCCTCAGATAAAATCAAAGAGACGGTATACACTGAATAAATTAAAAAATGAGACACGGTAAAAAAGTAAATCACTTAGGAAGAACAGATTCACATCGTAAAGCGATGCTGGCTAACATGGCTTCATCGTTAATTAAACACAAGAGAATCTCTACTACACTGGCAAAAGCTAAAGCTTTACGTATGTATGTTGAGCCGATCATTACAAAATCTAAAAATGATACTACGCATTCACGTCGTATTGTATTTGGTTATTTGCAAGATAAAGAAACTGTTACTGAATTGTTCCGTGATATTGCTGCAAAAGTAGCTAACCGTCCGGGTGGTTATACCAGAATCATTAAATTAAACAACCGTTTGGGAGATAATGCTGAGATGGCATTGATAGAACTGGTTGATTACAATGAGGTTTATGGTAAAGAAGCAGAATCTGCTGAGAAGAAAACAACCCGTCGTGGCAGAAGCAAAGCTAAAAAAACTGATGCACCTGCTGTTAAAGCAGAAAAAGCAGAGGTTGTAGCTGAAGAGGCGCCTGTAAAAGAAGAAGTGGCTCCTGAAGCGCCTGCAGCTGAAGAAAAAACGGAAGATAAAGGCGAATAATTATTCTCTTATTCCTGATAAAGAAAACCCCGACCAGAATTTGGTCAGGGTTTTTTGTTTTATAGGTTCATTTTATATTGTTCTTCCTGTGGTCTGGATTCAAATTCTCTGAATAGGTTCCACTTCTTCCCGTCATGCTTTAACAGTGCAAATTTACTGACCGTAAAATGAGCGTTGAAACGGCGTTTGCTGTAGGCTTCCATGATCTGTTCGTAAATAATTGGTTCAACGTCTCTATAAGCAATAGTGATGTGTGGCTTGATTGAGCCAGGGTCTTTCTCCAGATATATTTTTAGGTGTTTCCTGAGTATTTTATGTAAGGCTGTAATCCCAGGATTTTTTAAGGCGTTGATGAACACGACTCTGGGTGAGAACCCGGCATAGTCCTTAAGTTCTTGTTCGAATGGCTGGAAATTTCTGCACTGTTCTAGGCTCGAGATTAATTTGTGTTCGAGCACCGGCGCTAAGTTGAACGGAGGGATCAATGTAATGTGTACGGGCGGCTTAAGTGCACTATAAACCTTATAATCCAATGCGCATTGTTTCCTGATTTCATCGATAGCGTTACTGACTGAGCTTGGTGGAAGAATGGTGATGAAAAAAAGGGATTGCATAAAGCGAATTTACTATTCCTTTTCTAAAAGGCTATCTTTGTGGGGTAATCAATTTTCATGTCCAATCAAGTCCATTTACAGCAATTTAAAGATCAGCTTTCGGAAAGCATCACTGCCGGCGTATTTGTAAAAATTTCAATGGGTAATTACCAGGGGAATGAAAAAGAATTGAAGAATATCTATGTGCGGCTGGTTGAAATTAAAAGAACAGCTATGCTTTCATTTACTTATCGGTATAAAACCCGGGATATCATTAAAAATTTTCCGATAACAGAAGGGATCATGTTAATGGGCAATTTTATAAGTAATGACTTTAGAATTGCGACTTTATTTACGACTGAAAAAGAAGTGATCCTTGAATATGGTAAGAAACAACTGATCGCTTTAAGGGAAAAACCAGTGAAAACTGCAGTACAACCCACATTGGCTCATAATAAAGAAAAGAAACGCATTATTGTACCTGCCGGAAAGACTTATTTACAAGAACTGAGGATTAGTGACGCGGACGGAAATGTATTTAAAAATGCCCAGGATAAATATCGTCAGATCAATCAGTACATAGAGATCCTGAGTTCTCTCATGAGAGAGTTACCTGGAGAGGTAAATAATGTGGTAGACATGGGCTCGGGTAAAGGATATCTGACCTTTGCTTTATATGACTATCTGCATCATGTGCTAAACCAAAATGCTAAAATAACAGGGCTGGAATACAGGGAAGATCTGGTTGCTTTGTGTAACAGAATCGCGGAAAGTTCAGGATTTGATAAACTTGATTTTGTTCAGGGAACGATAGCAGATTATGCGGTTGAATCCATCGACTTATTGATCGCCCTTCATGCCTGCGATACAGCAACAGATGATGCGATATACAAAGGAATCCTGGCGAATGCAGGGCTGATTGTTGTGGCGCCATGCTGCCATAAGCAGATCAGACGGGAAATGGAAAAGAACAAATCGAAAAATGAAATTTCATTTTTAACAAAATATGGTATTTTCATGGAACGTCAGGCAGAGATGGTAACAGATGGGATCAGGGCTTTAATTATGGAGTACTTTGGTTATAAAACCAAGGTGTTTGAATTTATCTCTGATGCGCATACGCCTAAGAACGTGTTGGTAGTAGGAGTCAGGACCTCGGGTTCAGATACCTTTGCTAAAGATGGGGACGTCAGAAAAGCAGAGATCAAACAAAAGATCCTGGAATCGAAAGCTTATTTCGGCATTGGCTATCATCATTTGGAACGATTATTTGGGCTCGATAAATTGTATTAAAGACCGATTTCTGTCATACTGTCACATTTTTGTAACAGCTTTCGGCCATAAATTTCTTTAATTATTCTTTGTAAGTAATATTTTCTGCCAAAAACCAATTGGCACATTGCTTGTTAAACAGATACTAAATAATAAGATTTCATAACATAAACAGAGATAAATAGCATGTCAAAAATTATTGGTATAGACTTAGGAACAACAAACTCTTGCGTAGCCGTAATGGAAGGTAACGAACCTGTAGTTATAGCCAACAGTGAGGGTAAACGTACTACGCCATCCATTGTTGCATTTGCAGAGAATGGTGAGCGTAAGGTAGGTGAGCCGGCTAAACGTCAGGCCATCACTAACCCAACAAAAACAATTTATTCAATTAAGCGCTTTATGGGCAGCAGCTTTGCTGAAGTTTCAAAAGAAGCTGGCCGTGTACCTTATAAAGTTGTAAAGGGCGACAACAATACACCTCGTGTAGAGATTGACGACCGTAAATATACACCGCAGGAAATTTCCGCCATGATCTTGCAAAAAATGAAGAAGACTGCGGAAGACTTTTTAGGCCAGGAAGTGACTGAAGCTGTAATTACGGTTCCTGCTTATTTCAATGATGCGCAACGCCAGGCAACAAAAGAAGCTGGTGAGATTGCAGGCTTAACGGTAAAACGTATCATCAATGAGCCTACAGCTGCTGCTTTGGCCTACGGTTTGGACAAAGCACATAAGGACATGAAAATTGTTGTGTTTGACTGCGGTGGCGGTACACATGACGTTTCAGTACTTGAATTGGGTGATGGTGTATTTGAAGTTAAATCTACCGATGGTGATACGCACTTAGGTGGTGATGACTTTGACCATATCATTATCGAATGGCTGGCTGAAGAATTTAAAAATGAGAACGGTATGGACCTGCACCAGGATCCAATGGCTTTACAGCGTTTGAAAGAAGCAGCTGAAAAAGCAAAGATTGAACTTTCAAGTACCACTTCAACCGAAATCAATCTGCCTTATATTACTGCTGATGCTACAGGACCTAAACACCTGGTAAGAACGCTAAGCCGTGCTAAATTTGAGCAATTGGCCGGAGATCTGATCAAACGTACAATTGATCCTTGTAAGTCTGCATTAAAAAATGCTGGTTTAAAAACAAGTGATATTGATGAGATTATTCTTGTGGGTGGTTCTACACGTATTCCTGCTATCCAGGATGCGGTTAAAGCATTCTTTGGCAAAGAACCATCAAAAGGTGTAAACCCTGATGAGGTTGTGGCTATTGGTGCTGCAATTCAGGGTGGTGTTTTGACCGGAGAGGTTAAAGATGTATTGTTATTAGATGTTACCCCACTTTCATTAGGTATTGAAACCATGGGTGGTGTAATGACTAAATTAATTGAGGCCAATACCACTATCCCTTCTAAAAAAGCAGAAACTTTTTCTACTGCTGCTGATAACCAGCCATCTGTAGAGATACATATTTTACAGGGTGAGCGCCCTATGGCTGCTCAGAACCGTACAATTGGCCGTTTCATCTTAGACGGTATTCCGCCAGCTCCGCGTGGAGTTCCTCAGGTAGAAGTCGCATTTGATATTGATGCCAATGGTATTTTACACGTAAGTGCAAAAGACAAAGCCACTGGTAAAGAGCAGAAAATCCGCATTGAGGCCTCTTCCGGTTTGACTGATGAAGAAATCAAGAGAATGAAGGAAGAAGCTGAAAAGAATGCTGATGCAGACAAAGCTGCTAAAGAGGAAGCTGAAAAAATCAATAGTGCTGATGCTTTAATCTTCTCTACAGAGAAACAATTAAAGGAATTTGGCGATAAACTTTCTGCTGATAAAAAAGCACCTATTGAGGAAGGTTTGAAAAAACTTAAAGATGCGCATGCAGCAAGAAACTTTGCTGATATTGATGCTGCTCAGGAAGCTTTACAGAATGCATGGAACGCTGCTTCTGAAGAGATGTACAAAGCTGGTCAGGATGCTGGACAACCAGAGGCTGGCGCTGAAGCACATGCTGATGGACAACAGGCAGCCGATGGTGGTGATAACGTTACAGATGTAGATTTTGAAGAAGTGAAAGACGATAAAAAGTAATTGTTAATCCTATATAAAACAAAAGGCCCCGATCACAATGATCGGGGCCTTTTGTTTTATATCATCAGGTATTAATTATTCCAAAGATTTTCAGGATATGTACCGTCTTTTACCAGCTGGTCTATGCTGTTTTGCACAAAAGGCTTGTCTTCTTTGTAGGTTACACCAAACCATTGGTTATCTGTTGGGATCACTTTAAAACTGGCCGTGTTGGTTTTAACCAGGTTTTCTCCAATTAAGGGGATAAAGAATTCTGCTTTTGGCTTGTCTTTATTTTCTAAAGCAAATACTTTAAATAAATCCTCAGTCAGTTTAAAAACAGCAGGTGTAAATCCCCAAAAGTTCATAGAAACAGGGGTATTGAATTCTAAAGGATATTCTACCCCGTTTTCTTCATATACGATACCATCGCCTTTTTTATAAACCTGGGTGCGTTCTGTGATTTCTTCCAGATAACCTGCAGCATTGGTTTTACAAACACCACGGGAAACTGATCCGAAGTCTGATAAGGTTTTTCCTATCTGATAACCTACAATAGAATAATTGCTGTCTGTAGCCTCATTATTTAAAAAATCTACCATTTTTTTGAAAGCATCAAAGCCATAATAATCATCTGCATTGATTACGCAAAATGGTTCTTTGATTACTTTTCTCGCAGAAAGAATGGCATGTGCCGTTCCCCATGGCTTTTCACGGTAAATTTCTTCTTCGATACCAAACTGCTTTAAATCGAAATTTTGGAATACGTAGTCAGTTTCAATTTTTCCTGTAAGTTTTGGTTCAAAAATCGCCTTAAAATTATCTACAAATTCTTCTTTAATAATGAATACTACTTTGCCAAAGCCGGCTTTTATTGCATCATAAATAGAATAGTCGATAATGGTTTCGCCGTTTGGACCAAAGCCATCAATTTGTTTCATACTGCCATAGCGGCTGGCCATACCGGCTGCTAATATTAATAAGGTAGGTTTCATTCAATAAAAATAGTAATTAGGTTAATATTCAATGTAGTAAGGTAATATTTTATGTGCGCTAAAATACATTTTTTGATTTAGTAAAGGTAGCTTTTTATTTAAAATCCAAACATACCTTTACCTCCGCTTCTTGGTTTTTTACCAGTAAGCATACCAAATATACCACGCACAATTTCTTTCCCTATCTGTCGGGTTATGGTAGCGCCCATTACTTTCTCTATGATACTTTTTTCGTCTTTTGCAGGTGTTTGTGTTTCTTCAGTTTCATCCTGTACTGCCAATCTATCATTTATTCTTTTGGTAAGTATTTCGTAAGCACTTTCCGGGTCAATCGTTTCCTGATATTTTGCTGTCATGGCACTCGACCGGATAAGGTCGTTATATGCTGCTGCTGTTAACGGCCCCATAATTGCCCTTGGCGGAGTAAGCATGGTTGCTACCACTTCTGTAGGGATACCTTTTTCGTTTAATACTGTGATGAGTGCCTGCCCTGTTCCCAGAGCAGTTAATATTTCATCGATCTTATAAAAGTCTGATCTGGGATAAGTATTGACTGTTTTTTTCAATGCATCTGCATCATTTGGGGTAAACACTCTTAAGGCATGCTGTATGCGGTTCCCTAGCTGAGACAATACGCTTTCTGGTACATCTGTGGGTGCCTGGGTACAAAAGAAGACACCTATGCCTTTAGATCGGATTAATCTTATAATGGTTTCAATCTGCTCTAAAAATGCTTTGGAAGAGTTTTTGAACAGCAGGTGCGCCTCGTCAAAAAAGAAAACCAGTTTGGGCTTGTCAAGGTCGCCTGCTTCAGGCATACTATAGAATATTTCTGCCAGCAGGCTCAATAAAAAAGTAGAATACAATACTGGCTGATTCTGTACATCAGAAATATTTAGCAGACTGATGGTTCCCTTACCATCAATTTTTTCAAAAAGATCTTCAATGTCAAAGGAACGTTCGCCAAACATAGCAGCGAGCCCCTGTTGTTCTATGGCTACAATCTTTCTTAAGATGGTGCCTGAAGTAGCCGAGGATATTTTTCCATATGTACCTTTGATCTCTTCGGCACCTTCTCCTTCCGATAAATAAGAAACCAGTTTTTTGAGGTCGTTGAGATCTATAACGGGCATTTTATTGTCATCTGCATATTTGAAGATCACTGCCAGAACCCCTGTTTGCGTATCATTCAGGTCCAGGATTTTTGCCAGCAAAGTGGGGCCGAATTCCAGCACGGTTGCACGCATCTGTGCGCCAAGCTTACCAGATAAGGAATATAGTTCAAGTGGAAAGCCAGCAGGGGAGAATGGCTTATTGAGTTGTTGTGCCCTTTCTTCAATTTTAGGATTGATCGGCCCGGGTTGATTTAATCCTGAAAGGTCACCCTTTACGTCCAGCATGAATACAGGGACACCAGCATCCGATAACTGTTCGGCCAGTAGCTGTAATGTCCGGGTTTTTCCGGTACCGGTTGCACCGGCAACCAGACCATGTCTGTTCATCATCTGCAGCGACAAGTTTACTTCAGCTTCGGCCAATACCTCGCCATTTAATATGCCGGCACCCAGGTAAATATAAGATCCGGTGGGTTGATAAGCGGCTTTAACCTTTGCTGTAAAATTTGCTGACTGATTGCTCATAGGAGGAATTCTTTTATGGGTAACGAAAATAAAATACCAGGGTTTTTATTACTTTGAGTACCTGAAATCATGGTCTTTTTTGATGTTCAACAGCGAGTGATAGATCAGGCTGATCACATTGTCTACATCTTCTTTATGGATCATTTCAACAGTTGTATGCATATACCTGAGCGGTAGTGAGATCAAAGCCGAAGGAACACCTCCGTTAGAGTAAGCAAAAGCATCTGTATCGGTACCAGTTGAGCGCGATGAAGCCTGGCGTTGAAAAGGAATATTGTTCTTCTCAGCGGTCTCGATCAGTAATTTGTTCAGATTGGTTTGAACAGCAGGTGCATAAGAAACAACAGGTCCTTTACCACAGGCCAGGTCGCCCTGTGTAATTTTATTGATCATTGGGGTTGTGGTATCATGTGTTACATCGGTAATAATTGCAACATGTGGCTTAATGCTATCAGCAATCATTTCCGCTCCCCGTAATCCGATCTCTTCCTGTACCGCGTTTACGATATAGAGACCAAAGGGTAATTTTTGCTTGTTCTCTTTAAGTAAACGGGCAACTTCGGCAATCATAAACCCACCTGCACGGTTATCTAAAGCCCTGCCCACATAATAACGGTCGTTCAATGTCATGAACTCGTCTTCGTAAGTGATAACACATCCTACATGGATACCCAGTTTTTCTACTTCTTCCTTGCTGGTGCAGCCACAATCTAGGAATATATTTTTCAGTGCAGGCGCCTCTTCTTTGTCGCCGCCATTACGGGTATGTATTGCAGGCCAGCCAAACACCGCTTTAACCATTCCTTTATCTGTATGGATATTAACCCGTTTAGAGGGTGCAATCTGATGATCAGAGCCACCATTACGGATGACGTAAATAAGGCCATCAGCAGTGATGTAATTTACAAACCAGGAGATTTCATCTGCATGTGCTTCGATAACTACCCTATATTCAGCTTTAGGATTAATTATGCCCACAGCAGTGCCATAGTTGTCTATAAAGCTTTCATCTATATAAGGTTTTAAATAATCCAGCCATAATTTCTGGCCTGGATATTCAAAGCCTGTAGGAGAAGGATTGTTGATATATTCTTCAAAAAACTGGAGCGATTTTTTAGTAACTACAGCAACATGCTTCTGTTTGTCGTCTTTCTTTTTAGCCATTATTTTGTATTTAAGATAAGCAAATATATAAATCGGGCATTAAGCCTCGGGTTAATTGTCAAGTTGTAACTCCATAATGACAAAGTCGATCTCCTTGCTCACAGATCGCTGATCCGTTTGCACAAAGCCAAATTTGCTGTAAAAGTTTGCCGCCGACAGCCGGGAATTACACCAGAGTTTTTCGGCACCCATAAGTTTTACATAACTGATGATGTGTTTTAACAGAAATGTCCCATAGCCTTTGCCCTGTGCGCTAACGATTGTTGCAAATTTTCTGAACCGGTACACTTTACCTTCATTAAAGAGGGAAACCACAGCGGTTAGCAGACCATCAACAAACAGGCCAAAATGTATACCGTTTGGATCATCTTCCAGTTTAATCACCTCATAGGGCAAGTCGGGATACATTACCTCATGTCTGATGCGCCAGGTTAAATCGAATCTGATCTGTTCAATCTGCAGGGTCTCCATGGTCAGGTTTTAAGCTTGTGGCTGTAAAAATTGTAAATTAATATATTTAACCCAACAACCAAAGCCGTGCCCAGACAAAATAATGGCCACTGGCCTTTTTCCCATAGCCATAAGCCAAATGCTGAGCCAACTGATGCACCGACAAAACTGACAGACATAAAAATAGTATTCAGTCGGTTGCGTGCTTCGGGAACCAATGCATAAATCCTGGTTTGGTTGGTAACATGAATGGCCTGTTGCCCTATGTCAATCAAAATTATTCCGGCAACAAACAGATATAGATGGCTGCCAGTAAAATAAAAGGCAGCAATACTGATTAACTGTAAAATAAGTCCTGTTAAGAGGTTTTTGCGCGGATTTTTACCAGTGCTCAGTTTACCTACCAATGGAGCAGCCATGGCCCCGGCAGCACCTGCAATGCCAAATAAGCCGATCTGCAGACTTTGAAAACCAAAAGGCGGATTGGCCAGGAACAATACCATAGTAGTCCAGAAGCCACTAAGTATAGCAAAAGCCAAAAAATTAATAATTGAGGCTTCACGAAGAACAGGTTGTGTTTTGATATAATGCCACATGGATAACATCAGTGCTTTGTAGCTACCATTAAAAGCTGGTCTGCTTTGCGGAAAGCGTTTGGCCATTAATAATAAAAGGAGCGAGCAGATACCTGCGGCAATAAAATACATGGTACGCCAGCCCCATAAATACCCCACACTACCACTCAATGCCCTGGATGCAAGTATCCCTATCAGCAAGCCGCTCATGATCACACCAATTGTCTGACCCCTTTTTTCATCGGAGCTGAGGTTGGCCGCCATCGGTAAAATTAACTGTGGGATGATGGAACTGGCCCCAATTAATACGCAGGCCACCTGCAACAGCAGGAAAGTATGAGCAAGCGCTGCCAGCAACAATGCGGCTATAGCTATAGCTGTAATCAGCAGTATTTGTCTGCGGCGTTCAAACATGTCACCCAGCGGGACAATTAAGAACAGGCCCAGTGCATAGCCGGCCTGTGTCAGATAGGTGATCCGGCCGGCATAACTTTCTGTCAGGTTAAACTCACGGGCTACCAGTATGACCAATGGCTGGCAATAGTAAATATTGGCAACAATAAGCCCTGTGCAAAAGGCCATCAATAAAACATCAGACCGTTTCAGCTCCATTATAAAGGGATATTTCCGTGTTTTTTACGGGGGTTGTTCACCACCTTGTTTTCTAACATTTTAAAAGCCTTGATCAGCTTATTCCTGGTTTGAGCGGGTTCTATCACCTCATCTATAAATCCCCGTTCTGCTGCGCGGTAAGGATTGGCAAAAGTGTCCGAATAAAGTTTTTCTTTCTCCAGCCATTTTTCTTCAGGCTTTTCAGCTGTGCTGATCTCTTTTTTAAAGATAATTTCAGCAGCCCCTTTTGCACCCATAACTGCTATTTCAGCAGTTGGCCAGGCATAATTTAAATCGGCACCAATATGCTTGGAGTTCATTACATCGTAAGCACCGCCATAAGCTTTTCTTGTAATTACGGTAATACGGGGCACTGTGGCCTCACTAAAGGCATAAAGTAGCTTAGCCCCATTGTTAATGATGCCATTCCATTCCTGATCCGTTCCCGGTAAAAAACCTGGTACATCTTCAAAAACAAGCAGAGGGATATTAAAACAGTCGCAAAAGCGTACAAACCTTGCGGCTTTGGCAGAGGCGTGGTTGTCTAAAACCCCGGCAAGATAAGCCGGTTGGTTGGCTACAATACCGATACTTCTGCCTGCTAAACGGGCAAAACCGACTACTATGTTCTCTGCATAAGCGGCATGCACTTCTAAAAAACTCTCGCTATCTGCTGTTTCTGCAATTATACCCCTTACATCATAGGGCTGATTGGCATTTTGGGGCATGATGTCGTTCAACACTGCCCTGTTTTCGTCTGTTGCTTCATAAGGCAGCCGGGCCGGAATTTCCTCGCAGTTTTGCGGCATATAGCTCAGTAACCTTTTAACATGATCAATGGCATCCAGTTCATTTGCGCATGCAAAATGCGTTACACCAGATTTAGTTGCATGTGCAGATGCCCCTCCAAGTTCTTCAGCGCTTACTTCTTCATGGGTTACCGTTTTAACCACATTTGGCCCCGTAACAAACATGTAAGAAGTATTTTCAACCATTAAAATAAAATCTGTAATGGCCGGGGAATATACAGCACCCCCGGCACAGGGCCCCATAATGGCAGACAGCTGGGGCACTACTCCTGAAGCCTGAACGTTCTTGTAAAATATATCGGCATATCCGCCCAATGAAACCACACCTTCCTGTATGCGTGCACCACCACTGTCATTTAAGCCAATAACCGGTGCCCCATTTTTCATGGCCATGTCCATAATTTTACAGATCTTTTCGGCATGAGTTTCAGATAATGAGCCACCAAATACGGTAAAATCCTGTGAGAATACATAAACCAGGCGGCCATTAATATTGCCATAGCCTGTTACCACACCATCACCCAGATATTTTTCAGATTCCATTCCAAAATCGGTGCTTCTATGGGTAACCATCATTCCAATCTCTTCAAAAGAGTTTTCATCCATTAAAAAATGGATCCTTTCCCTGGCTGTTAATTTCCCTTTTTTATGTTGACTATCAATCCTTGCAGCACCGCCACCAGCATGAGCTTGTTTAATCTTATCCTGTAATACCTCTATTTTATTCTTCATTTAAAATGATTTTGTCAAATATCATCAATATATCATTACCAGCGGTATTGCAGTCTTACTGTAAAAACATCGTCTTTAAGGTCATTCATATACCCTGGCAACTGCGTAGGATCGTTTACAACATGTTCATTGTATACAGTGAGCTTAACCCTTGTGTTAACCAGGCAGGTCATGCCATAGCCCAATGTATTAAATCTAATGTCTGCAGCCGTTGTATTGTTGTTTGCCCCAATTTCTGTTTCTTTCACATCTTTATTCGGATCATAAACATCATAAGCAAGCAAAGCTGTAAACCTGCTTTTGGCTATACGCTGGGATAACCAAAGGTAATATCCTTCAAATGGGCGCAGGTACAGATCAGTGTTGGGCTGGGTAGAAAAGCTGGTACTGGCTGCGGGCCCCGTTATGAGTGCTGTGCTGGCTACACCGGGTTGTGTTCCACCAATGTATTCTGCTTTAAACGAGGTGGCACCAAAAGTATTGTCATATTGCAATTGCAGGTTTGCCCCATAATAATCGCGTTTTGCATTCCAGTCTATATTATCCGGGCTTGTATTTTTAACAAAGCCATTTCCATTGCTTGTAAAATAACTCTCCGTGTCGCTGCGTACAGATCCTTTATAAAAAGATCCACCAAAGCCCATCTGAAGTTTTTTATTGGCAAGACTATCAAATTTAAAGCCGAGGTTGCCTACAAAATCCTTTTTTGAATCATAGTCCCTGGCCGAATGCCCGCTTCCGTTTATTACAGCCAATTCGGCAGTAAGAAAATGAAATTTGCCATCTGGCCTGAACGTCAGCATTGCTCCCAGATCCCTTTCACGGGGCATCAGTGTTTGGAATACCCTTGCCCTTTCAGGGAAATCCCTGTAACCTGATGAATAAACAATAGAATATCCAAAAGGACGGTTAAACAATCCGGCTGTAAATAACAATGCTTTTGACTCCGGTCGGTGTAACTGTATAAAAGCATCCATTAGCTGTACTCCGTTTTGGGTAGCATCAATCTGAAAAACAATGCTCGAATACTTATCTGCCCGGTCAATTTTTAACCTTCCCCTGCGGATCATAAAACGATCTTTCGAGTTTTTTGCAAAGTCGCCTCCAGAAAAGGAAGAAATCCCCGCCGATTGTGCCCTTTGATATTGTGTTTGCAGATAGCCGGTAATGGCAATTTCATGCGGATCGTAAGTTGATGGTGAGTTATTACTTTGCCCAAAGGCAAAACATGAACAGAAAAGCAATAAAACGGATAAAACCTGTTTCATAAATGACCGAAAGTATTTGAGTGCCCTAAATTACGCTTAATGCTTTATTTTCCTATAATAAGCCAGCTGATTTTACAAGTTTAACTGAGCGCTTCTTACATTTGATAACAACTAAATTACATTTTTATTACACGACAATTTGTTAGTTAGCCTATTTTGGCGTTATTTTTGGAGAATAGCAATAAAAAAACACGGATATAAATGTTCCTTAGGAAATATCGCTTATTGATTATTATAGCCTTTCTGGGCATCTTTTCAGCAAAGATGATCATATCTGGCGCGCCTGTGTTTTTTAACCATATCGACAAAGAGATCATGAATTCCGTGATTATGCAGATAGAAGCGGAGCATAGTGCAGATGGAGATAATGGCAAAGCAAAAATAAAACTTTGTGATTTTAAGATTGATATGCATTATGACTATAGCTTTTCGGCTGTACTGAGTCATTTTGGCATCAACAACAGTTTTATTGATCACTTCAAACGGCATGTTGATCCATTTCATCCCTCTGTGCCAACACCGCCTCCTAACAGGTGCTAATTTTGTAAGCATCATGTTCCTTTAGCAGGATCATGATGTAATGATTAAAAAATTAGTTTAAAACATTATAAAACTTAGTTTTATGCAAAGCGGAAACTCAATCTTTTCAAGATTGGAAGTGAAGAAGTATATATTAAAAAAGAATTTAAAGCGTGACCTGCCATCCAGTATTGTGGTATTCCTGGTGGCTTTGCCACTGTGTTTAGGTATAGCATTGGCTTCGGGGGCGCCTCTTTTTGCAGGCCTGATTACAGGTGTTGTGGGCGGGATAGTTGTTGCAAGTGTAAGTGGTTCCCAGTTAAGTGTAAGTGGACCTGCAGCTGGTTTAACGGCTATTGTGTTAGGTGCAATTGGTCAGCTTGGAGCCTATCAGACTTTTCTCCTTGCTGTAGTACTTGCAGGGGCAATGCAGTTGATACTTGGGCTATTAAAAGGCGGTACAATAGGTAATTATTTTCCTTCAAGCGTAATTGAAGGTATGCTGGCTGCAATCGGGCTTACGCTTATTCTGAAACAACTGCCGCATGCGCTTGGTGTGGATTCGGATTTTTTTGGGGATGAGAGTTTTTTCCAGAAAGATCATGAAAATACATTTTCGGCCATTGGGGGCGCATTAAGCCATTTTAGTATAGCTGCGATAGTAATCAGTGGTCTGTCTATTGGAGTTTTGTTGTTGTGGCCGAAATTTAAAAAATTAAGTGCTGTTCCGGCACCACTGGTGGTAGTTATCCTGGGTATCGGGTTAAGTGTTGTCTTTCAGGGAACCGGCTATGCCCTTCAGGATGCGCAAATGGTTAAAATTCCCGTTGTAAATGGATGGTCAGAATTTACTGCCCTGTTTACCGCACCCGATTTTTCTCAGCTACTCAATGGTAAAGTATGGATGGTAGCTGTAACAATTGCTGTAGTAGCCAGTTTAGAGACATTATTGAGCATCGAAGCTGTGGATAAAATAGACCCCATCAAAAGGGTTTCGCCTACAAATAGAGAGCTGATGGCACAGGGCACCGGAAATATTGTAAGCGGATTATTGGGTGGTTTGCCCATGACCTCGGTAATTGTACGCAGTTCAGCCAATGTGAATGCTGGTGGAAGGACCAAAATGTCGGCCATATTTCATGGTGTCTGGTTACTTTTATCCCTACTTTTCATTCCAGGTCTGATAAATATGATACCTTTGGCCTGTTTAGCAGCTATACTATTGGTAACAGGTTATAAACTTACAAGAGTAGCTTTATTTAAGCATATGTACCATAAGGGCTGGGACCAGTTTGTGCCCTTTGTGATTACAATTATAGCCGTTCTGCTTACCGATCTGCTGAAAGGTGTAGCCATAGGTATGCTGTTCTCGGTATTTTACCTGCTGCGAACCAATATGAGGAACCCTTTCTTCTATAAGATCCAGGAAGAGGGTGATAAGAAAAACATCAGGATCAAACTGGCCGAAGAGGTATCATTCTTAAACAAGGCTGCCATACAGGTAGTGCTCAATAAAATTCCAAAAGAGACCAATGTGATCATTGATGGAACCAATTCCCGGTATATAGATCCGGATGTACTGGAAACCATTTTTAATTATAAGCATAATGCTTATACTAAGGGTATTATTGTAATTTTAGAGAATATCAAAGAGCAATATACCGTGCCAAAACTGAACAATAAAGTCATTGAAGAAATTAATAATTAAATTATCATGTGCGCAAAATTAGAAAAACTAGAAAGTCATCAAATCACATACGAGAGTTTATTAAAAGGTAATAAAGAATGGGTTGCGGAAACGCTTAAAGAAGACCCTAAATTCTTCGAAAAGTTATCCGCGGGCCAGGCGCCTCCAGTATTGTGGATAGGCTGTTCAGACAGCCGTGTGCCTGCCAATCAAATTACCAATACCATGCCTGGAGATATCTTTGTGCATAGGAATATTGCCAATGTAGTTACCCATACAGATATGAACCTGCTGAGTGTACTGGATTATTCTGTAAACGTATTAAAGGTAAAACATATCATTGTATGTGGTCATTATGGCTGCGGCGGTGTAAATGCCGCCCTGGGCGATAACCAGGTTGGTCTGATCGACAACTGGTTAAGGAACATCAAAGATGTGATCCGCTTACACGAAAGAGAAATGCAAACCATTAAAGATCCTCAGAAAAAGTCTAACCGTTTGGTTGAGCTGAACGCAATAGAAGGAGCGGCAAATGTAATGAGTACTTCAATTGTACAGAACGCATGGGCTACGGGACAGGAGCTTTCTGTTCATGCCTGGGTATATAGCCTGCAAACAGGTTTGATTACCGACTTACAGGTTAGCGCTTCTAATGCGGATGATATTTCTCCGGTGTTTAAAATGAAGACGGGAAAATAACCAGAAGGTAATTTTGCGGTTAAACAGGGTACGGATAGTATGGTACCTAAACTGAACGAATATTGTCATAAAAAAACTCCAGGCCATAAGCCTGGAGTTTTTTTACTCTTATTTTTCCTCTTTTAAAAAGGGATACCTGTAATCTTTAGGCGGGTCAAAAGTTTCTTTTATTGCACGGGGAGATACCCAGCGTAAAAGATTGATCATAGATCCGGCTTTATCATTGGTTCCGGAACCTCTGGCACCTCCAAAAGGCTGTTGACCAACAACTGCCCCGGTACATTTATCATTGATGTAAAAATTTCCGGCCGCATTTCTCAAAGCATGCGTTGCTTTTTCGATAGCATAACGGTCCTGTGCAATTACTGCACCCGTTAAGGCGTATATGGAAGTGGTATCAATCATGTTTAACACCTTATCGAATTCTTTGTCTTCATATACATAAACGGTTAAAACCGGTCCAAAAAGTTCTTCACACATGGTGGTGTATTTCGGATCGTCAACCACCAGAACTGTAGGTTCAATGAAATAACCTTTAGTCTTATTATAGTTTCCGCCGGCAATAATTTCTACACCTTTATCTTTCTTTGCCTCGTCAATGTATGTGGCCAGTTTATCAAAAGAATTCTCATCAATAACTGCATTGATAAAGTTGCTGAAATCTTCAGTACCACCCATTTTGAAAGTGGCCAGGTCACGCTGCATAAATTCTTTTACTTTTGGCCAGATGCTTTTAGCGACATACACACGCGACGCTGCCGAACATTTCTGCCCCTGGTATTCAAATGCTCCACGGATAATTGCCGTGCTCGAAGCTTCGGCTTCCGCAGATCCATGTACCAGGATAAAATCTTTACCACCTGTTTCACCAACTATTCGCGGATAGGTTTTAAACTTGTGGATATTGTTGCCTATAGTTTTCCAGATGTTCTGGAAAACCCCTGTAGAACCGGTAAAGTGTATGCCGGCAAAATCAGGGTGGTTAAAAATAACATCCCCTGCATCAGGGCCTGAAACATACACCAGGTTAATTACCCCATCCGGTAATCCCGCTTCCTTAAAAATCTCCATCAGCACATTGGCTGCAAAAATCTGTGTATTGGCCGGTTTCCATACCACTACATTACCCATCATTGCTGCCGATGTGGGCAGGTTTCCGGCAATGGCTGTAAAATTAAAAGGAGTTAACGCAAATACAAAGCCTTCAAGTGGGCGCTGTTCAACCCTGTTCCAGGATCCCTTTGGCGATACCGGGGGTTGCTGTTTGTAAATGTCGGCCATATAACTTACGTTGAAACGCAGGAAGTCGATCAGCTCACATGCCGAATCAATTTCAGCCTGGTAAGCATTTTTACTCTGGCCCAGCATAGTGGCGGCATTTAATTTATAACGGTAAGGCCCAGCAATTAGCTCTGCCGCTTTTAAAAAAATGGCGGCGCGGTGTTCCCAGGCCAGGTTTTCCCAATCTGCTTTAGCAGCCAGCGCAGCATCAATAGCCTGGGCTACGTGTGCTTTATCACCTTTGCTGTATTGTCCCAGAATATGTTGATGATCGTGCGGCGGGCTAACCTTTCCTTTATTATTGGTATGGACCTCTTTCCCCGCAATGTGCATTGGTATTTCTATTTGTTCTGAACGGGCCTTGGCTATAGCAGCCATTAAAAGTTCACGTTCTTTACTTCCAGGTGCATAACCCAAAATGGGTTCATTAACAGGGATTGGTACGTTAAAAAATCCTTTAAGCATGATATAATAAGTTGTTTCAGCAAAGGTAAGGTAATTTTTAAATAGGCACTTAATAATTGCTATTTTTGGATTCTGAATATGATCAAATACCTTAGGCTAATATTGCTCCCTTTTTCTGTGTTTTATGGCCTGGTGGTTGTATGCAGAAATCAGCTGTACAACATGGGGCTGTTTAAATCAACCAGTTTCGATATTCCGGTAATCTGTGTAGGAAACCTGGTTGTAGGCGGTTCGGGTAAAAGCCCCGTAACCGAATACCTGGTTAACTTATTGGGCGGTTATAAAATAGCTATTTTAAGCAGGGGATATGGCCGTAAAACCAAAGGTTTTATCCTGGCCGATGAAAGGGCCACTGCAGAGACTATTGGTGATGAACCCATGCAGTTTTATCATAAATTTGCCCATGTTACCGTGGCCGTATGTGAAGACAGGGTAAAGGGAATCCGTTTGCTAAAAGACCAACATGATGTGATTATACTGGATGATGCCTATCAGCACCGCGCAGTGCGGGCAGGTTTCAACGTTTTGCTGTTTGAATACGAAAAGTTGTTAAAACGCCAGTTTTTGTTGCCAGCAGGAAACTTAAGGGAGCCCTTTAGCGGCTATAAAAGGGCCGATTTGCTGCTGGTTACCAAAGCACCTGGGCAGCTTGACGCTATAAAACGATCAATGTGTAAGGATAGATTTAATGAAGGGCCACCAAAGCAGCTGTTTTTTTCATTTATTACCTATGGCAACCTGAAGCATTTATTTTCCGGGCAGGAACAGGTGTGTTCGGCATTGCCGGCCGATACAAGTATTTTTTTGCTTACCGGAATAGCCAATCCAGCTCCTTTAGTATCGCATTTGAAAAATTATTCGGCCAATATCCGGCACTATGACTATCCCGATCATTACCAATTCGGCAAACAGAACATCTTGCAGCTGGTAAATGCCTTTAACAGTGATCCTAAAAAAGAAAAGATCATTGTAACAACAGAAAAGGATGCACAGCGTTTATTAGCTATTACCTTAAAAGAATTACTGTTAAATTTACCCGTCTTTTATTTGCCAATTAAAATAGCCTTACAAGACGAAGATAAAACTACCTTTGATCAAAAGATTTTAAATTATGTTTCAAGCACTACACGAAACCGTTGAATATATAAAGCGTAAGACGAATAATTTTCAACCTGAAATTGGAATTGTTTTGGGAACTGGACTGGGAGCCCTGGTAACAGAAATAGAAGTGGAATACAACTTGATGTATTCCAATATTCCTAACTTCCCTATTTCAACGCTGGAATTTCATTCGGGAAAGCTAATCTTTGGAACATTAAAGGGCAAAAAAGTAATTGCCATGCAGGGTCGTCTGCATTATTATGAAGGCTATAGCATGCAGCAAATTACCTTTCCCATCAGGGCCATGAAGGCATTGGGTATACACTGTTTGTTCGTTTCAAACGCAGCGGGGTCCTTAAATCCCAATTTTAAAAAAGGCGACCTGATGATCATCAATGACCACATCAATTTACAACCTGAAAGTCCGTTAAGAGGACATAATGATGCAGATATGGGCCCGCGCTTTCCTGATATGAGCCAGCCCTACAGCCGCGAACTGATTGACAGTGCTATGGCAATTGCCGAAAAAGAAGGGATCAACTGTCACCAGGGTGTATATGTTTCTGTAACCGGGCCTAATTTAGAAACAAAAGCAGAATATAAGTACCTTAGGATTATAGGTGGGGATGCCGTAGGCATGAGTACAGTACCAGAAGTCATTGTGGCTAAACATTCGGGGATTCCTGTATTTGCCATTTCGGTACTTACCGATGAAGGCTTTACAGAAGTACTGGTGCCGGTTAGCCTGGAAGAAATCCTGGAAACCGCAAGAGAGGCAGAGCCTAAGATGACTAAAATATTGAGCCAGTTAATTTCAACATTGTAATGTATAAACGCATTGTTTTATTTGTTTTTTTGCTGATCAGTTTGGGTATTGGGCAGGTAACTGCGCAGGACTTAAAAACTACGGTTAAGGACAATAAGGAACTGGACTCTTTAAGAAAAAAGGAAGAGGAGGGGCAGGATTCAGTAGTGTTTACTTCTAAATATGTACGGTATACAACACTTAAACTTACTAAAGACAGCATACAGACCCTGGCCCTGGATACCAGTTTAAACGGCTTTCAAAACTTTAGTGTGCTTGTTCAGCCACGCAGGCCAACAGTTAGTACCGGAAACCTAGGCCTGGCTGCCATGCCCATGTTGTTTGAACCACTTAAAACAATAGGCTTTGATGCCGGATTTCATGCGCTGGATTATTATGCGATGACCCAGGATGATGTGAAATATTATCAGGCCCGAACCCCCTTTACCAGTCTATACTACGTTGCTGCGAGCGATGTGGAACAGGTTTTTAGGGTTATCCATTCTCAAAATGTAAAGAAGAATTTTAATATTGGCGCCAATTTTAACCGGATAGGTGCCAATGGTGTTTATGCCCGGCAAAGGGGCGACGATTTAAATGGTGCACTTTTTACCTGGTATCAATCGCCCAACAAACGCTATAACCTGTGGAGTAATGCTATATTTAATACACTAAAAGCAGCAGAAAACGGGTCCATCACCAACGACAGCATTTATACCAGTGCTTCGCAGCTTGGCCTTAACCGGATAGCCGAACGCATAAGGTTAAACAATGCCAGGCAAATATGGCGGCAAGGTTCTTTTATGCTTAAGCAAACCTACTTTGTTGGCCGTATAGATAGCCTTGCCCAGGAAATATCAGACAAGATACTGCCCACTAACAAAATCTCTTACACATTTAAGTACAGTAAAAATTCTTATGCCTTTCAAAAGGATGAGGCTGATGACCACTCAGTATTTCCGAAAGGCTATGCCGACAGTACCTTTACAAATGACAGTACCAGTTACAAACACATCCAGAACGAATTCATTTATAGCTTTTTTCTCAGGGCCAAGGCCAGTACCATCATAAAAAATGAGCTGAAACTGGATGCCGGGATAAGGCATGATTATTACGATTATACCCAGCTTGGACGGTACAGGGATAAAACCAATTTTTATAATTACACCTCTTCTTTTCAGAACATTACCCTGCTGGGCGCTGCCGGTTACAGGTTTAGCAACAGGATAGACCTGAATGTTGATGTTGAACAGATTTTTCAGGGCCTCAATACCGGCGATTTCCTTTATGAAGCAAAAAGTAACGTATTGCTCAGCAATTCCGTGGGTAGGGTAGTTCTGGGGGCTTATTTTCAGAATAAATCACCCGAAGAACTTTACAACAGATATGTGGGCAACCATTACAGCTGGTTAAACAATTTTGACCGCACCAAAACCATTAACCTTTCTTTTAAATATTTTAATGATAGGCTGAAATTTGACGCTACCGCCGAATACTACCTGATCAATAATTACCTGTATTTTGAGCAGGATACCCTGGGTTCAGTTACCAAAAATGGCATTAAACCAGTTCAGCTAAGTGGCAGTATCAACCTGCTTAAAATTGCATTAGGCAAGAAATTTAAATGGGGTAAGTTTCATCTGGACAGTTACCTGGTTTATCAGAAAACCGATAATCCCGGAATCCTGCGTACACCTGAGGTCTATACTTTTAACAGCTTTTACCTGGACCAGACTTTTTTTAAGGTGCTCAAAACCAACGTAGGTTTTGATGTACGTTACAATACCTCCTATAAAAACTATTCCTATTCACCTGCAGCAGGGCAGTTTTATGTGGGCAGCAACGACAAGACCTTTGATACCACGCCAATTGTTGACGTTTGGGTAAAGGCCAGTTTAAGAAAGGCCAATCTGTTTGTAAAATGCGATTATGTAAACCAGGGCTTCCCTGTTAATGGCTATTATACCATTAACCAATATCCTATGCAGGATAGGCTATTGTTCAAATTTGGTGTACAATGGAATTTTTACGACTAGGTTTTTTGCGGTTTCTTTTTAGCCGCGGGAAACAGAACATTGTTTAAGATCAGGCGATAGCCCGGAGAATTGGGGTGCAAGTTCAGGTCTGTCGGCGGATCGCCCACGGCATGCTGATAATCTTCCGGGTCATGGCCCCCATAAAAGGTGAACTGTCCCTTTCCAATTTCTCCATTTAAATACCTCACTTCTTCTGCACCTTTATTTTCGCCAAGTACGGTAACCCCGGGTTTTACCAGGCGTTTTCTGAAAGCTGTAGTCTGCCCCATAAAGCCTTTGATCACTTTGTCGTGGTTCTGGGTCAGCATGGTAGGCACCAGGTCCCATTTGGCCGAAAAATCGAACAGCGTAAAGTAGTCATTACTTTGGGTTAAGGTGCGGGTCTGGGTAACATCAATATCCGAAAACTCATAATTGGCCGGGTTCAGGTCCAGCTGAAAATCCTTAAAGGCGAAAGTCTGGTTAAAGTTTAGTTTTGACTGTGCCTGGGGGTCGGCAGCATCCCCGTCAAACATGCTTTCGCATATATCTACCCCTTCAGCACTCAGGGCAATGTCAAAGCTGTCGGTTCCGGAGCACATGGCAAACAAAAAACCTCCTCCTGCACAAAACTCTTTTATTCTTTTTGCTACAGCCAGTTTCATCTCCGAGACTTTTTTAAAGCCATTTCTTTTTGCAGCAGCCTCCTGGTTCTTTACATCTTCCCGGTACCAGGTGGCATTTCTGAAAGCGCTCCAGAAACGGCCATATTGTCCGGTAAAGTCTTCATGGTGCAGGTGCAGCCAGTCGTACCCCGTTAGTTTATCTTTCAATACTTCATCGTCGTATACCACATCATAAGGAATCTCGGCATAAGTGAGCACCAAGGTTACGGCATCATCCCATGGTAGTTTGCTTTTGGGCGAGTATACCGCAATTTTAGGTGCTTTCTCCAGTTTAACCATTTCCATGTTTACCTGTGGATTGCTGATCTCGTTTAAAATTGCAGTTACTTTTCCATCAGGCAGTATCTGGTAAGATACCCCCCTGGCCTTGCATTCATCTTCTACTGCTTTATTGTATTTAATTAAAAAACTGCCGCCCCTGTAATTTAAAAGCCAGCTTACATCGGCCTGCTGTTTAATACTCCAGTAAGTTATGCCATAAGCTTTTAAATGATTTTTCTGATCCTCATCCATATAGATCAGGATAGATGATGCCCTGACCATGATGCTGCAACATAACAGAAAGAATAAAAGAGGGATTTGTTTAGCGGTCATAAAAGGCGTATTGATACGAATGTAACGATATAACGCTATAAAAAAAAGTAAATTATAGGCTTCGGGTACCGCTACATCAGATGTTGTTTTTTGCCAGGTTGCTAAACTGATGCAACAGGTCCTGCTGCTTTTCATTGATCAGTTTGCAGGCTTCTTCAAAGCAATGCCATTCTGCACGATCTATTTCAGGGAAGACCTGTTTTTTTGCCGAATGTGGCGGCCATTCCAGTTCAAAAGTGTTGCTGCGGATGGCTGTAGCGTCCAGGTCGCCTTCAACGGCCCAGCAATGCACCTGTTTGCCACCTTTCTGGACAATAGGGTTTAAGGGAATAAAATGACCAGATGGCCGATAGCCTGTTTCTTCCTCAAATTCCCTGATGGCCGTATGTAGTGGGGCTTCGTCCATGTTGGACTCACCTTTAGGGATGGTCCAGCTTCCGGCATGTTTATTTACAAAGAAAGGGCCGCCGGGATGCACCAGAAAAAATTCTGGTTGGCCCGATCTCCACCTGTATAACAATATGCCGTAACTCTGTTTCATTTAGCATAAACAACTTCAAACCCACCATATAAAGCCATCTCGGCAGAATGGTGAACAGTTAGTTTGAGCTTCATTTTTTCAATCAGTTCTTTCGCAAAAGTAATGCTGCGGTGCAAGTCATTGTTACCCCTGATCTCAATTCCTCTGGCCAGCAGCTTAAACTTGTTGGGTTCAAATTTTTCAATAAATTTTTGAAGGTCTGTACTCGTGTTGGTCTCTTTTTTCTGCATAAAATCTGAAAGTTTAATATGTGTTAAAACTGAAAGCAACATAAAATGTTTGAATGATGTTTTGAACATGGACAGCGTTATCCACATTTAGACAGAAGTTTCCGCAACGGAGTAACGCTATTTTTACCGGCAAATCTTAAACCTTTTTGTATTTCTTTTGTTCTACACTAAAATCTAGATCATGAAACGAATAATGTTATATATCATGCTGCTGATCAGTGGGATGATATGGTCTTGCAGCCCCATTACCAGGGTTACAGGATCCTGGGTAGATACTTCTGCAAGGGGTAAGACCTTATTGAGCGGACAAACCATTTTCATCACCTCGCTAACCCGGAATATGAAAGTGAGAACAGAACTCGAAAATGGGTTTAGCACATTGGTTGGAGAGAAAAATGTAAAAACAGTAAAAGGAAACGATTTCTTTAACCCTGAATTTTATCAGAAAATACCGGCAGAAAAACAAGTGCTTTCAAAAATCAGGAACTCGGGTGCAAACTATATCCTTACGATATCTCTGATCGACAAAAACAGTGAGACCAGGTACGTTCCCGGAAATAATATGTATGCTCCCTATCCTTTTTACAGATGGTATGGCGGATTTTATAGTTATTACAATTACTGGGGCCCCAGGTTTTACGAGCCCGGTTATTACGTAACCGACAGAACTTATTTTATGGAAACCAATCTGTATGATATAGACGGAAATAAGCTGGTATGGTCTGCGCAGTCGGAAACGGTTAATCCTGGTTCTATTGATAATTTTGTAAGAACTTATCCTAAAGTAATGGTAGATCAGCTGGTTAAAGATGGTTTATTGGCTAAGTAAAAGTGTTTTTTGGTATCTGATCCTAAAAAAGCGGCCATATCAATTGATATGGCCGCTTTTTTATATTTAACGCTTTTTAACATCATTCGCTTCTGTAATCGTATGATTTTACTATTTTTGCCATTTACAAAAATGATCATGAGCAAAGCAATAATTAAAACAGATAAAGGTGACATGACGGTTCAGTTTTATGACCAGGATGCACCAAATACAGTTGCTAACTTTTTAAAATTAGCAAAAGATGGTTTTTATAACGGTGTAACCTTTCATAGGGTAATCCCTAATTTTGTTGTTCAGGGTGGAGATCCTACCGGAACAGGTGCAGGTGGCCCGGGTTATAAAATTGATTGCGAGCTGACGGGTGAAAACCAATATCATGACCGTGGTGTATTGTCTATGGCACATGCCGGAAGAAATACAGGCGGCTCGCAGTTTTTTATCTGCCACAGCAGAGACAATACTGCGCACCTTGACAGAAACCATACCTGCTTTGGTAAGGTAATTGAAAATGTTGATGTTGTAGACGACATCAGACAAGGTGACAAAATTTTAGGAATCGAAGTAATAGAAGATTAATATGAATTTAAGAGGAATTGTAGCAGTATCTGGAAGACCTGGTTTATTTAAACTGGTTGGTCAGAACAAAGCAGGATATGTTCTTGAAAGCCTGGATGCCCAGAAAGTTAAAATTGTAGCCAATATCACTACAACCAAACTGGCATCGTTAGAAGACATTACAGTATACGGCGAAGATGAAGATCTGAAGTTAACGGATGTTTTGGCCAATATGGTAGCTGCAAAAGGAGAGGTTCCTGATGCAAAGGCAGATCCTAAAGTGCTGAAAGCATTTTTTTCAGAAGTAGCCCCAAACCACGATCAGGAGAAAGTTTATGCTTCTGATATGAAAAAAATTGTGAGCTGGTACCATTTGCTTAAAGACCTTCCGCTATTTAATGAAGAAGCCCCTGCAGCCCCTGCAGAAGGTGAAGCCGTTAAAGAAGATAAAGCAGAGAAAAAGCCTAAAGCTACACCTAAGCCGGCCAATGCAAAGGCCCCGAGTAAAACGGCCCAGCCAGCTAAAAAGGCCAATATGACGAGCAAAAAAGGAGTATAATGACCTCCTGGTGAAATATAAAAGGGCGCCTTTTGGGTGCCCTTTTATATTTACATCCTTTTTGTTTTACTAAAACAGGTACCAGATCAGCAAAAAGGCAATAATAGAGACCACAATTGCTATAATATAGCTTAGCCTGTCTTTTTTGGTGTCACTTTTAAACCTGTAATCCCGCTTATAATCCGATGGTAAACGCATAATAACCTCCTTTTATGTCATGATGTTTTGCGGCTCTGATTTCCACAAAACCTTTTTTATTATTCGTGGTGATAGGGCTCACCTTTCAATATGCTAAATGCCCTGTAAAGCTGCTCTACAAAAAACAAACGCACCATCTGATGCGAGAAAGTCATGTCTGACAGCGACATGCTGCCGTTGGCCCGCCTGTAAATACTTTCGTCAAAACCATAAGGCCCCCCAATCATAAAAACCAAATGCTGAACACTTCCAATCATCTGTTTGTTTAAATAATTTGAAAAAGAAACGGAAGTATACTTCTTTCCTTTTTCATCCAGCAAAATTACCGAATCCAGATTACTGACCTGCTTTAAGATCAGCTCTGCTTCCTTTGATTTTTGCTGGGCCTCTGTAAGGTTCTTTGTATTCTTCAGTTCAGGGATCACTACCAGGTTAAAACCAATATAGTGTTTCAGCCTGCTCAGGTATTTGTCAATCCCCTCAACCAGGTATTTATCCTCTGTCTTCCCTACAACCAGTAACGTAATCTTCATTTAATTGATCTATTGTTTATCTTAGCACCTAAACGTTCCGTAACACTTTGTCCTGATTCTGGTCAAAGTACAGCGCGATAAATTATTCAGGAATTTCAAATATAATGGTAAAAACAAAACATAGCATCCTTAACGATTATCAAAATAAAGCTGCACAACAACAAAAGCAGATTGACGGGCTTAAACGCAAATTAAATAACATCTCCTTTTCGAGGTTAGGGCTCTTTATTGCCGAGATCCTTATGGTAGCCCTGATCATTAATTTTGGTTTCGAATGGTTTTTTGGGGTATTACTTTTTGTGCCGCTGGTACTTTTTCTGGTCCTGGTCAAAAAACAAACTACCGTTCAAAAAGAGCTAGCTTATACCAAGGCCTTGTTATGGGTTTATCAGAACGAGATAAACCAGTTAAGCGACGGTAGGAACGGATATGACAATGGTAACGCTTATGCTGATGAATACCATCCGTACGCATCCGATCTGGATATTTTTGGACAGGGTTCGCTGTATTCGTATGTTAACCGTTGCAATACCAATGACGGACTAGACCTGCTGGCTGCCAATCTGAGCAGGGCAAACGATAAAGCTACCATCCTGCAAAGACAGGAGGCCATAGCCGAATTGATAAACCACATCGCACAAACCTTTCATTTCAGGGCCGAGTTACAAGACCATAAACCGGAACAGCTGCGTGTTATAAAAAATAAACTACAGCACGAATTGCCAGGGCAGCTTAAGTTTGCCCGCAACCGGACCCTCAGGTTATATGTTAAACTTGTTCCCTTTGTAACCATGGGTATGCTGGCCCTGGCTATAGGGTATGGTGGCTTGTTGTGGCAGTTTTTTGCCCTGGTCCTGCTTTTCAATTCCGGCCTTACTTTTTTTAACCTTGCTGCCATTAACCGGGTTTATAATGGGTTTAGTAAAGGATCGGCCATGCTCAATGCATTTGCTGGTACCGTAAAATGGACTGAGGATGTAAAATGGAACAGCACTTATATCAAAGGCTTTTTTGACAGCAGTAAGTCCGATCAGCCGGTGAGCGCACAGATCAAGAGCTTGTCGGCCATTATCCAGGCTTTTGATGCCAGACTAAACATCATTGTCAGCGCATTCCTGAACCTCTTTTTACTATGGGACCTGAAGTGTTCCATTAACCTGAGCAACTGGCACGACAAGTCGTCTATACAGCTGATCAAAGGGATGCTGCGGATCAGTCAGTTTGAAGAACTGATCTCTTTTGCTACCTTAAGTTATAACCAGCCCGACTGGAACTTCCCTTTAATTGAAGACAATTTTCATTTTAGCGCCAGCAAACTTGGTCATCCGCTCATTCCTGAAAAGGTACGTGTACTAAACGATTTTAATGTAACCGCTCATCCAACTGTTGATATTGTAACAGGCTCTAATATGGCTGGAAAAAGTACTTTCCTGCGTACAGCGGGTATCAATATGGTACTTGCTTTTACCGGTGCAGCGGTTTGCGCAGCCCAAATGTCGGTATCCATTTTCAATATCCTGTCGTATATGCGGATCAAAGACTCGTTAAACGACCAGACCTCTACCTTTAAAGCAGAGCTGAACCGCTTAAAAATGATCCTGGATGCGATACAGACCAACCGGAATTCTTTTGTGCTGATAGATGAAATGCTGAGGGGAACCAATAGCAAAGATAAATACCTCGGCTCCAAAGTGTTCATAGAAAAAATGATCGAACAAAAGACCCCCGCATTATTTGCTACACATGACCTGCAACTGTCTGAGATGGAGGAAGACCATCCGGAAAAGATCCGTAATTATCATTTCGATATCCAGATCTCGGAAGGAGAGATGAACTTCGATTATAAGTTAAAACATGGGCCCTGTAAAACTTTTAATGCAGCTTTGCTGCTGAAACAGATAGGCTTAACGTTAACTTAATATAGGATTACCATATTGCCTTTTAATAACAACAGATATGATCAGGGCCTCAGATTTTGGAAATGATTTTTTATGGGGTGTGGCCACGGCTGCGGCACAGATTGAAGGTGCTGCCGAAGGGTATGGTAAAGGTTTGTCTATATGGGATACCTTTTCCAAACGATCCGGGAAAATCAAAAAAGGACATCTGCCAACTCATACCTGCGATTTTTATCACAGTTATAAAGCAGATATTGCCCTTGTAAAAATGCTGGGTTTCGGTATTTTTCGTTTCTCTATTTCCTGGCCTCGCATCCTGCCCAACGGCAAAGGGCGCATCAATCCGGAAGGGATTCTGTTTTATCATCAGGTTATAGATGAATGCTTGCTGCAGGGTATTGTACCTTACATTACTTTATACCACTGGGACCTGCCCGATGCACTGGAAGATGAGGGTGGATGGACGGCTTTTTCTGTCAACAACAGCTTTAACCACTTTGTTACCGTATGTGCAAAAGCATATGGTGATAAAGTGAAAAACTGGATCGTATTGAACGAGCCTTTTGGCTTTACTTCACTGGGTTATATGCTTGGTGTACACGCTCCAGGCAAAACAGGACTCACTAATTTTTTCTCTGCCGTTCATCATACGGCAATTGCACAGGCCGACGGAGGCCGGATATTAAGAGCTGAAGTTCAAAATGCACATATTGGTACCAGCTTTTCCTGCTCCGAAATTATTCCCTATACACAAAGTGATTCCGACCTGCTGGCCTCAAAACGGGTTGATTGCCTCATGAACCGTTTGTTTATAGAGCCAGCATTGGGTATGGGTTATCCGACGGCCGACTGGGAGCTGATGGAAAAGTTTTCTATCCAGCATTCTACCTGGAGGCATACTGAACGCCTGGCCTTCGATTTTGATTTTATAGGCCTGCAGAACTATTTTCCACTAACCATCAAATACAATGCTTTTATTCCTGTGGTACAGGCCTGGGAAGTAAAGGCCAAAAGCCGTAAAAAGCCGCATACTGCCATGGGCTGGGAAATTAATGCCGGCAGTTTTTACAACATTATCAAACAGTTTAGCGCCTATCCCAATATCAAAAGTTTAATGATTACCGAAAATGGGGCGGCCTATCACGATAAACTGATCCATAACCAGGTGCATGACCAGGACCGGATTGATTATTTTCAGCAATACCTGGGCGCGCTGTTAAAGGCAAAGCAGGAGGGGCTCAACATTACCGGCTATATGGCCTGGACACTGATGGACAATTTTGAATGGGCAGAAGGTTTTAATGCCCGCTTTGGCCTGGTGCATACCGATTTTAAGACCCAACAGCGTACTGTTAAAGATTCCGGACTTTGGTTTAGGGACTTCCTTCGCCGTTAAGGTTTTTTTAGGTATATTTAGCTAAAAGGCAATAAAAAATGGATAAAATTGTAGTATTTGAGACCTATTATAACCCTATAGAAGCCAATATTGTAAAAGCAAGATTAATAGATAGTGGTGTACAGTGTTTTTTGTCTGACGAAAATACAATTACGATTAATCCGCTGTATACACAGGCATTGGGAGGTGTAAAGTTGCATTTATTTGAAAAAGATGTGGAACTGGCCAGAAGTATACTACAGGATGAGCTGGCCGAAATTCCATTGACAGCAGAAGCCGAAGTTGCTGATATTGAAGTATGCCCTAAATGTGGTTCCTCTAATGTGGGTTATGTACAGGCTACCAAAAAGCGCTTTGGTATATTTACTATAATTGTTTCTTTACTGTTGATGGTTTATCCTTTTCATGCCAGAAAAACCTATCATTGTTTCAATTGCGAAAATGAATTCTAAAGTAAAAACCCTCCAGGACGCAGTCATGAAGGGTTTATTAAATAATTTTTCTGGTCTAGAAGCCGAAACCAATGGCAACGCCGGTGCGAAGGCCAAAACCTTCTATGCCACCTTTGATATCCGGTTCATTGGCGCCTGAAGTAGCTTTGTACTTACCGTTGTTGTAGCTGGGGCCGAAGAAGAGGTCTAAAGTAAACCCACTACCATATACCCACTGATAGCCCATCAGCGCACCTCCGCCAAATGAAGTGTATTTACCTTCATCTGATCCGTCAGAAACAGTATAATTCTGATACCTTAAAAACGGTGCAGCATAAAGACCGGCAGGTGCATTTTTTTTGAGATAAAAGCGCAGTTCTGGTGTAAGGGCTAGGCCCGTAAATTTGGTATCACTGATTTTGATACCAGTATAGGCAACACCAAGCTGTGCAGACATACCATCGCTGATTTTGCGTTCGTAAAATACCGATCCGGTTCTTAACAGCGCACTTAGAGGATTAATTTTAATGGTATTTTGTACGTCCTGAGCTTTCGCACAAAAAAAAGTGAGTGCCGTTACAGCACACAACAATAACTTTCTCATAATTTTAATTCGTTTGATTTAATTTGTTTGAGCCGCAAAAATAATACTTAAATCGATTAACGCAAATAAAAAGCCTCAGCCTGGTAAACCAGGCTGAGGCTGTATGGTATTGTAATTCAATTGAACTACAGGATTTTTGTTGTTGCTATGCGTTTTTAGCAGCAGCTTCTCTGCGGATGATATTTAGTGCACCACCTGCTTTAAACCATTCAATCTGTTGTGCATTGTAGCTGTGGTTAACAGAAATTTCCTCTTTAGAACCGTCAGCATGGTGCAATACCAGTGTTAAGGGAACATTAGGGCTAAAAGTTGTCAAACCTACAATGTCGATAGTGTCGTCTTCCAGGATCTTATCGTAATCGTCCTTATTGGCAAATGTTAAACCGAGCATACCTTGTTTTTTAAGGTTGGTTTCATGGATACGGGCAAAAGATTTTACCAGTACGGCACGTACACCAAGGTGACGTGGCTCCATAGCTGCGTGCTCGCGGCTTGAACCTTCACCATAGTTTTCATCACCTACTACAATAGAACCTATTCCTGCTGCTTTATAAGCACGTTGTGTTGCCGGAACCGGACCATATTCGCCAGTCAGTTCATTCTTAACGTTGTCAGTTTTGTCGTTAAAGAAGTTTACAGCACCGATCAGCATGTTGTTGGAAATGTTGTCCAGGTGGCCACGGAATTTTAACCATGGGCCAGCCATAGAGATGTGGTCTGTTGTACATTTTCCCTTTGCTTTGATCAGGAGTTTCAGGCCTTTAAGGTCTGTGCCTTCCCATGGTGTAAACGGATCAAGCAATTGCAACCTGTGCGAAGTAGGAGAAACAAGCACTTGTACGCCGCTGCCATCTGCAGCTGGCTCCTGATAGCCCGCATCTTCAACAGCATAGCCATTTACTGGCAGTTCATCACCTTTTGGCGGATCTAATTTAACCTGTTCGCCTTTATTATTGGTTAAAGTATCAGTTAAAGGATTAAAACTAAGATCGCCGGCAATAGCAATTGCAGCCACAACTTCCGGAGAGGTCACAAAAGCAAAAGTATTGGGGTTACCATCGGCACGTTTGGCAAAATTTCTGTTAAACGAGTGTACAATGGTATTTTTCTCTTGTTTTTCGGCACCAACTCTGTCCCACATCCCAATACATGGTCCGCAGGCATTGGTAAAGATGGTAGCATTCAGATCTTCAAAAGTTTTTAATAAGCCGTCGCGGTTCGCTGTATAGCGTACCTGCTCCGATCCGGGATTGATCCCGAAGTCGGCCTTGGTAGTTAAACCTTTGTCGATGGCCTGTTTGGCAATAGATGCAGCTCTCGACAAATCTTCGTAAGATGAATTGGTACATGAACCGATCAGGCCCCATTCTACTTTTAACGGCCAGCCGTTTGCTGCTGCAACCTCTTTCATTTTAGAAATAGGGGTAGCCAGATCCGGCGTAAAAGGACCGTTCAGGTAGGGTTCCAGTTCAGAAAGGTTGATCTCGATCAGCTGATCAAAATATTTTTCAGGTTCTGCATATACTTCTGCATCACCGGTCAGGTGTTCTTTGACTGCATTTGCAGCATCAGCCACATCTGCCCTGTTTGTTGCACGTAAATAACGCTCCATGCTTTCGTCGTATCCAAAAGTAGAAGTGGTTGCGCCAATTTCAGCACCCATGTTACAGATGGTGCCCTTACCTGTACAGCTCATGCCTGTTGCACCGTCACCAAAATATTCAACGATGGCGCCAGTGCCACCTTTTACAGTTAAGATACCTGCAACCTTAAGGATTACATCTTTTGGCGAGGCCCAGCCATTCAGCTTTCCGGTTAATTTAACACCAATCAGTTTAGGGAATTTAAGTTCCCAAGGCAAACCAGCCATTACATCGCAGGCATCAGCACCACCAACACCAATGGCAACCATACCCAAGCCACCCGCGTTAACGGTATGTGAGTCGGTACCAATCATCATTCCACCCGGGAAAGCATAATTTTCCAGCACCACCTGGTGGATGATACCTGCTCCTGGTTTCCAGAAACCAATACCATATTTGTTAGAAACAGATGCTAAAAAGTCGAAAACTTCTTTACTCTCTGTATTTGCAGCAGGTAAATCAATTGCTGCACCAAGTTTAGCTGTAATCAGGTGATCGCAATGAACGGTAGAAGGAACCGCTACCTGAGGTCTGCCTGCCTGCATAAACTGCAGTAAAGCCATTTGTGCAGTAGCATCCTGCATGGCCACACGGTCAGGAGCAAAATCTACATAATCCACACCCCTGTTGTAAGAAGTATTTGCAGTGCCACCCCAAAGGTGGGTATAAAGTATTTTTTCTGAAAGTGTTAAAGGTCTGCCTACTAATTTACGGGCCGCCTCTACACGGGGGCCAAAGTTTGCATACACCTTTTTGATCATTTCTATATCAAAAGCCATTGATAATATGTATTAAAAGGGTAAGTTATTACAATAATTGGTAGCGAATTTACAAAAAAAAACAGCCCTTCATGATCATCCGCAGATCATTATATTATTTATACCTATTCTAAATAATGCAGGGCGGATTTTCTGCTGCTGCACAGCGGGCGGCGGGCTTGTGGTGCGTGGTAGCATGAGCCTGTTCATATCTCGGGATTTTCCTGCTTTAATCCTGGTTTTATCCTGTCCGACCAAGAGGATAGCAAGAGGAAAGCAAGACAAAAATACCATCAGAGTAAGGCAAACTCAAAACCCTTTTCCTTAAAATACTGCAGGCAGCGGGGCAAAGCATATTCCAGCCTGTCAAAAGCCTTCAGGCTGTCGTGGAATACAATGATAGAACCATTACGTGTATGTCTGATCACATTTTGGTAGCACTTTTGGGGCGATAGGCCGGTGTCAAAGTCCCCGCTCAGTACATCCCACATGATCAGCTGCATTTCCGGCATTAAAGCCCTGATGCCCGAGGCCTGTGATTTTTTGATGCGGCCATAAGGGGGGCGGAATAAGCTGGTACCCGTGAGTTCCTGACATTGCCGAAAATTATCGAGGTAGTATTGGTCCTCAGTTATCCAGCCTTTCAGGTGGTTAAATGTGTGGTTGCCAATCTGGTGTCCTTCTCTTTTAATCTGTTCAAAAATATCAGGATGCTTAACGATATTGTCACCGATGCAAAAAAAAGTTGCCTTAGTATCAAAATTTTTTAAAGTTTTTAAAACAAAAGCTGTAACATCGGGTATGGGTCCATCGTCAAAGGTTAAATAAATAACTTTTTGATCGCGGTTTTTATTCCATGTTAACTTTGGGTAATACCATTTTAACAATAGTGGTGATTTGACCAGGTACATATCCAAATGTAAGTTGTTTGTATTAATATTGTGAAAAAAAAATCTATGAAGACAGTCATCTCCTATAATACATTACTTAAACTTAGCTTTGCTTTGTCTTTTATTTTACTGCTGGGCCAGCCACAAAAATCGGCTGCGCAGGAAGTAATTACCATTCAGCAGGCAATTGAGGAAACATTGCACAATAACCTTCAGATCAAACAAGCTAAGCTTACTGAAAGCCTTTCCGACGAAAACCTCAGTCAGGCCAAGAATGCGCTTTTGCCAACACTAAATGGTAGCGGGAGTTTCAATACCAATTTCGGACGAAGTCTGGATCCTTCAACACAATCTTTTAACAGCCAGAAGTTCTCTTCTTTTAATGGTGGAGTTTCTACTAGCGTAACTGTATTTCAGGGCTTTCAGAAGCTCAACCAGATTAAGCAGAACAAGCTTTTACTGGATGCCGACAAAACTAATGTAGAAAAAATTAAAAATGACCTGGTGCTGCAGGTGGTTACTGCTTATATGCAGATCCTGTATAACAAAGATTTTTTACAGGCAGCAAAACAGCAGCTTACTGTAGCCCAGAAACAATTGAAACAGCAACAGGAATTACTCGATGTAGGCAATAAAACACTGGCCGACCTGGCTGAATCTAAGTCGCAGGTGGCAACGGCAGAACTGGATGTAACTACTGCTGAAAATGCGCTCACCATTTCTTATTTAACCCTGGCCCAGTTAATGGATATTCCGTCTTCAACTAAATATCAGGTTAAGGCCCCTGATGTAGCTAACTTTGAAAATTCGGCATTCATTTATGATCCTGAACAGGTATATACAGATGCACTTTCTTTTTTCCCGGATATTAAACTGGCTGGTTTAAGAAGTGAAGCCACTAAGAAGGGGATTACGATTGCCAAAGGGAATTACTACCCAAGCCTGTCTTTTGGGGCAGGTCTGAACTCCAACTATTCAAGTGGCAGACAGCGGATAACTTCTATACAGGCGAACGGCTTTAAAGAAATTGGGAGAACACAGACAACAAATGAGGCTGTAGTAACGCCCGATTTTACAACGTTTGCAGAAAACTATAAGTTTAAAGACCAGCTTACAGATAATTTTGGCCAGTATGTTGGTGTAAGGCTGGAGATTCCGATTTTTAATGGCTTTACTGCGCGGTCCAGTGTAAGAAAGGCAAAAATCAACTACCAGCAAAACCAGACTGATGAGCAACTGACAAAGAATAACCTGAATAAAGTAATTTATCAGGCTGTTGCAGATTTAAAAGCTGCCCGGAGTACTTTTGAATCTTCAACCAGAACGTTTAATGCCAGAAAAGAAGCTTTTTCTGTAATTGAACAGCGCTATAATGTAGGTCTGGTAAATGCATTGGATTACAGTACTTCCCAAACCAATAAAAATAAAGCAGAAATAGACATGATCAGGGCTAAATACGACCTGCTTTTCAAAGCAAAGGTGATTGATTATTACCTGGGTAAACAGATTGTTTTTTAACCGTTCACAAGAAATTATTATATAACACACATCAGCATGAAATTAAAAACCATATTAATTATAACAGGCGTTCTCATCGCCCTTCTGGCGATCGGTGTATTTACCGGGGTGATTGGCGGCGACAAGAGTGAAAAGATTACCACAGAAAAAGTTGCAGAAAGAAAAGTTGTGGAAACCGTTACCGCAAGTGGAAAAATACAGCCCGAAACAGAAGTAAAACTAAGCTCAGAGGTATCGGGAGAGGTAACCGAACTGCTGGTTAAAGAAGGTGATGTGGTAAAGAAAGGGCAATTGCTGGTCAAGGTCCGCCCGGATGTATTGAAATCTGGCTACGACAGGGCTATTGCTTCAAACAGCTCGCAAAAGGCCAGTGTGGCTGCTGCGCAACAGATGTTACAGCAAAATCAGGCCAACTTTATAAATGCGGAAGCTACTTACAAGAGAAATGTAGAACTGTTCAATAAAAAGGTAATCTCTGCATCCGAGTTTGATGCTGCCAAAGCGGCTTACCTAACTGCTAAAACAAATTTAGGACGATCAAAAGAGGATTATACTGCTGCCAAATTTTTATTGGAACAAACAGGGGCAAATGTACAGGAGGCAAGTGCCAACCTGGCAAAAGCAACCATCTTTGCGCCGGTAGACGGGGTGATCTCCAAATTGTCTGTAGAACTGGGCGACCGTATCCTGGGAACCATCCAGAATGCAGGTACCGAGATCATGCGGATCTCCAATCTTTCTTCTATGGAAGTGAACGTGGATGTAAATGAGAACGACATCAACAGGGTTAAAGTGGGTGATAGCGCTGCTATTGAAGTAGATGCTTTTGCAGATAAGAAATTTAAAGGGGTGGTTACAGAGATTGCCAGTTCTTCGAAGGATGTTGGTTCGGCCACCAGTACGGTAGACCAGGTAACCAACTTTAACGTAAAGGTGCGTATCCTTGCAGAATCATACAGCAACATTACCGGTGGGGCCAAAGACCTTCCTTCGCCATTCAGACCAGGTTTGTCTGCTACTGTGGATATAGAAAGCGAGACTGTAAACGGGCTTTCTGTTCCTATTCAGGCTGTTTTTACAACTGATAAAAAGAAAGAGGGGGATAAGAACAAAAAAACTGATGACAACCAGGAAACTGCTGATAAGCAGAAGTCTAAATTAACAGATAAGAAAGTAAAACAATATGTTTATCTGTACAATACAGACCAGACCGTTAAACAGGTAGAAGTAAGCACAGGCATCCAGAACGATCAGTTCATCGTTATTAAATCCGGACTTAAAGCTGGCCAGGAAGTGGTAACCGGTCCATATTCTGCCATACAGAACAAATTAAAGGACGGAATGAAAGTAAAGAAAGTAACTAAGGATCAATTGTTTGCTGAACCAGGCAAGAAGTAAACTTTTTCAATACTTTTTAAATAAGTAAATTGTCCCGGTTTAAAACATTAAGCCGGGATTTTTTATTTATAATGTATGATACCTAAAGTCGCAGTGATTGGTGGGGGTAGTTGGGCTACTGCTATTATAAAAATGCTCTCAGATAATTTTTCAACAAAAGAGATCTATTGGTGGATGCGGAATGCGGATGCCATTAACCATTTGCAAAAATATAAGCACAACCCGAATTACCTGAGTTCTGTAGAGATCAGGATACCGGAGAACAACATCTCTGATGATCTTGCCACTATTGTTAACCTGGCTGATTACATCATACTGAATGTTCCGGCTGCGTTTCTTAAAGAAACACTCAGTAAGATCAGCCCGGAACAGTTCAAAGGCAAAAAGATTATCTCGGCAATTAAAGGCATCGTTCCAGAAGAAAACCAGATTATTGCCGAATTCCTGAACCAGAAATACCAGGTTCCTTTAGAGCATATCCTGGTCATCAGCGGACCCTGCCACGCAGAAGAAGTAGCGCTTGAAAAACTGTCCTATTTAACCATTGCTTCTGTAAATGTAGGCCTTGCGGGTTTTTTTGCCAATCTGCTCAACACCAGATATATCAAAACCAATGTTTCGGACGATATTTTTGGTACGGAATACGCTGCTGTCCTGAAAAACATTTATGCAGTAGCCAGTGGAATTTGTCATGGTATTGGCTATGGTGATAATTTTCAGGCTGTTTTAATTTCAAATGCGATCAGGGAGATCAAAAGGTTTGTAGATGTTGTACATCCCATTTCGAGGGACATTAAGGAGTCGGCCTATCTTGGCGATCTGCTGGTTACTGCCTATTCACAATTTAGCCGTAACCGTACATTTGGCAATATGATAGGGAAGGGCTATACGGTAAAATCGGCACAGCTGGAGATGAATATGATAGCCGAAGGTTATTACGCGGCCAGCTGTATGCATGTGATCAATAAAAAGTATAAAGTAGATATGCCAATCAGCCGTGCAGTATATGCTATCCTTTACGAAAAACATTCCCCTCAGATTGAAATGCGTTTGCTTACTGAACAGCTAAACTAAGCTGCAAACAAAATCATAGGTTGTTTGTTATAAGAGACAAAAACTTATGATGATGAAAACAAAGTATTTATCAGGGATATTAACCCTGGCTATTTGCGCCGCTCTTACTTTAAATGTTAAGGCTCAGGAAAAGAAAGAAAGCGGAGTAGGCAAAGCACTTGATAAAACCGGTAAAGCCATTGGCAAAACGGCTACAAAAGTAGGCAATAAAACGGCGGAGGTTGCGGTAAAGGGGACTTCTAAAGTTGCCGATCAAACGTTTAAAGGCAAAATGGCACCCGATGGATCTGATGTATATATTGATGGTAAAAATCAAAAATACTACATCAATAAAAAAGGGGCAAAGGTGTATCTGAAAGCTTCGCAGATTAAAGACAGGCCAGAGCCTAAAAAGAAATAAAATAAAAAGCCCTTCAGCAAATACCGAAGGGCTTTTTTTATAAAGAAGATCTGTATGTTATGATCTGCGCCTTCTGTCGCTTCCGCCTTCGCGTCTGCCGGCACCACCAGCACCTCTGTCTTCACGGCTCCTTCCGGAAAAATCCCTGAAACCACCGCCACTGCTACGTTCTCCGCCTTCACGTCTTCCGCTGCCATAGCTTTTTCGCTCAGCACCGCCGCTTCTTCCGCCACCGTAGCTGCCGCCTTCGCGTCTGCCACCGCCACCAAAGCCACCACGGCTACGGCCACCGCCGCCGCCATCAGTATCAGCAGTTTTTTCGATCCTTACGCCCCGGTTGTTAAATTCAACGCCTTTAAAGTTGTTGAATAAAGATTCCACAGTTGCATTTTCAACCTCAAAGAAAGAATAAACCCCTTTCAGGTCAATCTTGCCAATTGCTTTTCCGCTGATCTTACCATTGTTGCAAACAAAAGACAAGAGGTCGCCACGGGTAAAATCGTCAACAGAACCCAGGTTAATGAACAGACGGGTATAACCTTCGCTCGTTCTTGATCCTCTCTCGCCACGTTCACCGCGCTCGCCACGTTCACCGCGCTCGTCTGTAGAAGAGTTCAGGTCGGGTGCGTTTTTGTAATACTCTAAAAAGCGGTTAAACTCTAAAGATGCAAAACGCTTGATCACGTCCTCTTTGCTCAGTTCAGCAAATTCATCCATAATTCTGGGGATGTATTGCTCAATCTGGTTTTCGTTTACTTCTACATTGTGTACCTTGTGTACCAGGGCAAACAATTGTTTTTCGCAAACGTCGAAACCGGTAGGCAGGGCAGCTTTGGTAAACTGCTTTCCTATGATCCTTTCAATCTGACGGATTTTGCCAATCTCTTTCGAGTTTACGATACAGATGGAAATACCCGTTTTACCAGCACGACCGGTACGACCGCTACGGTGGGTATAACTTTCAATTTCATCCGGCAAAGAGTAATTGATTACGTGGGTTACATTGTTTACGTCTATACCACGTGCCGCTACATCAGTTGCAATTAACAATTGCATGTTGCGGTCGCGGAAACGTTGCATGACCTTGTCGCGTTGTTGCTGAGAAAGGTCGCCATGCAAAGCATCAGCATTGTAGCCGTCTTTGATCAGGTGTTCAGCCACATCCTGCGTATCCAGTTTGGTTTTACAGAAAACTACTGCAAAAATTTCCGGATTGAAATCCACAATGCGTTTTAAAGCAGCGTATTTATCTCTTGCACGTACAATGTAGTATTCATGCTCAATATTTACGTTACCCGTGTTTTTCGTACCCATGGTCAGCTCAACCGGTGAGTCCATGTAGTTTTTAGCTATTCTCCTTACCTCAGGAGGCATAGTAGCCGAGAATAACCAGGTTTTTTTGTCGTCAGGTGTAGTAGACAAAATGTCGTTAATGTCTTCCTGGAAGCCCATGTTCAGCATTTCGTCAGCCTCGTCAAGTACTACATATTTCACATTGGTGAAATCTATAGCCTTACGGCCAATAATGTCTAACATACGGCCCGGTGTAGCCACTACAATTTGTACACCGTTTCTAATTTCACGCAATTGCTGCATAATGTTTGCACCGCCATAAACGGCTACAACATTAGCACCAGAGGTGTTCTTTGAGAAATTCTTGATGTCGCTAGTAATCTGCAAGCAGAGCTCTCTTGTTGGGCATAAAATCAATGCCTGAGGCTTATTGCTCTTGAAGTCTATCAATTCTAACAGCGGCAAACCAAATGCGGCTGTTTTTCCTGTTCCTGTTTGGGCCAAACCAACAAAATCGTTATTGCCCTCTAACAGCACAGGAATACTTTGTTCCTGAATAGGTGTTGGATTTTCGAAACCTAAATCCTTTACAGCATTAACAACGTCATCACTTATCCCCAATTTACTAAATGGGTTTATCATGTATTATAATTTATTAAGCCGCAAAGGTAAGTTTAATTTTTGGTATTTTATTGATTCGTAACTAAATAAAAATCAATCAATTAATTATCTGAGCCTGTCGGCCGACCTGAGTAATTGCTCATCTTTTCTGATTCCGCGGATAGCAAGTGTACAAAACAGGAGGGCAAGGACAAACAGTGCAGAGCCTATATGCAGGGAAGAACCGCTGATTCCGCCGGGGAATAAAGATGCATTTAAAGCCGATAATACAGCTGTAGCAGCAATAAGTACCATGTTGATCATGATCAACCGCTTTTGCATCGGACGGTTTCTGAATTGAAAGATACAAACAAGGCACAATAAAATGGTTATTCCGTTTAAGACCATTGCGCCTATAGGTGTGGTTGAAATGCTTGTTCCATTTGCCTCTTTTACAGTTTGATGGTGTCCATCTATATAGAGTAAATATTCGGTATTGTTTACACTTTTAAATAGCAGAGGAAAAAAAAACAGGCAAATCAGCGTTAGGGCCGCCAATAAAAGCCATATAGATTGCACGCGTTGTATCATATCAGTTCAATAATTTTAACAAATATATTAAAAGGCAGATACTAAGCAATCCGATATCCGATTAAAAAGATAATTTTGTAGCCTTGAACATGCAGCGTTATTTTATCGAATTGTCTTACGACGGCACCCCATATCATGGCTGGCAGATCCAGCTAAATGCGACCACTGTGCAGGAATATTTGGACAGCGCACTGACTGTCTATTTTAGGCAGCCGGTAAGTACGTTAGGCTGCGGACGTACAGATACCGGTGTACATGCCAGCCAGTTCTTCGCACACTTCGACCTGCAAACGGAAGCCGAACAAAGTGAGGCCACAGGTATACCGGCCTCAAAATGCCCTGACCCATTGCGTTCAGTTAATGGCATTAATGCCTTGCTGCCTTACCAGATTGCAGTAAAACGTGTTTTTGAAGTTGCAAATACCGCCCATGCCCGTTTTGATGCTACAGCGCGCGCATACCATTACCACATTCATTTTCATAAAAACCCTTTTAAGCTGAACCGTTCCTGGTTCCATAAAGGCGAACTGGATATGGATGCCATGAACCGGGCTGCCAGCATACTTTTAGCTCATACCGATTTTTCCTGCTTCAGCAAATCACATACCCAAACCTTTACCAATAACTGCAAAATAACGGAGGCCTTTTTTGAAGAGATGGAAGATGGCGCTTTGCGGTTTACCATAAGGGCCGACAGGTTTTTAAGAAATATGGTGCGGGCAATTGTAGGTACACTGATCAGAATTGGCAAAAATGAACTTAACTTAGCAGAATTCGAACAGATTATTAAAAGCAAAAACCGCAGCAATGCCGGGCAATCTGTTCCCGCCTGTGGTTTGTATTTAGTAAATGTAATTTATCCCTTTGTGAAATAATATGTCTAAAATAACTGGTGATGCGTTTAATGTAAGCTTATTGAAAAGAGTTTTTCAGTACGTAAAACCTTACCGCAGCATTTTTATATGGTCTGTTGTACTTACTATCCTGCTGGCAGCCATTGCCCCGCTCAGGCCTATTCTTATTGGCTATACGCTCGATCACCACATTCTTACCGGAGATGGTCATGGTTTATTGAACATGACCATACTGATGCTCGTACTCCTGGTACTTCAAACGGTATTCCAATATAGTCATACACTGCTTACCAATACCCTTGGGCAATCGGCCATCCGCGATCTGCGCATCAACGTGTTTAACCACATTACCAAATTAAGGTTGAAGTATTTCGACAATACACCTATAGGTCAGCTCATCACCCGTACGGTATCGGACCTGGAAACCATTGCTGAAATCTTCTCCGAAGGCCTGATTGTCATTATCGGGGATGTGTTGATGGTAATTGTCATTATCGGTGTAATGGTGTATAAGGACTGGGCACTTACGCTTGTTGTATTGTTGCCTATGCCGCTGCTCATTATGGCCACTTCAGTTTTTCAGAAAGCGATTAAGTCGGCCTTTCAGGAAATCCGGACAGAGGTATCCAATTTAAATACCTATTTACAGGAACACATTACAGGCATTTCCATTATCCAGTATTTTTCCCGGGAAGAGCAGGAATATAAAAAGTTTGTAAAGATCAATGGTCGTTACCGCGATGCGAATATCCGCTCTAACTGGTACTATTCTATATTTTTTCCAGTTGTAGAGATCATTTCTGCTATGTCGCTCGGTTTACTGGTGTGGTATGGGGCTAAAACCATATTGAACGATTCAACCATTAAGCCAGGCATCATCACAGAATTTATCATGTATATCAGTATGCTGTTCAGGCCTATCCGCGAGCTTGCCGATAAGTTCAATACCCTGCAAATGGGAATGGTAGGGGCGGAGCGTGTTTTTAAAGTGCTGGACACCGATGAGGTTACGGTAAATGAAGGTTCTTTTGTACCCGAAAAAATGAAAGGTGCCATTGCCTTCGATAAAGTGTGGTTTGCCTATAATGATGAAAATTATGTGCTGAAAGACATTTCCTTCCAGGTACCAGCTGGAAAAACCATTGCGCTTGTTGGGGCTACAGGAGCCGGAAAGTCTTCTACCATCAACATCCTGAACAGATTTTACGAGATACAGAAGGGAGAGATCAAAGTAGACGGGGTGAAGATTCAGGATTATGAGCTCAATTTTTTACGCAGTAATATTGCTACCGTATTGCAGGATGTTTTCCTGTTTTCTGATACCATTTTCAATAACATTACTTTAAATAATGCCGATATCAGTATGGAACAGGTGGTTGATGCAGCAAAAAAGGTAGGGGCACATGATTTTATTGAGCGCCTGCCCGGCGGTTATCAGTACAATGTAATGGAGCGGGGTGCTACACTTTCTGCGGGGCAGGCCCAGTTGATCTCCTTTATCAGGGCGCTGGTGTATAACCCTGCAATACTGGTATTGGATGAGGCTACTTCTTCGGTTGATACGGAAACGGAAATGCTTATTCAGCGGGCTATAGAGAATCTGATGCAGGGGCGTACCTCCATTGTAATTGCGCACAGGTTGTCTACCATACAAAAGGCAGATAAAATACTGGTGCTGGATAAGGGGGAGATCAAGGAAATGGGGACGCATCAGCAACTGCTGAAGCTGAACGGCTATTATAAGAAACTGTATGACCTGCAGTTCAATTCTACCGGCATTTCTGCATAATAGCCCTTACCTGGCCAGTTTTGCCTTGGCCAGTTCTGCTGAGGCTAAAAAGTTTACCAGTTTACCCTTGTTACTCTCGTAAATAAAATCCTTTATACTTTTTCCCGGATACTTATCAAAATCGCCGATGATGAACAATTGCATCCTGTAATTGGAAAACTTCTGCAGAATTTCTCAGGCAATGCCGGTTTTAAGGTCAAAAAAATCAGGTATGATATGCTGCTCGCCAATAATGATGGCATCAAATTCCTGATAATAAAGATCTGCCATGAGTTGTAAGGCTTCTTCAACATTACTGATCAAAATAGTTTCGGCGCTAACTTCGGCAACTTTTTTTGTGCCGGTTTGATGTGTTTCTATATGCATGGCTAATTGGTGCTGTTTTTTGAGGAGACAAAGATATCATACAATTTTTTAATATTTTGTTTGGACTTTTGAGGGGGGCGGCGGACTAAACAATTTCTGTTCCGGTTTGTTAATCAGATAGATGCGTTTGTCTGATGAAAATACAGCTCAATATATGCCTTATGCTGCTGGGGATATCAATTCTTTTGTCCTGTACCGTAAAGCGCGCTGTCGTAAATCCGCCTGTCAGCAACCAGTCGTCAAACCCGGAGCCCCAAAAGTTTGCGATAAAACCAGATTTTCCTGATTTTGAGCTGGAATTTAAAAAGATACTGGAGCAGCATTCAGCTGATTTAAGTTACCCTGAAGTTATTGAGGCCTTTTATCAACTCCACAAGCTACAGCCTGTGCTGGTTCGGCGCTTTATGGCTGAAGGCCAGCTGGATACCCTGTTGTCCAGACTGGAAGAATCGGAAGAGCATGGCCTGGATCCGGAACTTTTTTTTACTGCCGGCCTTAAAAAGATGAAGAATAGGCTGAGCAATAAAAAAACGGGGAATGTATTGAGCAAGTACAGGGACACTGTTGAGCTGGAATTGAATGTGGCCAGTTCGCTGTTAAAATACAGCAATGCGTTGCAGTTTGGCCTTACTGATCCACTGAAGATTTATAAGGAATATTTTGCTGAAACCGTCAGGCCTGATAGCACTTTTATGATGCAGGTACTGGAGCACAAGGAGCTTAAAGGTTATCTGGACAGCATACAGCCAAAAACGGGGCAGTATCTGGCCCTACAGGCGGCTTTAAAAGCACAAGTGCAAGCTCCGGAAAAGACCATATCCCAAACGGGAGAACTTTTAAAGCTGAACCTGGAACGCCTGCGGTGGAAAAACAGACCTCCAGGCCTAAAGTATGTTAGGGTCAACATTGCCGATTTTAGCCTGGATGTGATTGATAAGGGGAAGCTGGTACTGCGCATGAAGGTTTGTGTAGGTGAGGCTGCCAGGCAGACCCCACAGTTGAGCAGTATGATTTACAGCGTACAGGTAAACCCGGTTTGGAACATTCCTGAAAGTATTGCCCGGAATGAGATTATAAAATATGCTTCCCGTGATAAATATTACCTGGCCAATAACAGCATCAATGTATTCAAAAATGGTAAGCGGGTATGGGACCTGGAAGCGATAGACTGGGTTAAGGCCGAGCCGGGCAGTTACTCTTTTAAACAAAGGCCCGGAATGAAAAATTCACTGGGAAAGATCAAATTTCTGTTTAAAAACGAAAGTAGTGTTTATTTGCACGATACGCCTGTTAAATCAGCTTTTAACCAAAAAAACAGGGCCATAAGCCATGGTTGCGTAAGGGTAGAGAAGCCATTGGAGCTGGCTTTTGTCCTTTTCGGTAAAGGCCCCAAATATGACCAGGTTAAAAATGCCATGCAAAGTGGTTATCCACGCGAAAAATATATTGGCCTGCCAACGGCCATCCCCATTTCCATTGCTTATTATACCGCACTTGCCGATCAGCAGGGAAAGGTGATCTTTAACAAAGACATTTATGGATTGGATGATATGCTGGCTGAAGAACTTAAAAAATGACCGATGGTAATTTTTTGCCGGGTAATCCAGTTTCTATTGAATTGTTTGAGCTGGATAAATTAAATGAACAGGCCAATCTGGATGAAGCAGAAGAAAAAACTTAAGGATTAATACTTATCGAATAAGTGATCTCAACACCTCCTGCTACCAGCATATCGTGTACCGAACAATATTTTTTTACGGCCAGTTCTGCTGCACGTTCTGCCTTTTCCCTGTGAATATCCCCTGTAAGGGTAAAAATCATATGGATTTTAGTAAAGATGGTTGGGATCTGTTCCCGGCGTTCGCCTTCTACTGACACGGAAAAATCCCGGATGCCCTGTTTCTGTTTTTTGAGAATGTTAACCAGGTCGAGCGAGCTGCAGGAAGCCAGTGCCATCAGTACCATTTCCATTGGCCTTACACCCAAACCAAGCCCGCCAATTTCCGGTGAACCATCTATTTGAACTTTTACAGTTGACGATGGGGCTGAAGCTTCAAAATGTACCGCATCGTTTACTCTCTTTAAATCTACTTTCATCTTTTACTGCTATCGTATAATATTGTTTAATTGTCTTCAGGCTGCTTTTGACAGTTGTTCAGCCAGAAATTGATTGTTCAATGTTAAAATTTCAGCTAAAATACGGGAATTTGGCCTTCATATCAAGTTTGTATGTGTAATCTTAATTTAGTTGAAGATGCTGGTTTTGCTGTTTTATGCGTTGTTTAATTTATGATTTGGATATTTTGCAGCTTTTTTTGCTTAATTTACGGGTCTGATTGCGTTTTTTTGCGATATTTAAATTATTTAATTAATTTGGTCCAGCTTTTAGGATGTTTTTCCTGTAAGTAGCTGTCCGGTAGTTGGTCAGAAAGAATGGTTATTTAATAAATTATGCACAAATATATGGTGAGGTACATCCGCAAAATGAGCTTATTTTTTTCTTTCTGCTTTCTGCTCTATACTTCGCAGGCTGCGGAAAGCAGCGGAGCCTGGATCAGGATCAATCAGCTTGGGTACTTGCCCAAAGGAATTAAAGTAGCCGTATGGGTAGGTAAGCAAGGTACAGCAGCAGAAACTTTCCAGGTATTGGAAGCCAAAACATCGGCCCTGGTTTTTAGGGGTAAAACAAGTGCAGCCTACGGAGCTTATGGTCCTTTTAACCAATCTTATCGTCTGAATTTTAGTGCTTTTACCAAACCTGGTCATTATTATATCCAATGTGGCGAGGTTAGATCCCCTGTCTTCCGGCTGGCGGATAACATTTATGAAGGAACAGCAGATTTTAGCCTCAGGTACATGCGGCAGCAGCGCAGTGGCTTTAACCCCTTTTTAAAAGATTCCTGCCATACTAAAGATGGTTTTACGATGTATGGACCTATGCGGGACAGTACACATATAGATGTATCGGGTGGCTGGCACGATGCAACGGATTATCTGCAGTATGTAACCACTTCGGCAAATGCTACTTATCATTTGCTTGCGGCTTACCGGGATTTCCCGGAAGTATTTTCCGACCGGCACCAGGCCAACGGCCTTGAAGGGAGCAATGGCACTGCTGATGTATTGGATGAAGCAAAGTGGGGACTGAACTGGCTTTTAAAAATGCATCCTAAAAAGAACTGGATGTTTAACCAGCTGGCAGACGACCGTGACCATGCAGGTATGCGGCTGCCCAATAAAGACCTGGTTGATTATGGCATGGGCAAGGGAAATGCAAGGGTGGTGTATTTTGCCAATGGAGAACCACAGGGATTGGGCAAATATAAAAACCGCTCAACGGGCCTGGCCTCTACAGCTGGTAAGTTTTCAAGTGCCTTCGCTTTGGCGGCTTCAGTCTATCAAAAAACTGATCCGGGCCTGGCCAAGCTGTTCCGGGAAAAATCATTGTCGGCCTATAGCCTTGGTTTGACCAGGCCTGGTGTAAGCCAGACGGCCCCAAACCGGGAGCCTTATTTTTATGAAGAAGACAATTGGGTGGATGATATGGAGCTTGCATCGGCTGCTTTGTACAGGTTAACCGGTGGGCAGCAATACCTTAAGCAATCGCTCCAATACAGTTTAGCAGAACAGGTTACGCCCTGGATGGGTGCCGATACGGCAAGACACTACCAATGGTACCCGTTTCACAATTTCGGGCATGCAGAGCTGGCTGCTGCTACCGATGGAAAAACAAAGGCGGCATTGATCGGTTATTACCGGCAGGGAATTGAAAAGGTGCTGGGTAAGGCAAAGCAAAATGTTTTTTACCGCGGTGTGCCTTTCATCTGGTGTTCCAATAATTTAACTACCTCTTTTGCCATTCAATGTGCATTGTATAGAAAACTGAGTGGAGATGAACAGTATGCCGAGCTGGAACAGGCCTGTATTGATTGGCTTTTTGGCTGTAACCCATGGGGAAAATGTATGGTATATGGGATGCCGGCCATGGGAGATACCCCGGGAGATCCGCATTCTTCCTTATCCTATCTGTATCATTATCCCCTGGACGGGGGACTGGTAGATGGCCCGGTATACGGGAGTATTTTTAAGCACCTGCGCGGACTGACATTGAGCAAGCCTGATGCCTACGCCGAATTTCAGTCAGACCTGGTGGTTTACCACGACGACAAAGGCGATTACAGTACCAATGAGCCTACCATGGATGGCACCGCTTCGCTGGTATACCTGCTGGCCGGCAAAGCCAGTGAAGCCAGACACAGCATTACCTTTCCCGAATCTCATGGTGCCATCATCAGAGGAGATACGAGTTCAAAAAAACTGGCCCTGGTATTTACAGGTGATGAGTTTGGTGATGGGGCTGCATTTATTGCAAATGCTTTAAAACAGGAACAGGTACATGGCTCTTTCTTTTTGACAGGTAATTTTTACCGCAACAAAGATTTTAAAAAGGTGATTGCACAACTGAAACAGGATGGGAATTACCTGGGCTCACATTCGGACAGGCACCTGCTGTATTGCGACTGGGGCAAAAGGGACAGCCTGCTGGTCACAAAGGCACAATTTGAAAAGGATATTGCAGCCGGATATCTGGAATTGAAGAAGTTTGGGATTGAGAAAAATCAGGCCCCTTATTTTTTACCACCTTATGAGTGGTATAACGATACCATTGCTTCCTGGACCAGGGGCTTGGACCTTCATCTGGTTAATTTTACACCAGGTACCCGTTCCAATGCCGATTATACCTATCCGGAAATGGGGGCTAAATATATCAACAGTGAAACGGTGCAGCAATCTATTCTCAATTACGAACAGAAAGACAAGAACGGGTTAAATGGTTTTATTTTATTGGTACACATAGGAACAGACCCCAGAAGGAAGGATAAATTTTATTCCAGATTGCCCCGGCTGATCCCTGCTTTAAAAAGCAAGGGCTACCAGTTTGTGCGGATTGACGAATTGCTGAAACAAGAACCCGCCGGTATTCCGGCAGCTTACTTAAAAGACAGCCTTCCCGCATTGGTTGCAAAATGTAAAAACCTGTTGGACCATGCTTATATGGCCCAGACCCTTATTGCTGAAACGGATACCTTGCCAGGCTGGGAAGGTTTACCTGTAAAACTGTATGCCTATAAAACAGGGAAAGACCTGTATACGGGGCAGCCCAAAACAGGTAAGGTATATCTGCTGAATCCTTCGGCAGAAAAGCTGGCCACCTGGATCATGACCACCTGCTGGGAAGTTAAGAAAAGTGTGGAAGCAAAATACATCAATAAGGTATTTGAAACCATACGTGGACAATCGGGTGCCCAATTTCCGGTAAAGGGGGTGGTTTATGAAGACCAGTATACCCGTAATTTTCAGGAGCCATATATTTTTAAAGATGGGGTAACGGTTTATGTGGCCGATAGTACCATGTTCCCGAGAGATAAAACCTGTACCCCCGCGCAGCTGGATTTTTATTTAAGGATTGAAAACAAAGATTTAAAGGCGCAGACCGGAAGGTACGGCCGCATCATCAGTACCACCAGGGAAATGTATCTCGCCAATGGCGGAACGGCAGATGTGGGCGATGCAGAACACAGGAAAATAAAATGGCTGGATATTGTAAAAGACCTTTATAAGAAAGCATGGCGGTCGGACAAAAATGAGCTGATGATTGCCTGGGCCAGACAAAACCTTTAAATTTCTTTCATTTTATCATTATACTTAGCTTTGTTGCAAAGATGTAGCTATGCGTATACAATTATATGATATTGTTCCCGCTCTGCAGCCCTATATAAAGCTGATATGTGCTATGGAATGTGACGAAGAGGCAGATACACAGCATATTCGGGTGTTGCCCGATACCTGTGTTGAACTTTTTGTGAATTATACGAGTTCACCGGTAGCAATTATTGACAACAAATTGCATAAGCGGAGCATCATTACCTTTCGCATGAGCCGTCATACAGACGTGCAGATGCGTAAGGGAGCTGGTTGCCTTGCGATATGTTTTTATCCGGGAATGGCATGCAGCTTCTTTCAGGTTCCGATGAATCTGTTAACTGATACTACCCTGGCCTTATCCGATATATGGCATGAAATGGCTACAGAAATAGAGGACAGGCTGGCAGGCAGCCTTAATGATGATGAACGTGTAGAGATAGTGCAAAAATGTTTGTTGCAACAGTTAGTTCTGGACAAACACGATGTGCATGTGGCCTATTGCCTGAGCCGGGCACAGCTTTCGGGTGGACTAATGTCTGTTAGCATGCTCGCGAATGATACAGGCCTCAGCCAACGGCATCTTTCACGAAAGTTTCAGCATTGTGTAGGCTTATCGCCGAAAGAATATTTGCGTGTATGCAGGTTTATCCGGTCATTGGATCATTTGAAAAAATATCCTGAGCACTCACTTACTGAAGTTGCTTACGAAAGTGGATATTACGACCAGGCACATTTTAACCGCGATTATAGAACTTACACTGGCCATACACCGGCTGAGGTGGCGAATTCGCAGTACATACTGTACTAATGTCCGTTTTGTACAATTTTTGATCATTAAAACTATGCAATTTTGATGTTCAAAACATTAACGATATGCGTAAAATAATATTAGGATTAGCTGTAACATTGGATGGCTATATTGAAGGGCCTAACGGAGAATTTGACTGGTGTTTTACAGACCAGGACTATGGTTTGAAAGCGTTTTTTACCCGTATAGATGCTATCTTTATTGGCCGTAAAAGCTACGAAATGGCTCAGCAATATGCGGATAGCAACAATGGGGAGTTGGTGCCGGGTATGCCGGCAATGGTAGAGTATGTATTTTCCAATACGCTGAAATCGGTAAAAGAAGGTGCTGAGCTTATAGCTGGGGATAGTATTGCCGAAGCAGGAAGGATTAAGGCGCAACCAGGGAAAGATATATGGTTATTTGGTGGTGCCTCGCTTACCGATGCCTTAATGAAAGAAGGATTGGTAGATGAGTTATGGATGTCGGTGCATCCTATACTGCTTGGTAGCGGTAAACCCTTATTCCGTACGCAGGATACCCGTACGCAATTAACACTGCTGGAAAGCAAAACTTATGAAACCGGCCTGGTATCGCTTCGTTACAGCATCAAAAAAGAGTAACTATAACATGATGATGTTGTTACGGTATCCTTCCAGCTGCTCATCTTCAGGATCTAATTCTGTAATCAGGTGATGGATTTTTTTGCTGTCGCATACCCGCATTTTATGTGTGGAATTCAGCTTCTCGGAAATGGTCAGCACTACCAGTTTGGCAGCAGATTTGATCATTGCTTTTTTTACCTGGGCAACCCGCCAGTCTACCTCGGTTAGACCTTCATTTGCATCAATCGCATTTGCTCCCAGAAAGCAGAGGTCAACATTGATGTCATTGAGCTCAGTGACCGGTTTTTCACCGATGCAGATCTGTGCCGACATGTCCAGCTGTCCGCCAATCAGCACTACAGTCAGTAAAGGGTATTCAGCAAGCTCCAGAGAGATAGAGGGACTAATGGTGAAGAAGGTGGCTTCAAGCGTCTTGGGAATGAGCTTTACCATTTCCATCATTGTCGTGCCTCCTTCTGTGAGTACGATGATGCCATTCCTGAGTAATGAAACCGCTTTTTTTGCAATTTCCTGCTTGGCTTCCCTGGCATAGACCCGGGCTTCCTGTTTGGGGAAATGGTAGGAAATTGACAATGCCCCGCCATGGGTTTTGATGACCTGTCCCTGAGCTGCCAGTTCAGACAGATCTCGACGGATCGTGTCTTCAGATACTTTAAGCTCCACGCTAAGATGAGAAGACAACACCTTGTTGTGTAAATTTATCTGTTTAATGATTTGGGTATGACGCTCTTTTTTTAACATATACTTAACGCAAACTTTAAGCTAAGTTAATATTATTTATAAAATGTTATTGTTTTTGAGGCTTATGTTTGCTCTGCATTGTCTCTTTGCTGTTTTGTGCGGCTATCAAATAAATATTTGCTGTTTTATGCTGCTTTATAAAATAATGTATTTATATTTATAAGGTAAGCAGCAGCATTATGAGATTATTAGCAATTGATCTTGGAGGAACAAAATTAGCCCTGGCTACATTTACAGCAGATGGCGATGTGACCAGTAAGGATACTGTACTTTTAAGTGGGAGACAAGGTAAACAGGTTGGAAAGCTGATTGTAGATCTGGTTGCTGACCAGATTGCTCTTGCCGGCCGGCAGGCTGATGAAATTGCAGCTATTGCGGTTTCCATTCCAGGTATCAGTAATGTTAAAAACAGCACGGTTTGGGCACCGAACATCTCCGGATGGGAAGCTTATCCGCTTTTACAGGAAATCGAGACCGTTAGCGGACAGATTCCTGTAACTATTGAGAGCGACAGGAGCTGCTATATTTTAGGAGAGGTATGGCAGGGGGCTGCAAAAGGCTGCAAGGATGCTATTTATTTGTCGGTAGGCACCGGGATAGGCGCAGGAATAATTGCAGGCGGCCAAATTTTGCGTGGTGCAAATGACATTGCCGGTGCCATAGGCTGGCTGGCTTTAAGACCTCCTTATCATGAAAAATATAAAAACCACGGGCATTTTGAATATTATACTTCCGGAGAAGGTATTGTAAGGCTGACAAGGGAGCTGCTTCATACAAAGCCAGCGTATAAAGGAGGCTTACGCATGAAGGATCCTGGCGAACTTACTACACAAAAGGTATTTGCCGCTTTTATGGCAGAAGACGAAATCGCAATCCAGGTTTTTAAACGTTGTATTGAATACTGGGGAATGGCAGTAGCCAATCTGGTCAGTCTGTTCAATCCGGAAAAGATCATTATAGGCGGCGGGGTATTTGGCCCGGCAAGCGCTTTTATACCCGCTATTTATGAAGAGGCAAAAAGATGGGGCCAGCCTATAAGTGCCGGTTTGTTTGTCTTGGAAGGGTCGGCATTAGGAGCAGATGCAGGTATATACTGTGCAGGTTATGCTGCCTTAAAAACTTTCAGGGAATTTAACGCCAAAAACAATGTTCAATAAAAAGACCGTCTTTCTCTCCGCCTGTTTTGGTATGCTGTTGTTTGGCATTACACTTATCACGCTCGGTTCGGTTGCCCCCATGCTGACCAGCAGGTTTAACCTCGACCAGATTGCTTCAGGCACCCTGTTTTCTATCCTTCCTTTTGGTGTGCTCACCGGTTCCCTGTTGTTTGGCCCTTTTTGTGATAAGTACGGCTATAAGTATTTACTGGCTTTTTCGGCTTTGCTGATCGGCATAGGTTTTGAAGGGATTGCATTTTCCGCTTCCTTTTTATTGCTCAAAGTCTGTATTTTCCTGTTTGGTTTAGGTGGTGGAGCAATTAATGGGGCTACCAATGCAGTAGTTGCAGATATCAGTACAAAAGATAAAGGTGCTAACCTTAGTCTGATTGGTGTGTTTTTTGGAATTGGTGCCCTGGGCATGCCTTTTATCCTGGGTTTTCTGGAAAATACAGTTTCTACCCGGCACATTGTAGCAAGTGTTGGTTTCCTTGCTTTTCTGGCAGCGGCAGTTTTTGCCTTTATTACCTTTCCGCTACCTAAACATATCAATGGTTTCCCCATCAGGCGTAGCCTGTCCTTATTAAAGGACCGTGTGCTGATCATTGTTGCACTTTTTCTGTTTTGTCAGTGCAGTTTTGAAGCCATTGTTAACAACTGGACCACTGCTTACCTGATTAAACAAGTTGGGGCTTCCCAAAGCATGGCCCTGTATGCCCTTTCTTTATTTGTGGTGGGTATGACGGTTATGCGCCTGCTCATGGGCAGCGTACTCAGAAATCTGAGTGTAAAAGCAATACTTGCTATTTCCTTTGTGTTGCTGCTGGCCGGAATTACCTTATTGAATACCTCAGTTTACCTTAGGGCTGTTACAGGTCTCGTGCTTGTTGGCGGCGGACTGGCAGCAGGTTTTCCGGTAATGCTGGGTATTGTGGCTACGCGTTATGCCGACCTTTCGGCAACGGCTTTTAGCCTGGTACTGGTTATGGCTTTATTTGGAAATATGCTTGTCAATTACCTTATGGGCATAGCTGCCAATGCTTATGGAATTCATTACCTGATTTATGTAGCTCTTGCAGAACTGGTGCTGATGACCACATTGGGAATGCTGGTATTGGGGCGCCACAAAAGTAAAACATCTTAAAATTTAAAAATAAATATTATGCTAGCAAAAGAATGGCTCAATAATGCACGTGCAATTATGACCCAAATTGAAGAAACACAAATGGACAATATCCGCAAAGCAGCAGAGATCATGGCCGATTCCATTGAAGCCGGCCGTTGGGTTCATACTTTTGGATGTGGGCATGCGACCATACCCATAGAAGAGATGTATCCCAGGATAGGAGGTTTTGTAGGCTTTCACCCCATGATCGAATTGCCGCTTACCTTTTTTACCAGAATTACCGGAGAGATGGGGGTGCACCAGTTTGTTTTTTTAGAAAGGGTAGAAGGTTATGGCATTGAGATCATGAAGGGCTATAACTTTGATACCCGCGATACGATGTGGTTGTTTTCGCATTCGGGGATAAATAATGTGAACATAGATGTGGCCCTGGAAGCGAAGAAAAAGGGGATGAAGGTAATCGTTTTTGGTTCTGCTGCAGAAGCTAAGGGAAAACAGACCCGCCATTCAAGCGGAAAAAACATATTTGATATAGCCGATCTGGTAGTCGATTCCTGTGCACCCATCGGCGATGCTTCTGTATCGCTTAAAAACCACCAGGATAAAGTAGGGCCTGTTTCTACAATGGCCTTTATTACCTGTGTATGGATGACGGTGACCACTGTTGCCGAGATACTGGCAGAGAGAGGAGTAAAGCTATATATCCATCCTTCGCACAATGTTCCGGGCGATGAAACTGCAAAGGACCGTCTGGAAGAGGCTTTAAGGGTATACAAAGAAAGAATTACAGGGGTATAGCAACCCCTTTTTGTTATTTGACTTTGAAGAGCTGCCGGTATTTTTCCAGTTTTGGATCGGCTGCTGGAAGCTCTGTAATAAGGTAATCAACTGCATTTAAGTTGCAGACCGTTAAATTTTGTACAGAGCCGATTTTTTCTGCAATGGTTAAAATGGCCGTCTTTCTGGCCGAACGGATCATTTGTTGCTTCACCTGTACCACTTCCCAGTCCATATCTGTTACCCCCTCCTCTATAGAAATTCCATTGGTACCCAAAAAGCAGAGGTCTGCCCTGATCTCTGATAACTGCCTGATTACAGTAGAGCCCATGCAGATGTAAGAGTTTCTGGAAAGTTTGCCCGCCAGCAGGATCACATTAACTGTTGATCTTTGGGTAACTTCCAGTGCAACCAGGGGGCTAACCGTAAAAAAGGTACCTTTTAAATCTTCAGGGATCATTTTTGCCAGTTCAAGCATTACCGTTCCCCCTCCGGCAAGAATGGTCATCCCGTCCTCGATCAGCTCTAAAGCCTTTCTGGCAATTTCTTTCTTTTTTTCTTTTGCATATACCGCTGGTTGCTGAAAAGGATAATGAAAGGATTTTGAGATTGCACCTCCGTGCACTTTAACCAGTTTACCTTCATTTTCCAGATCGCTAAGGTCCCGTCTCACTGTGTCTAACGAAACATCAAGCGCTGCACAAAGGTCGGATGTATGAACCTTGCTGTAAATGCTGATCTGATTTAATATGTAGTTTTGTCGCTCTTCTCTTAACATGATGTTTTATCTCTCCTAAATTGTGCTCATTAAAAGAGCGCAAATATAATTCAGTTTGGAATCTAAGATGCATTTTAATCCCAACCAATAAAGATAATTATTTTGAAACAGATATTTCTTTCGTGATAAGGGGATAATTTTTTAAATTGCGGGGGTAGAGTGCATATCATCATGAAGAAATATATTTTAATTGCGTTAGTGCTATTGGGCATGAATACGCTTGCAATGGGCCAGCAAAATAAAATGCCTACAGCTCAGGAAATGACAGCAAAAAATGTCGATGAGCTGGAAAAGAGGTTGAAACTAAGTCCGACTCAGAAAAGCGTAATCTATACTTATGTTTATGACATGTCGAAACAGCAACTCGATCTGATCAAAAGGCAGCAGGCCGGAACTTCGAAAGAAGATGATGTAACTAAATTTTATAAACTTCAGAACGAAACAAACGATAATATCCGTACTATTCTTAAAGGCGATCAGTTGCCTGAATTTGAAAAGGTTTTGGAAGAAAGGCTGAGTGGTGTTGACCGTAAAAAGAAAAAAAATAAAAAAGGGAAACAAGATAAAGAAGAAGAGGTAGTTTCGGATATTTCTGGCTTAAAAATGAAACCTTAGGGCTGTGATTTATATTTTTTGCAGGTATTTTTCTGGTTTTGTTAATGTATTGGTGTTTTGTGAGCGTTTTTTAAGTAAATTTTGACTGATATTTTTATTTGTGCTTTGATTTTTTGAAATCATATAGTTTTTTTGCTTCCGTCTTTGATCGATCGCTGTTTTTATAAGGAAAAAAGGATAACTTTGCGATGCTAACCCTTATTGTATGGTCAACAAAAAAGTACTAAAGGTCGGATTGGATTCGGCAGCACCATTTCCAATGCATTCCGATTATAATGCAGAAAATTTTCAAGGATTTGAGGTTGATCTGCTCGGGGCCATTACCAAACATCTCGGACTGGCCATTGAGTACGAAGTTTCACTGTGGTCTACCATACTCGAAAAACTATTTAAGGGCGAATTGGATATCATCTGCTCTGCTGTAACCGTTACGGCTTCGCGTCAGCATATCCTTGAATTCAGCAATCCCTATCTGCACTTCAGGTTATGTGCTGTAGTGGGGCAGGAGGATACTTTGAACAGTTTACATCACTTTAAAAACAAGACCATTGGTGTAAGGGAGGCTACTGAAGCTGAAAAATATGTGAGAGAGCAGTTTCCAGCCAATAATATTGTTTATGCTGTAACCAATAAAGAATTGTACCGAAAGCTGGCTTCAGGTAAAATTGATCTGCTGGTTGATGATTCGCCAATTGCCGGAGGCTTTCTCCAGAAGAATAAAAAGTTAAAGATCGGCATGTTCCTGCCCAAAACGGATTCATCTTATGCAATAGCGATGAAAAAAGGTGATGTACAGCTTAAAGCTCAGTTCAATGAAGTCTTAAGGTTGCTGAAAGAAAACGGCACCTATCATACCATATACAAAAAGTGGTTTAGCGACATCCAGTTTTAATCTTCCACCACCACTACAGTGATGTCTTTTTCAAGTTTAATGGTGTGCAGCACTCTTGTCTTTTCACTATACACCACCACTTTGTTTTCATCAAGGTATTGTACCAGACGGTAAGGTGCTGAAATCTGGACATAGCGCCATTGGGTATAGAACTGCTCCTGGACGGCTTTTTCTTCCGGTAAAAAAGTCACAATTACTTCTATGTCTGTTACTTTGCTGATAAAGAAGCGGCTGCTGGTTTGTAGTACTGGTTGTGCGTTATTGCTGTGGAATTCTTCGAGTGCGATTTCACGGAGCCGGTTTGCTGGTTTGCTGGGGTTGCGGTTAATCACATCTACAATCAGGTTGTTCACCTCATCTTTGGTTTTCAGGAATTTTCCGTTTCCCACTTTCAGTATTTTAAAATAGATTTTTAATGGCTTCATGTATGGCTGTAATTGTGTTTACAAAGAAATGAGTATTTAGTTAAGTTTAGGAATTAATGTGGCTAAATGTGTGCATAAAAACAGACTGAAAAAGCAATTGCCCAATAAATGTAATAAAATTGGGATTGCATTTGACATTGCATTTCAATTACCTTAGCTTTGCACAAAAAAATAGAGATACATGAGTGTTTTAGTAAATAAAGATTCAAAAGTTATTGTTCAGGGTTTTACTGGAAATGAGGGTACTTATCATGCTTCGCAAATGATTGAGTACGGTACGAATGTTGTTGGTGGAGTAACACCGGGCAAAGGCGGACAAACTCATTTAGATAAGCCGGTATTTAATACGGTAAAGGATGCGGTTGATAAAGCCGGCGCAAATGTATCTATCATATTTGTTCCCCCAGCTTTTGCTGCAGATGCCATTATGGAAGCTGCAGAAGCGGGAATTAAAGTTATTGTTTGTATTACTGAAGGTATTCCTACAAAGGATATGATTCAGGTTAAAGAATATATTTCTGACAGGGACTGCCGTTTAATTGGTCCTAACTGTCCTGGTGTAATTACTGCTGATGAAGCTAAAATTGGTATCATGCCAGGTTTTATCTTTAAAAAAGGTACAGTAGGTGTAGTGTCTAAATCAGGTACTTTAACTTATGAAGCAGTAGATCAGGTAGTAAAAGCCGGGTTGGGTATTACCACTGCAATTGGTATTGGTGGCGATCCGATTATTGGTACAACTACCAAAGAAGCAGTTGAGCTATTGATGAACGATCCGGAAACGGAAGGGATCATCATGATCGGCGAAATTGGTGGTGGCATGGAAGCTGAGGCTGCTCGCTGGATCAAAGCAAACGGTACAAAACCTGTAGTTGGCTTTATTGCCGGACAAACTGCCCCTGCAGGGCGTAGAATGGGTCATGCTGGTGCTATTGTTGGCGGTGCTGAGGATACTGCTGCAGCTAAAATGAAAATTATGGCCGAATGTGGTATCCATGTTGTAGAAAGTCCTGCAGAAATAGGTGCAGCTATGGCGGCCCTTTTAAAGAAATAATAAAGATCTTCTTGTATAATGTAAAGGCTCTGGTGATTTATTCATCGGAGCTTTTTGCTTTTAGTACCATAGTGACCTGTTCCATTTTTTTCCAATGTTGTGATCCCTTATAAAGTAGTTTACTAAAAGGGAGGCGGGGCTTAATGGCTTTCTGATAATCCTGTCCAAAAATGCGGTATTTTATTTCCGGATCCTCTGTTATGCATTCCAGTATAGCTTTAGAATAAGCTGTGGGACCTGTCATCCAGTGTACACTATTGGGATAAGCATTCTGCTGGATGTTCTGGATCACAATATCGAGTGTCCTTTTTAAAAAGGGGTGTCCAGGTTCGTAAATCAGTGCCCATTGTACAAAGATATTGGGGAACTTTTCTCTTGAAATAACGGCAACATCACCGGGTTTAATGATATTGTCCAGTTTGCCCAGCACATACGCGTCAATGTCCAGGTAAACTCCACCTTTTTTATAAAGAATGGCATACCTGAAAAAATCGGCCTTGGCTGCGCCAATATTGAGTTTGTCGTATACGTCAAGTACATCCTGTCCGTACGCTGTTAAAATAAATGTCCTGATCCGTGTATCGTCATAAAACTCATAGCTGTAGTCTTTATTTCTTAACTTTAACCATTTAATGGCAAGCCTGTTAATAAAGGGTAGTTTGGTATTTTTGAAGGTTTGATAAACAACTTTGGGTATAGACATTGTGAAAAATTAAAAACCAAATGTAATATGTTTTACTGCTTTATTACAATGTAATGATGCTGATTTTTGAGCTTCGACAAACCAAAGCCATATTTTGAGCGTATATTGTATAAAAACTACGAGGATGAAAACCTGGATTGATAAAACATTTGTGCTTGCAGGGCTGTTGGTGTTGTTAAACCTGGCCGCCTGTGGCCAGCAGCCTAAAAAAGAGGATATAAAAAAAGCAACCAATACTATGGAATGGAATAAATTAACTAAGGAAGAAGAAGATGTGATTGTACGTAAGGGTACAGAATACCCGGGCACAGGGAAGTTGTTGAACAATAAGGAGAAAGGGACTTATGTTTGTAAGCGCTGTAATGCGCCGCTGTACCGTTCGGAATCTAAATTTGAATCGCATTGCGGATGGCCCAGTTTTGACGATGAGATTAAAGGTGCTGTAGAAAGAATTCCTGATGCTGATGGAATGCGAACTGAAATTGTATGTGCAAATTGTAAGGCACATTTGGGTCATGTTTTTTTAGGAGAAGGCTTTACCGCTAAGAACACCCGCAACTGTGTAAACTCCATCTCTATGAATTTTGTGCCTGATAAGAAATAATATTCCTTTTAAGGAATATCGTTGTATGCCCGGTGATAACTTATCGGGCATTTTTTGTTTTTAAGGATTTAGTTTACTTATGTTTGTCCGTTCACCAACTATAGTAAATATGAAGTATTGTTTATTGTTATGTGGTATGCTAATTTCTTTTATGGGTTTTACCCAGGATTTTTCAGACGGATCAGGCGCAGTGCCGGTATCTGACATCTCAGCAGCCACCACATCCAATCGCTCTTCTAAATTAATCTCAAAAACAGTTTACGCAACCTATTACGCAAGGAAATTTGAGGGCCGCAAAACAACAAGCGGAGCAAGGTACCGCAGAAGCAAAATGACGGCTGCACACATGACTTTGCCTTTTGGGACTATAGTAACGGTTACCAATCCTGAAAACGGCGAATCGGTAGACGTTGAAGTAAATGATCGGGGCCCGCATTCTCGGAAATTCAAAATAGATCTTTCTGAAGCTGCGGCAAAAGAACTTGGTATTTACGGAAAAGGGGTGGCAAAAGTTGAAATCAGTTATTTGCCCGACGAAGACTAAGCTATTTAACTTTAATGTTGTATTAGTCAGTTTCTTGAATTTATTAACACATTCTTTTAAGGATCCTCATTTCTTAAAAGAAATAAATACCAAATTTCAGGCGTAATTACTGTGTCAATTTCTCCTTTTAGTGTTGATAAAAATGCCCGCTTGTTAACAACTATTGTTCTCTTATCAGGGGTCGGTACTTTATATTTGTTTACATAAAGTTCTTTAATAAATCACACATAGATTTTTAGTTAAAGTTTTAATATTTAGTTGTTTAAGGTTGCCGGAGAATTTCGTGTCTTTTTAAACTTTATAAACTGGGTACGGATAGTCTGGCTACTGGATTTATGGAGGGCTTTAAGAATCAAAATATACATTTACCCTATTAAATAGATGCTTATGCAAGAAGAAGAAGTATTATTAAAAGAAAACAAAGACAGGTTTGTTCTTTTGCCGATTAAATATCCTGAAATCTGGGAAATGTATAAGAAGAGTGAGGCCAGTTTCTGGACTGCCGAAGAAATTGATCTTTCAGATGATCAGAAACACTGGGATAACCTGAATGATGGGGAAAGACATTTTATTTCCCATATTCTGGCATTCTTTTCGGCCAGTGACGGTATCGTAAATGAGAACCTTGCCGTAAACTTTATGAGTGAGGTGCAATTGCCGGAAGCACGTTGCTTTTATGGCTTCCAGATCATGATGGAAAATATCCATTCTGAAACTTATGCCTTGCTTATTGACACATATATTAAAGATCCTGATGAAAAGGACAGGCTGTTCCATGCCATTGAAACCGTTCCATGTGTAAAGAGAAAAGCAGAGTGGGCCCTGCGCTGGATTGATAATGGCTCTTTTGCAGAACGTTTGGTAGCTTTTGCTGCGGTAGAAGGAATTTTCTTTAGCGGTAGTTTTTGTTCTATCTTCTGGTTAAAGAAACGTGGTTTAATGCCGGGATTAACTTTCAGTAATGAACTGATCTCGAGAGACGAAGGTTCGCACTGCGAATTTGCCTGTTTATTATATGGCATGCTGAAAAATAAATTAAGCCAGGAGCAGGTACATGGTATTATCCGTGATGCGGTTGAGATAGAAAAAGAATTTGTTACCGATGCATTGCCGGTTGCACTGATTGGTATGAATGCAAAGTTAATGTCGCAGTACATTGAGTTTGTGGCCGATAGATGGTTGCAGGAATTGGGCTATAGCAAAATATATAATGCCACCAACCCGTTTGATTTTATGGAAATGATCTCTTTACAGGGCAAAACTAACTTCTTTGAAAAAAGGGTTGGTGATTACCAGAAAAGCGGAGTGTTGACTTCAACAGAAGATAAAGCAGCAGCTTTTTCTTTAGATGATGACTTTTAGTACTTATTGGGGTTAGACAATAAGAAAATAGATAATAATTAATTCGGTGCCGATGCTGGTTTTTTTCGCTCTGAAATCCAATATGCACCATAAATACCTGAAAATATGTTTGTAATAAAAAGAGATGGCCGCAAGGAAGCGGTAAGATTTGACAAAATAACAGCTCGTATAGAGAAGTTATGTTATGGTTTTAATGCCGAACTTGTAGATCCGATCGATGTTGCCAAGAAGGTGATCGAGGGTTTGTATGATGGGGTTACTACCTCGGAACTGGATAATCTTGCCGCAGAAACAGCAGCTTCTTTAACTACAAAGCACCCTGATTATGCTTTGCTGGCCTCCCGCATAGCGGTATCTAACCTGCATAAAAATACCACAAAGTCTTTCTCCAAAACAATGGAGATGTTATATAATTACGTAGATTCCAAGACAGAAAAACCGGCATCTTTAATTGCAGATGATGTATGGGAGGTGATTGAGAAAAATGCGGATATTTTAGATAGCACCATTATCTATGACCGGGATTTTGGTTTTGATTACTTTGGCTTCAAAACTTTAGAAAAATCCTATTTACTGAAAGTTGACGGACAGATCGTTGAGCGCCCTCAGCATTTATTTATGCGTGTTGCTGTTGGTATTCATAAAGGAGATATTGATAGTGCCATCGAAACGTATAACCTAATGAGTGAGCGTTGGTTTACCCACGCTACCCCAACCTTGTTTAATGCAGCTACACCTAAACCTCAAATGTCATCCTGCTTTTTGCTAACCATGCAGGACGATAGCATTGAAGGTATTTATGATACGTTAAAACAAACAGCTAAAATTTCTCAGAGTGCCGGTGGTATTGGCCTGAGCATCCACAACATCAGAGCTACAGGTTCTTATATTGGTGGCACCAACGGAACCAGCAATGGTATTGTACCCATGCTGAAAGTATTTAATGATACTGCACGTTATGTAGATCAGGGTGGTGGTAAGCGTAAAGGCGCCTTTGCCATTTATTTAGAGCCTTGGCATGCTGATGTACTCAGCTTTTTAGACCTGCGTAAAAACCATGGTAAAGAAGAACTGCGTGCGCGCGACCTGTTCTATGCCCTTTGGGTATGCGATTTGTTTATGAGACGTGTAGAAGAGAATGGCGACTGGAGCTTGTTCTGTCCGCATGAAGCACCAGGCCTGGCCGATTGTTTTGGAGAAGAGTTTGATGCCTTGTACGAACGTTATGAACAGGAAGGACGTGCCCGTAAAACCATTAAGGCACAGGAGTTATGGTTCGCCATCCTGGATTCACAAATTGAAACCGGTACACCATATTTGTTGTATAAAGATGCTGCTAATAGTAAATCTAACCAGCAAAACCTGGGCACCATTAAAAGCTCCAACCTTTGTACCGAAATTATAGAATACACCTCTAAAGATGAAGTTGCGGTTTGCAACCTGGCTTCACTGGCCTTGCCAAGATTCGTGATCAACGGTGAGTTTGACCATCAGAAATTATACGATGTAACGTATCAGGCTACTGTAAACCTGAACAAGATCATCGATTACAATTATTATCCGGTAGAAGAAGCCAGAAACTCCAACATGCGCCACAGACCAGTTGGTTTAGGTGTGCAGGGATTGGCCGATGCATTTATCTTAATGCGTTTGCCTTTTGAAAGTGAAGGGGCCCGCATCTTAAATAAAGAGATCTTTGAAACGATCTATTTTGCTGCCATGACTGCTTCTCATGATCTTGCCGTTAAAAATGGCCCTTATGAAACCTTTAAAGGTTCTCCTTTATCGCAGGGTAAGTTCCAGTTTGACCTTTGGAAGGTACAGCCTGACAGCGGCAGATGGGATTGGGAAACTTTACGTGAAAAGGTAGTAAAAGACGGGGTATACAACTCTTTACTGGTTGCACCAATGCCTACAGCTTCTACTTCGCAGATTTTAGGTAACAACGAGTGCTTTGAACCATATACTTCTAACATTTATACCAGAAGGGTATTGAGCGGAGAGTTTATTGTGGTAAACAAGCACCTGCTGAAAGACCTGGTAGCTTTAGGCTTATGGACCCCGGCCATGAAAGACAGGATCATTTTAGCCAACGGCTCTATTCAGGACATTGCCGAGATTCCTGACTACATTAAAGAGTTATACAAAACAGTTTGGGAGATCAAAATGCGCAGCATTATTGATATGGCGGCCGACAGGGGTGCATATATCTGCCAGTCGCAATCGCTAAACTTGTTTATCAATGCTCCAAATACATCAAAACTAACTTCAATGCATTTTTACGCTTGGAAGAAAGGGCTGAAAACAGGCATGTATTACCTGCGTACGCAGGCGGCTTCGCAAGCAGTTAAGTTTACTGTAGAGAACCAGGCAGGCAAGAACATGGAACCGGTAATTCCGGAACATATTGAACAAAGTGCCGAAGAGATCGTTGAAGGTCCGGTTTGTTCAATGGAAGAAGGCTGTATCAGCTGTTCAGGTTAATCGTTCATATTGAATATATCGCGAAGGAGTAAGGATTCATTCTTACTCCTTTTTTATTACCTGTCCATGAAAAAGTATATCAGATACTTCCTGTATCTTTGTACCGATGGCAAAACACGAGATCATACCTTGCGAACGTTGCAATACTCCTATAGAATGCAAGGCAAACTCTTATACCAAATGCCAGTGCAGCGTGGTTCAGCTGAACCTGAATGAGGTACAATACATCAGTGAGCTTTATGATGGCTGTTTGTGTGCAAAATGCTTGTTCGAATTGCAACAGGAATACCGGGAAGGTATTGCTTCCTGATACGCTACAGCTTGCATTCTTGATAACAGGGCCTCATTTTTGATTTTTTTGGCTAACTTTGCATCAAATTATTTGTTGATAAAGCATGGCTAAAGTAAAGGTTGGAATGGTACAGATGAGCTGTACCGGTAATAAACAGGAAAATTTAGATAAAGCGATTGTAAAAATCAGGGAAGCTGCAGCAAAAGGCGCACAGATTGTGTGCTTGCAGGAACTTTTTACTTCATTGTACTTTTGTGATGTTGAAGATTATGCAAACTTTGATTTAGCAGAAGCAATTCCAGGCCCTTCAACAGATAGCTTACAGGTTGTAGCAAAGGAATTGGGGGTAGTGATCATAGCGTCGTTATTTGAAAAACGTACGGCAGGGTTATACCACAATACCACAGCTGTGCTGGATGCCGACGGGGCTTACCTGGGTAAATATCGTAAAATGCACATCCCTGACGATCCCGCCTTTTATGAGAAATTCTACTTTACACCCGGAGATCTGGGCTATAAGGTTTTTCAGACAAAATTTGCTAAAATAGGGATCCTGATCTGCTGGGACCAGTGGTATCCTGAGGCATCGCGTATTACTGCGTTGATGGGTGCAGAGATCATGTTTTATCCAACTGCTATCGGATGGGCTACAGATCAGGATGAGGAAACCAATAAAGACCAGTACAATGCCTGGCAAACCATTCAGCGCTCACATGCAGTTGCAAACGGAGTACCTGTTGTTAGTGTAAACCGGGTGGGTTTTGAACAAAATGGCGCCATGAAATTCTGGGGGGGGAGCTTTGCCGCAAATGCCCAGGGCAAAATACTTTATTTAGGTTCACACGATCAGGAAGAAACTGAAGTAGTGGAGCTGGACCTGACGGAGTCTGATTTTTTCCGTAAGCACTGGCCTTTTTTAAGAGACAGAAGGATAGATTCATATCAGCCAATTACCAAGAGGTTCATTGATGAGGACTAGTGTATTTATTATATTGACCAGGATATTGCTGTTCAGGACATCTGGATAACAACAGGCGCTTTGGAAAAAACTTTAGAACTACTAAAAAATAAAAATTGAAGGATATAAATTTTTCAGCTTCCCCTAAAAAGCAGGGCTATTCATTTCCGGCCGAATGGGTAAAACATGAAGCAACGTGGTTAAGCTGGCCACATAAGGAAGCTTCATGGCCGGGTAAAATTGAAACGATTTATGCACCTTACTGCCAGTTTATAAAGATTGTTGCGACAGCTGAAAAAGTGCGCATTAATGTAAAAGATGAAGCCATGAAAGCAGAGGCTGCCCGTCATCTGCAGGAAGCCGGTGCAGATTTGACACAGATTGAATTCTATTTTAATGAGAGTAATGATGCATGGTGCAGGGATCATGGGCCGGCCTTTGTATTAAATGGCCGTGAAAAGGCGGTGGTAGACTGGCGCTATAATGCCTGGGGTAATAAATACCCTCCTTATGACCTGGATGATGTAATACCAACTAAAATTGCCCAACATTTTGACCTGCCCTTATATACACCAGATATTGTAATGGAGGGGGGCTCGGTAGAATTTAACGGTGCAGGTACCATCCTGACCACTACGGCATGCCTGCTGAATGAAAACAGGAACCCAGAGCTGAGCAGGGAACAGATTGAACAATACCTGCTGGAATTTTATGGTGCAGAGCAGGTATTATGGCTGGGCGATGGAATTGTAGGCGACGATACGGATGGCCATATAGACGACATTACCCGGTTTGTAAACGAAGATACTGTTTTAACGGTGGTAGAAAGTAACCCCCTTGATGAAAACTATCTTTTGCTCCAGGAAAACCTGGAAGCTTTAAAGGCCATGCGCTTACTGAACGGTAAGCCGTTGAACATTGTCCAGCTGCCAATGCCCTCACCTGTAATCCATGAGGATACCCGTTTACCTGCATCGTATGCCAACTTTTACATTGCCAATGCTGCGGTAATTGTTCCTACCTTCAGGGATGTAAATGATGAAAAAGCATTGAAAATTATTCAGGATGTATTTCCTGACCGGAAGGTCATAGGGATAGATTCAACAGATATCATCTGGGGGCTGGGCAGCTTTCACTGTTTAAGTCAGCAGGAACCAGCAATTTAACCATACGAACAGCTAAAATATAACCAAACATAAAAATACAGATGAAGTTATTAGAAGGAAAAACAGCACTTGTAACAGGTGCATCTAAAGGAATTGGCCGCAAAATAGCCGAGAAATTTGCAGAACAGGGTGCCAATGTGGCTTTTACCTATTTGTCGTCAGTTGAAAAAGGACAGGCTTTAGAGCAGGAACTGCAAAGCTTTGGTACTAAAGTTAAAGGCTACCGTTCTGATGCTTCAAAATTTGATGAAGCCGAAAAACTTATTGCGGACATTGTCGCTGATTTTGGTGCACTGGATATTGTGGTCAACAATGCAGGGATCACTAAAGATGGCTTATTGATGCGCATGAGCGAAGAGAACTGGGATGAGGTGATCAATGTGAACCTTAAATCGGTATTTAACGTGTCTAAGGCCGCGTCTAAGGTCATGATGAAGGCACGCAAAGGCTCTATCATCAATATGAGTTCTGTTGTTGGTGTACAGGGGAATGCCGGCCAGGCTAATTATGCAGCGTCAAAAGCCGGTATTATCGGATTTTCGAAGTCGCTGGCCAAAGAGCTAGGCTCGCGTAATATCCGTACCAATGTAATTGCCCCAGGTTTTATCCGCACAGAAATGACAGATGTACTGGATCCGAAAGTCGTGCAGGGCTGGGAAGAAGGTATTCCATTAAAAAGGGCTGGAGAAACAGAGGATGTAGCTAACGCCTGTGTGTTCCTTGCTTCGGATATGAGTGCATACATTACCGGGCAGGTATTGTCTGTTTGCGGCGGAATGTTGTAAACTTTATTTAAACAGGTATTTACCCTCCTTTTCCGTCACAACAGGAAGGTTGTTGTGCTTTTCAAAATAACGATATCCGGTCTCAAGGTTTGTCCACAATGCCCGCTGGGCCGGATATTGTTTCAGCTGGATATTCAAATTCACACTGGTCATTTTAAAAGGAAAAATATGAACCGGGATCGGGTCCTGACCGGCGTTTTTTGCTTCAACAGCCAGCACATAAACTTCTTTAATTTTATCATCTGTTAAGGGGATGCAACCTACCGTTACACAGTTGCCATGTATATAGATGTCGCCACCCGGCCTTTCCTTTCCACTTCTTCGTTCATCAACCTTATTTGGATAATTTACCCCCAGGGAAAGGTGAAAGCTGCTTTTGGGGTTAAAGACATTGATGTAATAAAAACCCTCGGGTGTTTGCAGGTCGCCCTCTTTTACCTTTGGGCCCAAAGTTCCTGAATGGGCACAGAAGTCGTATATTTTGAACAATTTATAGGCTTTCTGCCCGTTTGTTTTTAACCATAGCTCAAGCTTGCCCTCATTTTTATAAGCGGCGATATATAGTTTAAATGGCCTGGTTATACCTGCAGCACTGAGTTCCGTTTGCAGATTTGCCCATTTTTCATCATAAGCAGCTTTTACCCTGTCAAATGTTAACTGCTCCGTTTTAAATTCAGATTGTGCAAATGCAGGGATAGTCATGGTCAGCAATAAAATGAGTTTAAACAATAGCTTCATATTTAATGGTAGTTTATAAAAACAAACTTAAATAAAATGCCTAGCAGTTTATTTTAAAATTTAGCATCTTTATCCAAATAGATATGAGCGATTCCTTTACGATATACAGTCTGCTGACCTTAACCGGAGCCCTGATGATAGGTGTATTATTTGCCTGGTTATTGTATGGTAAAACATCATATCTGAACACAAAGTTGCGTTATGCGCTGGCTGCAATGCGGGTTGTAAGCCTTACTGCAATTGGTTTTCTCTTGTTTTTTCCCTTAATCAGAAGTATCTCTTATACACCAGAGAAGCCATTGATCATTATTGGGCAGGACAATTCATTGTCGATAGGCAATATAATACCCGCAGGCTTTAATAAAGCGAAGTATGAACAGGATATACAGCTGCTGGCCCGAAAGCTTGGCGAAAAGTATGAAGTGAAAATCTATAACTTTAGTGACAGTATAAAAAATGGTTTTGATTTCTCCAATAAGGGCAAATTGAGTAATGCTGCCAGATTGATTGCAGGGCTGAATGATGAATATTTGAACCGGAACGTGGGGGCTGTAATTATTGCCTCAGATGGGATATTTAACCGTGGAGGTAGTCCACTTTATGAGGTGAATAAACTAAAGGCGCCCGTATATACCATTGCTTTGGGAGATACCATTCCTAAAAAAGACTTGCTGATAGCCAATATTAACCATAACGACCTGGTTTACCTGAACAACGAATTCAATATTGAAGTTCAGGTGCAGGCTTTTGAGGCAAAAGGGCAAGAAAGCAGTATTGCTGTATTGGAAAACGGTAAAAAGGTATATGAAGAGCGTTTGTCCATTACCTCAGATGCTTTTGTGAAAAATATTCCTGTCAGACTTAAAGCTTCAAAATTAGGCCTGTTGAAATATACAGTTCAGCTGCGTCCGGTACAGCATGAGGTTTCGGAAAAAAATAATGAACAAAACCTGTTTGTTGAAGTCATTGATACCCGTATGAAAGTGCTTATTGCGGCGGCCGGCGCTCATCCTGACATTGCCGCATTGAAGCAGGCCATTGGCCTGAACAGAAATTTTGAGGTTAAAGTTGCCCTGGCAGAAGAGCTGAATGCGCTGAACCTTAATGATTATGGTCTGTTGGTGCTGTACCAGCTGCCATCTCTGGCATACGATGCCAATCTGTTCATGAATAAAGTTGCCGCTGCTAAAGCTGCAGTATGGTATATATTGGGTGGCCAAAGCAATATAAATGCTTTTAACCAGGTTCAGAAACAGGTGAATTTTACCGGAGGGAACAATACCATGCAGGAAACTTATAGCCACGTTAACCCTGGTTTTACTGCATTTGATCTGGATGAGACCATGAGAAAAAGGATCGAGGTTTTTGATCCCTTGTTTGCTCCCTTTGGAAAGCCGGTGGTTCAGGGTAATGCTGCCGTTGTCCTGAACCAGCGCATCGGCAAGATCAGTACCGATTATCCCCAGTTGTTTTTTATGACAGAAAACGGGCGGAAAATGGGGTTCTTAATCGGCGAGGGCTTATGGAAATGGAAACTTTCTGAAGCAGGAGAGTCCATGCCGGAAACCCCTGTTTTTAACAGCCTTCTGTCAAAAGCGGTACAATACCTGTCGCTGAAAGACGATAAACGTAAGTTTAAGGTGTATACTTCAAAAAACACTTTTGACGAGAATGAAAACGTATTGCTCAATGCTGTACTTTATAATGACAGCTATATTGCCATAAACGCACCTGACGTTAGTATATCCATTAAAAATGATCAGGGAAAGGAGTATAAATTCTTGTTTTCAAGAACTGAGATGGCCTATCAGCTTGACGCAGGGGCCTTACCACCAGGCAATTATACCTATGTGGCCACAACGGCATTTGGTGCCCATAAGTATAGGGCACAGGGTATATTTTTTGTAAATACCATGGTTGCAGAATACCAGCAAACAACGGCCAATCATCAGCTATTGAATAGTATTTCGGTCCAAACAGGTGGTAAAATGTACATGCCCCAGCAATTGTTGGGACTGGTTGATGAGATAAAAGAAAATCAGGAGATCAGGACTTTGAGTTATGAAGATCGTAAATACGAGGAATTGATTAACTTTAAGTGGTTGTTTGGATTCATCATGGCTTTACTGGCCCTCGAATGGTTTTTCCGGAAAAGAAACGGCGAAATTTAAATCAGACCGGATATGCAGATCAATACCATGGAAACAATTGAAACGCTGGGAACCATCTCATTTGCGATATCAGGTACTTTTGCGGCCATGCAAAGAAGACTGGACCCCTTTGGGGTATTGATCATTGCTTTTGTAACCTCTATTGGCGGAGGAACGGTACGGGATCTGTTAATAGGGGATACGCCGGTAGCCTGGATGAGGGATGTGAACTATTGTCTGCTGATTTTGCTGACTTCCATCGCTACCATCTTCTTTAAAACACATATTAAGAAATTTAAGGTCACACTTTTTCTTTTCGACTCACTGGGGCTGGGCCTGTTTACCATGCTGGGTATTCAAAAAGGGATGATGTTCGGGTTAAGCCCGGGTATTTGTGTTGCCCTGGGTACAATTACCGGATGTTTTGGAGGTGTGATCAGGGATACGCTTTTAAATACCATTCCTTTAATCTTTCATAAAGAGGTTTATGCTACGGCCTGTATTTTAGGTGGAATCCTTTATTACGCTTTAAAATATTTCCACTTGAAAGATGATATCGCTACCATTGCCGTGATCTCGTTTATATTTATATTAAGGATAATTGTAGTGCGTTATAAGCTGGCATTGCCTAAATTTGTGTATTAATCTTTAGGTGCTTCTTTAATGATGACAAATACATCCTCATTGTCCTTTTTCATGAAGTATTTTTCACGGGCAAACTTTTCAGCTGTATTTAAATTGGTGCTAAGCTCATTAAGGTCTTTTTTAACCTGGGAAATCTCTTTTACATAGAAATCTTTTTCTTCCTGAAGTTTGTTCACTTCAGCCCTGAACTCATATTGGGAGATCATATCATTCTTATCAAAAAATAGCATCCATACCACAAAAGCAGCTACAGACAGGAAGTATTTGTTACGAACAAGTTCTAATATGCGGTTCATAAAGTAAAGATATAAAAAATAACTATCCGGGATAATTCTAACAATTTTTTTATACCTGGTACAACTGTACGATAAATACGATACTGAATACAATTGCTGCTATTGCACAGACAAGGGATAAGGTGTTTATCTTGTTTCCCTTAAACCATCCAACTACAATAAATAGCAATGCCAGTGGTGGAAATACACTGAGCAGTGAGGGTATAGCTGATATTTCTTCTTTTTTGCTTTTAACCATGATCACAGAATTAGGTAGTAGTACTGCAATATAACAAAAAAGTCCTGCAATTGCTTGCAAGACTTTTTTGTCTGGTCATTAACCAGGTTTATTTCTTAGCGTATTTGAAATCTTTACCAATAAATTTCGCGGCGGCACCTAATTCTTCTTCAATGCGCAGCAACTGGTTATATTTTGCAATCCTGTCCGAGCGGGAAGCAGAACCGGTTTTAATCTGACCACAGTTTAAAGCTACAGCCAGATCAGCGATGGTCACATCTTCAGTTTCTCCAGAACGGTGAGACATTACCGAAGTATAGCCATTGGTCTGGGCCAAAGTAACTGCATTAATGGTTTCAGTTAATGAGCCGATCTGGTTTACTTTTACCAGAATAGAGTTCGCTGTATGGTTGTCTATCCCGGTTTGTAATCTTTTAACATTGGTTACAAACAAGTCATCACCTACCAGTTGAACACGGTCCCCGATTTTCTCGGTTAACAATTTCCAGCCATCCCAGTCATCTTCTCCCATTCCATCTTCAATAGAGATGATCGGGTACTTTTCTGTTAACGAAGCCAGGTAATCTGCTTGTTCTGCACTGCTGCGAATGGCACCTTTGTTGCCTTCAAATTTAGTATAATCGTATTTGCCATCTTTGTAAAACTCAGAAGCTGCACAATCAAATGCAAGGCAAATTTCTTTACCTGGTTTGTAACCTGCTTTTTCAATCGCTTTAAGAATGGTTTCTACCGCATCTTCAGTCCCGTCAAAAGTTGGTGCAAAACCACCCTCATCACCTACTGCTGTAGAAAGACCTCTGTCGTGTAATATCTTTTTTAAATTATGAAAAACTTCTGTTCCCCATCTTAATGCCTCAGAAAATGAAGAAGCGCCAACCGGCATAATCATGAATTCCTGGAAAGCAATAGGCGCGTCAGAGTGTGAGCCACCATTTACAATGTTCATCATCGGAATAGGTAGTGTATTGGCATTTACGCCGCCAATATAGCGGTATAATGGCTGACGGCTTTCCTGGGCAGCAGCTTTGGCAACAGCTAAGGAAACACCTAAAATTGCATTTGCTCCCAGTTTACCTTTGTTTTCTGTTCCGTCAAGTTTGATCAATAAGTTATCGATGGCATTTTGCTCAAATACGTCAACACCCTTTAATTCAGCAGCAATCTTATCGTTTACATTGGCAACAGCTTTTAAAACACCTTTACCCATATATACAGCTTTATCATTGTCGCGAAGCTCTACAGCCTCATGAATGCCGGTAGAAGCACCTGAAGGTACTGCCGCACGGCCAAGGATACCATTTTCTGTAATTACGTCTACCTCTATGGTAGGATTGCCGCGGGAGTCAAGTATTTGCCGCGCATGAACATCGATTATTAAACTCATTTTTATTGGTTTTTATTAGTTAATCTGCCTTAGTGTAAAAAGTACAATTACTAAGACAATATCCAAAGTTATAATAAATTTTAAATTATAAGTAAAAAAGGCCGTAATTACTTACGGCCCTTTATTTTAATATGTTTTTTAAGCGTGGTTAAGCAGTTTCCGAACCTGCTGCGAAAAATGCCTTATATACGATTCCAGCTAAAATAGCACCTACAATAGGGGCTACCCAGAACAGCCAGAGCTGACTAAGCGCCTCGCCGCCTACAAATATAGCCTGACTGGTGCTCCTTGCCGGGTTAACAGAAGTATTGGTTACCGGGATACTGATCAGGTGGATCAGGGTAAGACACAAACCAATGGCCAGACCGGCAAAACCTTTTGGCGCACGGTTATCTGTTGCACCTAATATAACCAGTAAGAAAATAAAGGTCATAACAATTTCACAGACCAGGGCTGCAGTCATGCTGTATTTCCCTGGCGAAAGATCGCCATAACCATTGCTGGCAAAACCACCAATGTTGCTCCCGTTTCCGGTGGCAATTACATACAGAATGCCCGCTGCCGCAATACCTCCTAATACCTGCGATATAATGTATGGAATAAGGTCTTTACCATCAAACCTTCCGCCTATCCACAGCCCCACAGATACTGCCGGATTTAAATGTGCTCCCGAAATGTGTCCCAAAGCATAGGCGATGGTTACGACAGTTAATCCGAAGGCAAGTGCAACACCCAGAAAGCCGATGCCGGCATTAGGATAGTTACAGGCTAAAACGGCACTTCCGCAACCGCCTAAAACCAACCAAAAGGTTCCAATAAATTCTGCTGCTAATTTTTTCATAGTTAGGATTTTTTTAGGTTAGGCATCCATCCACTACAAAAAAAGCTGTTGCATAAGATGGGTCCATAACAGTTTGTTTGTTAAATAATTAAGGTTTATCTTAATGAATTTAACAACAAATAATCAATATTCCTAATACAAAATTTCAGACCGTATTTTGCTTATTCCCACTTAAATACTTTAACTGCAACCGTATAAATGCCAATACCCCAGATCAGCATGATCAGGATCTGGTGTTTTACATCCCATAGTCCAGCACCTTCAAAGGCTACTTTTCTCATGGCATCGTTTAAATAGGTAAGTGGTAAGGCATGGCTGATTGGTTGTAACCACGACGGAAAAGCATCAATAGAAAAAAAGGTGCCCGAAAGTAAAAATTGGGGCAGGGTAATGATGTTTGAAATGGGTGGAATGGTACTTTCACTTTTCGCTATGCCTGAAACGACAAAGCCGAAGCCCATAAATACGATAAGTCCGATCACCGAAAGCAGCAGCATGTTTAGCACCGTAACCACTCCATGTATCAAGGTAAAATGGAAAAAGAAATGACCGATAAGGATGATAAAAACAGCACCCAGTAAAGCAAAACCTATCCTGGCCAGGCCTTCTCCAAAAACAATGCTGGAGCGTTTAACAGGTGTTGCAAAAAAACGCTTGATCACCAGGTTTTGCCTTAAACTGAAAAATACAAAGGCGGTTCCAAAAACACCTGTACTCAATAAGGAAAAACCAAGCTGTCCAGGTAAAATAAAGTCTATGGTACGGTAAATCCGCCCCTGTACTGTACTTTCATTCAGCTGTGCAACAGTAGGTTTTACATCCCTGGCATTCAGGTTATATAGTAAATTGTTCAATATGGATTTCAGAATGCTGCCTTTATCCAGGGAAGCAGAAGTGTATTGCACATTTGCGAGATAAGCAGGGGTACCGGCTTCATTCTTTTTTACATCGATCAAAGCATCAATATTGCCTTTTTCCAATCCGGTCTTTATTTCTTCCCGGGATTCATCTTTAACCAGTTTTATAACGGGTATCTGTTCCAGTGCCAGTATAATGGGGTTTTGCAGGTCAGACCCTGGGGCTACAGCCAGTTTAACTTTTACACCACCATTGCCCAGAAAGCCAAAGACAAGAATAAATATTAAAGGGAAGGCCAATGTAAACACAACTGCAGAGGGGCTCCGCATAATGGAACGGAAGCTTGCTTTGGCAAGGGCCAGTGTAGCTTTAGTGTTGTTGTAAGGTTTGCTCATGTCTATTTAATTGTCCTCCCGCCATTCTTTACCGGTAAGATTAATAAAAACATCTTCCAGGTTGGCTTTTTTAACTTCTTTTTTTCTTTCAAAACCACTGTTTACCAGTTTGTCTATCAGATTGTCAGGGGTGTCCAGGGCAATGATCTCCCCGCGCTCCACAAAGGCAACACGGTCGCACAGTTGCTCAGCCTCGTCCATGTAATGGGTTGTGATCACTACGGTTGTCCCGTTGTTCCGGATGTCAATAATGAGGTCCCACAAATTGCGCCTGGCCTGTGGGTCCAAACCAGTTGTAGGTTCGTCCAGGAAAATTATTTTGGGCGAATTGATTAGTGTGGTAGCGATAGAAAAACGTTGTTTTTGTCCACCCGACAAAGCTTTGTATTTGGCTTTGGCCTTATCCTGCAGGTTTACCTTTTCCAGCATTTCCATCGGTTTGATATCAACATTATACAATCCTGAAAAGAGTTCCATCAGTTCAACCAGGTTCAGGTTTGGATAATAGCCTGCGGCCTGCAGTTGTACGCCAATGATCCTTTTGATTTTGCCGGCATCCTTTTCTACCGAATACCCATCAACAATGATCTCTCCTGAGGTCTTTTCACGGAGGGTCTCAATGATTTCCAGGGTTGTCGTTTTTCCTGCTCCGTTAGGACCTAAAAGCCCGAAAATCTCGTTTTCATATACGTCAAAGCTAAGGCCTTGAACGGCAATAAAATCGTCGTATTTTTTTACCAGGTTCTTTACACTGATAATGGCATTTGTTTTATCCATGTTATAAATGTAAGAAGGTTTAGCCAAACAGAAAATGCGATTGGGCTAAACCTTCTAAAATGTCGGTAATATGATAGATGATGTCGGTAAACAGGGATTACCAGGTCAGTTCGCCCTTAATCATTCCAATGAAATCATCGAAAAGGTAGCGCGAATCGTGAGGGCCCGGAGAAGATTCAGGATGATATTGTACTGAAAATGCTTTTTTACCTTTTACACGGATACCTTCGATAGACTGGTCATTTAAATTAACGTGGGTTATTTCTACCTTGTCAGAGCTTCTTACTTCATCAGGGATCACACCAAAACCATGGTTCTGCGAAGTTACCTCGCAGTGATTTTTAATGATGTTTTTTACAGGATGGTTTAAACCACGGTGACCGTTAAACATTTTCATGGTACCAATTCCGTTGGCCTCAGCAAGTAACTGATGGCCTAAGCAAATGCCAAACATCGGCTTTTCGGCTGCTAAAACTTTTTTTACCGTCTCTATGGCATAAGGCATAGCCGAAGGGTCGCCAGGGCCGTTAGAAATAAAATAACCATCTGCACCCCATTTGTCCATCTCTTCAAAACTGGTTTTTGCCGGGAAAACCTGGACATAGGCATCCCTGCTGTCAAAGTTGCGCAGGATGTTCTTTTTAATACCCAGATCTAAAGCTGCTATTTTATAAGTGGCCTCAGGCGAACCATAGAAATAAGGTTCTTTGGTCGAAACCTGCGAAGACAGCTCCAGTCCGTCCATAGAAGGCACTTCAGCAAGTTTAGCTTTTAGTTCTTCCAGATCAGTAATTTCAGAAGAGATGATCGCATTCATTGCTCCCTTATGCCTGATGTGACGTACCAGTGCACGGGTATCTATATCGGAAATACCAACAATGTTTTCATTCTGAAAATAATCCTGTATAGATTCTGAAGCTTCTTTACGGCTGAAACCGATGTTGTAGTTTTTACAAACCAGTCCTGCAATTTTAATGCTGTCCGATTCGATCTCTTCTTTGTGTATCCCGTAATTTCCAATATGCGCATTGGTGGTTACCATGATCTGACCGAAGTATGAAGGATCAGTAAAAATTTCCTGATATCCAGTCATTCCGGTGTTAAAACAGATCTCGCCAGTGGTAGTGCCTATTTTTCCGGCAGCTTTACCGTAATATACAGTTCCATCGGCCAGTAACAAGATAGCAGGTAACTTGGTGTAGTTAGTCATCGTAATTATAATGAGAAATTAGGGGTTTGAAAAAAGATAAAAAGGGGGATTCTGCTGCGGTTTTGATGCCGTTTATGTCTTTAACAAATGTGCTGTTAATTAACCCCTTCATTTCAGGGTACAAAGATAGGAGTTTGTGGGGTTTTATTCAAGATATTTTTTGAGATAGTAAGAGTACATTGTCACAAAAACAATAAAACAGTCTTTATTTCGATTGTAAAAACTAATTTTGCTTTAACAAAAAATAAAAGTATGTCGGTAAATAAAGAAGTAAAGCGAATAACGACTCATATATTACAGGAAATGAAACAGCATGGCGAAAAAATCTCTATGTTAACAGCTTACGATTTCTCTATGGCAACCATTCTGGACGATGCCGGACTGGATGTCTTATTGGTTGGGGATTCAGCTTCCAATGTAATGGCAGGTCATGAAACCACACTTCCGATCACCCTAGACCAGATGATTTATCATGCGGCTTCTGTTGTCAGGGGTGCTGCACGTGCTTTTGTAGTTGTAGATCTTCCCTTTGGTTCCTATCAGGGAAATTCTAAAGAAGCCCTGAACTCTGCCATCCGAATCATGAAAGAGTCTGGTGCACATGGGGTAAAGCTGGAGGGAGGAACAGAGGTAGTGGATTCTATACAACGCATCATTACTGCAGGTATTCCGGTGATGGGACATTTAGGCCTTACCCCCCAGTCTATTTATAAATTTGGTACTTATACCGTTAGGGCGAAAGGTGAGGCTGAGGCTGATAAACTGAAAAGCGATGCCCTGGCCTTACAGGAAGCCGGTTGCTTTGGTATAGTCCTGGAAAAGATCCCCGCCAAACTGGGTGCAGCAGTTTCCAAAAGTCTTCATATCCCAACTATAGGTATTGGTGCAGGGCCTGATTGTGATGGGCAGGTACTTGTGGTGAACGACATGATCGGCCTGACCAAAGGGTTTAAGCCCCGTTTTTTACGTCAGTATTTAAATCTCTATGATGGCATTAAAGATGCAGCGCAGGCTTATATCAGGGATGTTAAGGGCAATGATTTTCCAAACGAAAAGGAACAGTATTAATGCCGGTAACTGATAAAGATGTATTGTATGAGGATAATCACCTGATTGCAGTATGTAAAAAGGCGGGGGATATTGTACAGATTGACGAAACGGGGGATGAGCCTTTGGATGAGCAGGTAAAAAAATACCTGGCAATAAAATACAATAAACCCAATAGTGCTTTTCTGGGTGTGGTACACCGGCTGGACCGGCCCGTTAGCGGCGTAATTTTATTTGCTAAAACCAGCAAGGCCCTGGAAAGGATGAATGCCATTTTTAAAAACCGGGAAGTAAAAAAGACCTACTGGGCCGTAGTACGTAAAAAGCCGGTAAAAACATCGGGTACCCTGATCCACTGGCTGATCAAAAACCCTCAGAAGAATGTGGTCACTGCTTATGCCGAAGAAGTTCCGGGCAGCCAGCGTTGTGAATTGAGCTACCGGTTAATTGGAACTTTAAACGATTATTATTTAATTGAGGTAGACCCGCTTACGGGGCGTTCGCACCAGATTAGGGTTCAGTTGTCTACCATGGGCTGTCCTATTGTAGGCGACAACAAATATGGTTATCCCAGGGGAAGCCGCAAAGGCTGTATCTGCCTGCATGCACGACGGCTGCAGTTTATTCACCCCGTAAAAAAGGAGCCGGTAAATATATTTGCCAAATTGCCTGTTGATGGCTTCTGGGAAAAGTTTGAGGGATTTTAAACATTCCTTTTTTATTACCTTAAATTCCTTTCCATTGCTTCTTTATCGGCCTGTTTTTCTGCTGTTCTGTAAAAAAATGCCAAGATGTTTGAGAACTAAGCACATTAAGCAGAATTTTATTCCTGTGCCGATATGTAATTTTATTTTAATTAACCAAATGTAAACCATTCCTTATACCTGAGTGCTCCTGCATTGGTATAAAGAATATGATTTTATTGCCTATGCACGCTTTTCCTATCTAAAGATAATGAAGGCTTTCCGGATATTATCTGGAACAGCTGATTGCCTGAATAACCAACAGGTACTTTGAACAATAAATCCTAAACTAAACCAAACCAAAATTATGACGTTGTGCTTTGAAAGCCTTAATGTGATTAAAAAAGGCAATGACGCTTTATCGATCAAAGCGTTGTTGATTAAATTGACCAACCATGATCATCATTCTTTTCATGAACTTTACAACAGGTTTAGTGTGCAGCTCTATGCAAATATTTTAAGAATGGTAAGGGATCAGGATCTGGCACAGGAGATTTTGCAGGATGTGTTTGTAAAAGTATGGGAAAAACGCGAACTTATTGACCCAGAAAAGCCTTTTAATGCTTATTTGTTCCGGATTGCCAAAAATACGGTTTACGATCATTTCCGGAAAATAGCGATGGAAAAGAAGCTGGAAATACATATGCTTAGCAATGGCACCGAAACCTACAGCCATATCGAAGAAGAACTTATTTATAAAGAAAGCAGTCAGCTATTTTTAAATGCCATTGATAAGCTTTCACCACAGCGAAAACAGGTATTTACTTTATGTAAACTGGAGGGTAAGAGCTATCATGAGGTGAGTAACCTGCTGAGCATCTCTACTTCAACAGTGAGCGACCATCTGTTGAAGTCAAACAAATTTATCCGGGCCCAGTTGCTGATCTCAGATCCGGTAGTTTTTGTGCTGATAGGGTATGTGTTTAATATCATGAATTTTTAGGCGCATTCAGGTCTGGAAAAAAAAGAAAAAAAATAACATTCAGAGCAGGGACTTTGTCGCGCCCAACCGTATTATCTGTAAATGGCATATATACCAAATGGATAAACAGCGGGAAGAGCTCACATTATTATTTAAACGTTACCTGGCAAATGAATGTTCTGAAGAAGAAGAACAGGTATTTCTGGAACTGTTAAGGTCTGGGGAACATGAAGTGTTCTTCAAGGATTTGATCGATAGCGAGCTAAAACAGCAGCCTGATCCACAGTTTAAGGATTTGCCCCAGGTTAAAGAAGATTTAGCGCAAACGAAGCGGCAGATTCTTCTGCAGATCAATGCCGGGAAAATTCATCAACATCCTGCTAAAAAGAGATTATGGTTTAAAATAGCGGCCGTATTATTATTGTTTGCCGGGGCCATATTCTTTAAAGTACATTTAGACACACAAAACCTGCCAGCAGACGTGGCACCTGGCGGAAATAAAGCCATTTTAACCCTCGCCGATGGATCGGAGATCATCTTAGATCAGGTAGGTAAAGGTAACCTGGCTCGGCAGGCCGGTGTTCAGGTTGTTAAAACTACAAATGGACAGCTGGTATACACCGTCAAGGAAAGTTACAATTCGGATAAGGGTATAGCGGGCAATTTAACCAATACCATTTCAACACCAAGAGGTGGACAATATCAGGTAAATCTACCCGACGGTACCCGGGTTTGGCTCAATGCCGCGTCCTCGCTCAGATTCCCCTTAAGTTTTGCTAAACTGAATGAACGAAAGGTCGAGTTGAAAGGAGAAGCTTATTTTGAAGTAGAAAAGGATGCTACAAAGCCCTTTATAGTTCGGTCAGACCGGCAAACCGTACAGGTATTGGGTACTCATTTTAACATCAATTCTTACGAAGATGAGCCGGATACCAAAACTACCTTATTGGAAGGTGCTGTAAAAGTTACTGCATTAAGCGGAGCAAAGAGCGAACAGGCTTTCTTAAAACCCGGACAACAGTCGCGTATCAGCTCTGGTTCAAAACCTATAAATGTCATGCGGGTAGATCCTATGGCCGAGATCGCCTGGAAAAACGGGCAGTTCTTTTTTGAAAATGAATCTATTGAAAATATTATGAAGCAGATTTCGCGCTGGTATGATGTAGAGGTGGTTTATGAGGATGATGTAGCAGGCAAAACTGTGTGGGGTTCAGTAACACGCTACGCAAATGTATCGAAGGTATTGTCCATACTGGAATTAACAGGGGAAATCCATTTTAAAGTTGAAGGAAGGAGGATCATTGTGCACAAATAATTTTACCTAAAAATAGTACAAATCCGTGACTCAGATTGCCCTCGGAGCCACGGATAATATCAGGCTTTTGCTAAAAATGTCTTTACAATTAACAATTATAACCAATAAACCCAATAACCAAATGTATGAATTTTTACGATCTATTTAGGTCTGCATCCAGTGTACGCAGAGCTAATCAAATATTGCGTATTATGAAGTTGATCATCATCATCATGACTACACTGTTAATGGAGGCAAGTGCCTCAGGCTTTGCCCAGAAGATAACTTTTTCTCAGAAGGGCAGCTCCATTAAAACAGTATTTAAAGAAATTACAAAACAAACCGGCTACCAGGTAATCTGCGATGGCGAACTGATTAAGGCCGCCCGGGCAGCTGATGTCAGCTTTACAGATGCCAGCTTACAAGAGGTATTTGACGAGTTTTTTCCAAAAAGGTCCATCAAATGGACCATCGCGGATAAAACACTCATTATCCGAAAAGACAGCAGTCAGACGGTAACTGAAGTACCTGTCGTGGTCAAAAAAACAGACCGGGTTTATCCTGTCATGACCATTGCCAAAGAGATCAGGGGTACGGTCAGAGATACCGTTGGCCCTTTACCAGGTGTTTCTATCTCTGTTAAAGGAAAAACGCAGATCGGAACCACGACCGACCTGAATGGTAAATATATCCTTGATGTACTTGATGAAAGTGCTGTGGTTGTGTTCAGTATGGTAGGCTATGTTTCACAGGAAATTCCGGTAAGAGGGAAGACCATTATTAATGTAACCTTGAAACCTACTGATAACCAGCTTGAGGAAACTGTTATTGTTGCTTTTGGTAAACAAAAAAAAGAATCTGTTATCGGTTCCATTACCACCATCAATCCTGGTGAATTGAAGGTGCCTTCAAGTAATCTTACCACAGCCCTTGCGGGGCGTTTGGCAGGGGTTATTGCTTATCAGAGAAGTGGTGAGCCCGGAGCGGACAATGCCGAGTTCTTTATCAGGGGCGCAACCACTTTCGGTTACAAAAAAGATCCCCTGATCCTGATTGACGGTATGGAATATTCTACCCAGGATCTGGCCCAGCTTACCCTGGATGATATTGAAAGCTTTTCCATTTTGAAAGATGCTTCTGCAAATGCTTTGTATGGTGCAAGGGGTGCCAATGGTATCATCCTCATCACTACCAAACAGGGTAAAGAAGGTAAGCCAAAAATTAATATCCGTTACGAGAACTCTATATCTTCGGCAACAAAGAATGTGGAACTGGCCGATCCGATTACCTATATGCGCCTGCACAATGAGGCCTATATTACACGCCAGCCCAATGTCCCTACCCCTTATTCAAGAAGCAAAATAGACAATACCATTGCCGGTACAAATCCGGTGGTATTTCCGGCTGTAGACTGGCAGGACCAGTTGTTAAGGAACAACACCATGAACCAGCGTGTCAATTTCAATCTGGGTGGTGGCGGTCAGGTCGCAACTTATTACGTTGCAGGTGCACTTAACCAGGACAATGGTATCCTGAAAGTAGACAACCGCAATAACTTTAACAATAACATTAACCTTAAAAAGTACAATATTCGTTCTAATGTGGGGCTGAATGTATCCAAATCTACCCATGTAGATATCCGTTTGAACGGTAACTTTGAAGATTACAACGGACCTTTGGACGGTGGTCAGGGAATATACCGTAAAATTATGCGTACAAGTCCGGTACAGTTCCTGCCTTATTATCCGGTTGTTCCGGGTACCGGCGGAACGGCCAAACACATTATGTTTGGAAACCTGGAGCAGGGGCAATACCTGAACCCTTATGCCGACATGGTAAAAGGGTATAAAGAGTCTGCAAGGTCTTTAATGCTGGCACAGATAGAATTGAAGCAGGACCTGTCCTTTATTACGCCAGGCCTGGCTGTTAATGCTATGGGTAACATTAACCGTGAGTCGTTCTTTGACCTCCGGCGTCAGTATGTTCCTTTCTGGTATACTGCCGGAAGCTATGATAAGCTAACGGATACCTATAAATTAACCCCTTTAAATCCTGATTTTGGTACAGATTACCTGAATTTTGTACCAGGAGAAAAAAAGGTTTCTTCTGTTATCCATCTACAGTCGGCATTTACTTATAACAGTACCATTAAGCAAAAACATGCTTTAGGGGGTACACTGGTCTTGCTGATGGATTCCAAACTGGATGGAAACTCAAACGATTTACAGGAATCGCTGGCCTCACGTAACCTGGGGGTTTCTGGAAGGGCAACCTATAGTTACGACAACCGCTACTTTGCTGAATTTAACTTTGGTTACAATGGTTCGGAACGTTTCTATAAAACCGAAAGGTTTGGTTTCTTCCCTTCTGCAGGTCTGGCCTGGCAAATCTCCAACGAGAAATTCTTTAAACCTTATACTGACGTGATCAGCAAGCTGAAGATCCGTGGAAATTACGGACTGGTAGGTAATGACGCCATAGGTGGCAAGGACGAACGCTTCTTCTACCTTTCTGAAGTAAACATGAACAATGGAGCTATGGGGGCCACTTTTGGATCAAATGGTGGTTATTCAAGGCCAGGTATTTCTGTTGGCCGTTACGAGAACAGGGACATTACCTGGGAAACTGCAGCCAATTCCACATTCGGACTGGAGCTGGGTTTATGGAACAAGCTTGACATCATTGCAGAATATTTTACAGAACATAGATACAATATCTTAATGTCAAGAAGCTCTATCCCTAAAACCATGGGATTGCAGGGGGCTACGCCTAAAGCAAACGTTGGTGAAGCCAATTCCAAATCCTATGAACTGCAGCTGGACTACAACAATAATATTGGAAAAAACCTGATTTTAGGAGTAAGGGGTAACTTTACTTATGCTAAAAATCATTACCAGGCTTATGAAGAGCCAGAGTATGAATATCCGTGGAGGTATAGAGTGGGTTATTCCACTTCACAAACCTGGGGCTATATTGCCGAACGTCTTTTTGTAGACGATGAGGAAGTAAGAAGCTCCCCTAAGCAGAATTTTGGAAATAACCCAACAATGGGCGGCGATATCAAATATCGCGATATCAACGGAGATGGCGTGATCAACATTAATGATCAGGTGCCGATAGGTTTTCCTACAAGGCCCGAAATTATATATGGATTTGGTTTTTCCGCATCTTATAAAGGCTTCGATTTTAATGCTTTCCTGCAAGGCTCGGCACGCTCTTCCTTCTGGATAGATCCTGAAGCTACTGCACCATTTGTAGAATACCGGTCCAGCAGTACAGATCTGGTGGGGTATAAGCTTCAAAACCAATTGCTTTCGGCTTATGCCAACGACCACTGGTCTGAGCAAAACCGTAACCTTTATGCCCTATGGCCACGTTTAAGTGCTTATCCTGTGCAAAACGGAACTGGTGGATCTTTATCTTCAAACAACACCCAGACAAGTACCTGGTTTATGCGTAACGGATCATTCCTCAGAATAAAACAGATCGAGTTTGGTTATTCGCTTCCTAAAAGACTGATACAAAGGGCTAAAATAGACCGATTAAGGATTTACGCAACCGGTAGTAACCTTTTTGCCTTTAGTAAATTCAAACTATGGGATGTGGAAATGGGTGGCGAAGGATTGGGCTATCCTGTACAAAAGGTGCTGAATTTTGGTCTACAGGTAGGATTTTAATAAGAAACGATCATGAAAAAAATTAATATCATATTGCTCATTACCCTTATAGGCACTTTTATGTCCTGCAAAAAATTTCTGGATGTTGTTCCGGATAACGTTGCTACGATAGACTATGCCTTTAACCTGCGCTCATCTGCAGAAAAATATTTATTTACCTGCTATTCTTATATGCCGGCCAATGGTCATTTCAATACCAATACTGGTTTTTCGGCTGCTGATGAGATCTGGTATCCAAATCCACCAATGGATGTGAGTACCAATTTTTACAGCATCGCGTTAGGTCTGCAAAATTCCGACAACCCTTTTGGTAACTATTGGAGTGGCAGTCGTGGAGGCAAACCTTTGTTCCGCGGTATACGGGACTGTAACATTTTTTTGGACAACATCAATAAGGTAGAAGAGATGAATACCTGGGAAAAGGAACGCTGGATTGCAGAGGTGAAATTTCTGAAAGCTTATTATCATTTCTATCTGTTAAGGATGTATGGCCCCATTCCGCTGATGAAGGAGAATTTGCCAATTGCCTCTTCTCCCGAACAGGTTCAGGTACGCAGGGCACCTTTAGATAGCTGTGTAAACTATATTGTCCAGCTATTGGATGAGTCATTTGACAATCCCAATCTGCCGGAAAGTGTTGCCTCAACAGAAGTTTCAGAGCTCGGAAGGATCACCAAACCTATTGTAAAAGCTTTAAAGGCTAAAGTACTGGTTACTGCAGCAAGCCCCCTGTTTAACGGAAATCCTGAATATGCAGGTTTCAGCGACAAGCAGGGTGTACCACTTTTTACACCTGCTTATGATGCAACCAAATGGCAACGCGCTGCAGATGCTTGTAAGGAGGCTATCGACTACTGTCATGCTCAGGGCTACAGGTTAAGCACTTTCCCGGGACTGGCTACTTATGTGATCAACGATACGATCAGGAAACAACTGGAAATCCGCACAGCCATTACCCAGCGTGAAGCCAACCCGGAAGTAATCTGGGCAAATACCAACAGCAGGGCCGATGTAAACATGCAACGCTGGTCTATGCCTATCATTGCAGGTGGTGCTACCAGTGGTAGTGGCCCTAAAGGTATTCTTGCCCCTACATTGAAAATGGCTGAAATGTTTTATACGGAGCACGGACTTCCGATTAACAGCGACAAAACCTGGGACTATGCCGGACGCTATGAACTTAAGGTTGCTGCAGATAAAGACCGGTTTTATGTGAAACTGGATTCCAATACTGTAAAACTACATTTTGACAGGGAACCCCGTTTTTATGCCAGTATCGGATTCGACCGTGGTATATGGTTTGGCAACTGGGTAAACAACAACGATATTACAAAAAACCTCAATTTTGTACAGGCCAGGGCTTCAGAAATTTCGGCACGCCAGGGTATCAGTAATTTTTCTATCACAGGTTACTGGATCAAAAAACTGGTAAATATCGAGACTTTTTGTGCTGCTGACGGAAACATTACCAGCAATACCGTTACCTACCCATGGCCGGAGCTGCGGTTATCGGATCTGTATTTATTGTATGCAGAATCATTAAATGAAGTAAATGGCTACAGTCCTGCAACAACAGCATACCTGAACCTGGTAAGGGAACGGGCTGGCGTCCTATCTGTTGAAGAAGCCTGGGACAGGTTCTCTACACAGCCTGGGTACTACAACGATAAGACTAATTTAAGAAAGATCATCCATCAGGAGCGCAGCATTGAGCTGGCTTTTGAAGGCCAGCGTTTCTGGGACCTGCGCAGATGGAAAGAGGCACATAAAGATTTGAACCAGCCGGTAAAAGGTTGGGACATTACCCAAAAAAGTGCGAATTCATTTTACCGTTCGGTCTTGCTGTACAACCAATACTTCACCATGAAGGAATATTTATGGCCAATAGAGCTTGGAGAAATGCAGATCAACAAAAATCTGGTCCAAAATCCAGGCTGGTAAACAAATTATTGATCCTAAAAATTAAAAATATGAAACAGTTTAAAACGATACTTACCCTATTCATGCTGGTATCGGTGGTGATGTCTTCCTGTAAAGAAGAAACCCTTAAGCCGCTTTACGGTGAAAAAGGTGCACCCAAACCAGTTACAAATGCTTCGGTTGAAAACATTGCTGGGGGGGCTATAATTAGTTATACCCTTCCCGATGATGCAAATCTTTTATATGTAAAAGCAGAATATGAGCGCCAGGGTAAAATGGTGGTCTCGAAATCATCTTTTTACAAAAAATCAGTCCTTATTGAAGGCTTAGGTGATACCAATCCGCGCGAGGTTAAACTTTATGCAGTTGGAACTGGTGAAGAAGCATCCGCACCAATTAAAGTAACCATTAACCCCTTAGCCCCTCCAATCTTTGGCGTGATGCAGTCCCTGGCCATCAGAGAGTCCTTTGGTGGAATGAATGTGAAGTTCCTGAACCCCGCATCTACAGGCGAACGCCCCTACAATATTGTAATTGGTGTAGTGGTATGGGACGACAAGCTGAGCGAATGGAAAGATGTAGATGCCTATTATACAGGTTTGGCCTCAGGTGGTTTTTCAGTACGTGGCCTGGAAGCTAAACCCCGTAAGTTTGGCTTTTTCGTAAAAGATACCTGGGACAACCGAACAGATACTTTGCAGAAAGAAATGACGCCAATATATGAAGAGCAGTTAAAAGCAGCTGTAGATGTCAGGAAAAAATTCCCGATCCCGCAGATAAGACCGCTTCCTGTTGACGGTTCCCTGCTGGCAGAACCTGGTAACCTGAGTTCATGGCCGTTCACCAATTTATTCGACAATCAGATCGGTAACAATGGTTTTCATTCCAATGAGAAAAATCCCTTACCAGCCTGGTTCCCTATGGATTTGGGTAAAGTTACACGTTTAAGCCGCTATAAGATCTGGCAACGTATGCACGATGACAACTCGACTTATTTTTATAGCCATGGAAACCCCCACGAATGGGAAATATGGGGTACCAATACACCTGCCGATCAAAACAGCTGGGTAATGCTCGATCACCAGATCATGGTAAAACCTTCAGGATTGCCAGTCGGACAGGTATCCAATGATGATGTGGAGATTGCCCGTGCCGGTCATGAATATGAATTCCCGCTCGATGCGCCTGCGGTAAGGTATATCGCCTGGAAACACATTGATAACTGGGCATCCATACAGGGTACACTAGGTTTTCTGCATATGTCCGAGTTAAGAATATGGGGACAGATTCAACAATAAATACACTTAGATTAAAAAGATCATGTATATAAAATCAATTATCCGAAATTTCCTTTTTCTCCTGCTAGCGGGTGTGTGCTTTACCTCTTGTGAGAAAATGGACGCCACCTACAAGGATTTCCTGAATGGCGGCGAAATCGTTTACAATGGTAAGCCCGAGCTTTTACAGGTTTTTTCAGGTAACAAAAGGGTTAAATTAAAATGGTATATCGTATCAGACCCAAAAATAACCTCTGCAAAAATATACTGGAACAATCCGGCGCATATAGAAGGAGAACCTGTTATTCCGGGTCAAAGACCTGCAGGCCGCGACTCTGTTGTTCTGGCTATACAGCGGGGCAGTGGTACCGATTCAGTGCAAACATTTATTGACAGGCTGAAAGAAGGAATCTATACCTTTAGTGTTTTCATGTACGACGATAAAGGACATTCTTCAGTTAAATCTGAAGTTATTGGCGATGTATATGGCGATAATTATCAGGCATCCATTACCAACAGACCCCTTGATATGCCCCAGCTCAATATTTTAAATGGTAAGAGCGACTTATACATTCCATGGTACGGAGTAGCCCAGCAGGCAGTAAGGATAGACCTTATTTATACCAATACTGCAGGCCAGGTTAAAACTGTTCAGAAGAAAAAGATTCCCAATCCTGCCGATGCCCGCAGGGGGATGATCTGGCTGGACAGGGATACCCTGTTCAACTTTAAGGATGCGCCAGGCGCAAAGGTAAGATACAGAACTGCTTATTTGCCGGAAGAAACGGCTATCGATACTTTTTTTACAGCATATACCGATATAGGTTACAAGTATTATGTACCGCCAACCCCTCCGTCAAAAGATGAAAACCTTGCGTTAAAGAAAAAGGTAACCACCAGCAGTGGAACAGGGACTACGCTTACCGATGGAGATCGTACAAATTCAACTGTTTGGCAGCCAAGTAGTTCTGAGCGTGCTGATCTGAACGTCTGGTTCTATGTCGACCTGGGCTCTGCTGTTGATTTTAATACGGTACAGACTTATTTTATTAAAGATCCGGGTAAGATTACCTATTATGAGGTATTGTATACTGAAGCCGCAACTATAGCAACGGATACGAAATGGAAAAGAGCTTACATCAAGTTCGGTGCACCTGAAACAGAAGATATATTTGTTTCCACAAATGCAGATAATACAGCGCTTGTTAACCTGAAAGGCCGGTTTATAAAAATCAATATTGGTTTAAGAGATGAGGCCACAAATATTAACGTCTCTGAAATTGAAGTTTATAAGAAAGATAAACTATAATTAACAACCTCAGATTTGAACGCACCGGAAATACCCGATGCATCATGCTTAATCATTAAGGCCTGTAGGATCACCATCCTATAGGTCTTAATGCTAAGCTTATGGTTTTCCCCACATCAGCCGGCCTTTTTGTATGGAAAATTCTAATCCTGATTAAAAATTATGAAACTAAAATATTTTTTTCCAGCCGTACTCCTGTTAATGTTTTTTTTCCTGGTGAGCTGTAAGAAAAAAAAGATTGACCCTATTGATGAGTCAGCCGCTGCAACAATAGGAAATGTTACAGCACTAAGCATTAACAGTGGAAAATCCCGTGTAAAATTAAGCTGGAAACAACCCGCTGCATCTGCTAATGTCAGCATCGCTAAATACCGCGTATTCTGGAACAATAATACCGATTCTCTTGAACTGCCGGCACCTGCCCCAACAGAAAATGTAACAACTATAATCAATAACCTGACCGAAGGAAATTATAGTTTTTTTGTATATGCCTACAATAACAAGGGTGATAAATCACAAGGCACATCTGTGAGCGGACAGGTTTATGGTGACAAGTATGAAGCGTCATTGGTAAACCGGCCTGTAGACCAGGTAGCTCATACTGCGACAAATGGTGCAGCAATCATCAGCTGGAAAAATGCAGCAGCAGGAGCTGTTCATACAGAAGTTACCTTCACTGACAGTCAGGGCGCCAACCATAAAGTAAATGTTTTACCAACAACAGCCAGTACTACACTAACAGCGTATAAAACTGGCAGCGCTTTCTCATTCAGAACAGCATACCTGCCACAAACATCTGCTATTGATACATTTCATACTGCTTACAGCACTATGGTCGTAAATCTTGCAGGGCAGGTTGAAGAAGATAAATATGCCTCAATGATTAACCTGGAGGCAGATGGCCCTGGTGATACTTACGGACTTATAAACCGGATATTAGGTGGTACAGCTTATGAAGTGCCTGATTGTGGACACCCGGTTCCACACATTACAGAAGAATTTGAGAATGGGCTAAATAAAAATGTATTTGCTTTTTTTGCCCATGTAGCCCTTGATGACGACCGTTGTGGTGCTACTGACAGGCAAAGAACAGAAATTAAAACATATGGGTCTTCTCCATCAGCCGGAAAGGCATTTAACGGTGATGAAATGATCTTTAAATGGAAGTTTAAACTGGATGCAGCTTTTCAGTCCTCATCTGGTTTTACACATATACATCAAATCAAGGCCGGGGATGGTACCAATGAAGATTCTCCGTTAATTACCATTACACCACGTTATGGCAGTCCGGATAAACTGGAAATCATTCATACCGGCAATACTGATGCTACTACGCTTGGCAAGGTTAAAATAGTTGACCTTGCACCATTCAAAGGGAATTGGATTGAAGCTACAGAAAAAATAAAATTTGGTACACATGGTACTTATGAGCTGGTATTAAAGAAAGTAAGTGATGGATCGGTATTGTTATCGTATGCTATAAGCGATATGGATCTGTGGCGTACAGCGGCTACATTTTGCCGTCCGAAATGGGGTATATACCGCAGTTTAAGTAATGCGGTTCGGTTGAGGGATGAAAAAGTCCTTTTTGCGGATTTTGCAATTGGAAAAAAGTAAAAAGAAATTGTTGATGTTGAAAAATCAAAGGGGTTAGAAGAATGAATTGTGTTAAATCAGGTATGAAAAAATTAATCGGGTTGTTATGGGTATCCCCCTGGTATAAATGTTTTGCAGGTATCCCCATATTTTTACTTTGTGCATTAAGTGCAACAAATTTATGGGCGCAAACAAATTCAACATTTATTTTAACACCGGCAGCCAAACCGGAACCCCGTATCAACGGCCCCAGAGTATTTGGTGTCCGGCCCAATCATCCCATCTTGTTTACCATTCCGGCATCAGGCAACAGGCCTATGCAGTTCTCTGCTAAACCCCTGCCCAAAGGTGTAAAGGTAGATGCTAAAACCGGGCGCATTTCAGGATCAGTTGCCAAACCGGGTACTTATACCCTCAACATCGAAGCTTCCAATTCTCTGGGTAAAGCCAGCCGGGAATTCAAAATAATAGTAGGAGAAGAAGTGGCGCTTACGCCGCCAATGGGCTGGAACCATTACAACATCTATGGCACCAGGATTACCCAGGAACAAGTATTGACGCAGGCAAAAGCCATGGCCAGTACCGGTCTGATCAATTATGGATGGTCGTATATGAACATTGATGATGGCTGGCAGGGCAAACGTGGCGGTAAACATCATGCCATTCTTCCGGATAGCAGCCGGTTTCCGGATATGCAGCAACTGGTGGATGAGGTTCATGGTCTTGGCCTTAAAATTGGCACCTATTCTACCCCCTGGGTAGAGTCTTACGGTCACCGTACAGGTGGTTCGGCCATGAATGCCGAAGGAACATTTGAACGCACTAAAGAGAACATCCCCAGAAATAAAAAGCAGCTGCCTTATGCAATCGGGACCTATCATTTCTGGGATAATGATGCCAGACAATTTGCAGAATGGGGCTTTGATTACCTGAAGTACGACTGGAACCCTATAGAGTTAAACGAAACAAAGGCCATGTATGATGCACTCAGGAATAGTGGCCGCGACCTGGTTTACAGTTTATCCAACAGCACCCCCTTTGAAACCATTGCTGATCTGTCACAGGTATCAAATGCATGGCGTACGGGTGGCGACATTAAAGACAACTGGAAAAGTTTAAAAAGCAGGATTTTTACACAGGACAAATGGGCAAAATTTGCCAGGCCGGGTCACTGGAACGATCCGGATATGATGATATTGGGGGTGGTGGGCTGGAACTCGGCAGAAAAATGGCCCTCTAAATTAAGTCCCGATGAGCAATATACTCACATGACGGCCTGGTGCCTGATGTCGGTACCCTTGTTGCTGGGGAACGACATTTCAAAACTGGACAACTTTACCTTAAGCCTGCTCACAAACGATGAAGTGAATGCTGTAAACCAGGATCCATTAGGTAAACAGGCCATTGTAATTGCCAAAGAAGGGGATATTGGCGTAATGGCAAAAGATATGGAAGACGGGAGCAAGGCTGCAGGTCTGTTTAACCTGGCTGACGATGGAAGTCGGCAGTTAACCCTAAAATGGTCTGATCTGGGTATCAAAGGTAAATATAAACTGCGCGACCTGTGGCGCCAACAAGATCTTGGAATTTTTGAAAACGAATTTAAAACTGAAGTAGCACAACATGGAGTGGTTATGCTACGCTTGTTTCCTGTTAAATAATTATGATGAAAAAATTGTTGCTAATCGCATTTATGGCAGTAGCTGTTATTGGATGCAAAAAAGATAATTCCCAGGTGGTAAAAATGAACAACAACCTGATGGGCAAATGGTCTGTGTTGTCAAACAAGATCATTTATTATGATCAGTCTGGCCAGAAAGAATATGAAGAGGTACTGGAAAGTACCAGTATAGCAGAGCAGCTCAGTTTTATGAAAGAGCTGAAAGCCAGAGTGGTTACCCGTAGTGCTGAGGTTTTGGATACCAGGTATAACCTTGTGGAAGAGAACAATGTCATCTATATTGAACTATATGATGCAGCAATTTTTGATGCCCATATCTGGAAGATAGCTGCTGCAACCGCTACTGAGATGACCTGGACTGCGGGTTTCACAAACATTAAATATGAAGACAAGGATACGGGTGAAATTATAGAAGCACCAAAAGCTACACTTACATTAGAATTTAACAAACAATGATCAATCAGGAATCATCAGACCAGCTTTCGCGCCGCGCCTGGCTGGGCAAAGTTTCTGTTCCGGCCTTAGCACTTGGGGGAGCAGCGATGATCAGTGCCAGAATGCCGCAGGAAATACCTAAACAGGATATTTATAACATCAGGGACTACGGAGCAAAAGGGGATGGGGAAAGCCTGGATACTGTTGCCATACAAGCTGCAATTGACGCCTGTAATGCGGCAGGGGGTGGCACGGTGTTCATTCCCACAGGTGTATTCTTATCCGGAACCCTGCAGCTTAAATCCAATGTAACCTTTCATTTATCAGCCGGGGGTAAATTACTTGGAAGTCCGAAAAGAGCCCATTATACCGCAGGCAAAGGTGTGCCGGCAGGAAATGGCAACATCGTTTTTCTGTATGCAGTAAATGCAGAAAGGTTAAGCATTGAGGGTAAAGGTACCATAGACGGGAACGGACTGGCATTCTATAACGGAAAAGGCGACAATACCGGGCCCGGACAAAAAGGCATTGATGGCAATTTCGACCGTCCGCATCTCCTCATTTTTTACCAATGTACCGAACTCCGTTTACACGATGCCTTTTTACAGGCCAGCGCCTACCACTGTATCCGTTTACTGCAATGTAAACAGGTATATATAGATGGTGTAAGAATTTATAACCGTGTAAATAAAAATAACGATGGTTTTCATTTTAGCAGTTGCCAGTACGTACACATTACCAATTGCGATGTACAATGCCAGGATGATGCCTGCGCTTTGTTTGGCAGTAATAAATTTGTAACCATTACCAATTGCAGTTTTAGTACCCGCTGGTCTATATTTCGTTTTGGCGGTGGCGAATCGCAGAATATTGCAGTATCCAATTGCCTTATTTACGATACTTATGGCTGCCCGATAAAGATCAGTGCAGGGAGGGCCAGTATAGAAAATTTTAGCTTCTCCAATATCATCATGAAAAATGTAACCGGGCCCATCGGGATTGGCTTTAGTGGTACATCCGGCAACATTCAAGGAGGCAGCAATCAGGTTGCCGGCAAGCCCTTTATCCGCAACATTTCGTTTAATGGTATAAGGGCCTCTGTAGTGGCGGCACCTGTCCCTCATCCCGATATCCATTTTGAACTCAACTTTAAAGAAGGAGAAAGAAACTCCTGCATTACCCTGAATGCTATGGACGATCATTACCTCGAAAACATCAGTTTTACGGATGTGCATGTAACCTATGCCGGGGGTGGTACACTAGCTCAGGCCGGTAAACACGATGTTCCGAAAATTGCTGCCGAATATTTTGGTGTCTGGGATACGGCGCCGGGAGGTCCCCCCGCCTATGGCTTGTATGCCAGAAATGTAAAGGGTTTAACCCTGCAAAATGTACGGTTCGAATTTGAGCACAATGACAGCCGGCCCGCTATTGTTTTTGACAATGTACAGGATGCAGCTATCAATGGCTTAAGCCTACAGGGCAGTACTACTGCGCCATCCCTGTTAAGAATAGTGAATTCAAAAGACCTGCTGTTTACCGCCACCAGGGTGTTAAGCCCTTGTAAGGTGCTGCTCAGTTTAGAAGGAAAATCCAATGAAGCCATAACCATTGACGGGGGCGAATTCAGAAAGGCAATTACAAAAGTAGTTTACAGTGGAGGTGCGAATGAAAAATCTCTGAAATTAAGAACCTGAAATATGAAAAGAATAATGCTCCTGTTATTGTTTATGCCGCTTATGGGCCTAAGCCAGATCAAAACGGTCCCGGCACCTGTAAAAAAGAACCCCATTAAAAAACAGCTCATGGATTCGGTACTTTTCAAAGGCGTAAACAAGCTCCTGATAGAAAATGATAAGTCCGTTAACCAAAACTTATTCCTCCTGCAAACAGCATTGGTAAATAGAGGTTATCAGGTAAGCATTAACCGGAAGTTGTTTAGGATTTCAACAAAAGATTCTATTATAGAAGGCGGCAGGGCGGCTTATGTTTTCAATGGACAGATCAATGCCAATAGCATTGAATTAAGTGGGAAATACAATTTAAAGGCCGTAACTTCCATATTGGGAGAAAGCGATCATATTTTTAAATACGACATTGAATATTCGGGTGCAGAAAAGGCACTATCCAAAAAATTATTCGCACTTTTAATGGAAATAGCCAATGACATACATGGTAAAAAGATTTATATAGATGAAACAAGGAAAAAACGCGGTACGATTTTTTAATTTACTTGTTTTATTTATAATCCTGTTTTCCAATAACGCTGTTAAGGCACAAAAACAACCCGTTTATAGCATCTCCCAGGCCAAACAGTTCAAGACGCTGATGGATACGGTAAGGAAAGATATGCCGGTAGAGAAACTATACCTGCACCTGGACAAGTTCAATTACCTTGCGGGCGATACACTTTGGCTTAAGGCCTATTTACTGGAAGGACCTTTTTTAATGCCATCCAGCAAAAGTGGACTGTTTTATGTTGAACTGGTAAATGCTGAAAATAAAGTATTGAAACGGATGAAATTCCCGGCTAAATATGGGATGGGTTGGGGTAACATCAGCCTGGATGAAAGGGACTTGCCAACAGGCAATTACCTGCTGCGCGCCTACACCAACTGGATGCTTAATTTTGGTGAGGCCGCTGCTTATACCGCAAACATTTATATCAGTAATGCAACGTTACCGAGCAATGCTGCAGTTTTAAAAAAGGCTGTTAAAAACCTCAATACACCTCTTATTCCAAACACCGGAACTACTTTAGGCATAAATAGTTCTCCGGAAAAAGCAGATATGGAACTGACCATTACTGCTGAAGGGGAAGCTAAAAATTTATCAGGTTATTACCTTGTTGGCCAGTCCAGAGGTGTAGTTTGCTATGCCATTCCGGTTAACTTAAAAGACGGAAAGATTGTAAACGCTGTTCCAAAGAGCCTGTTCCCTACCGGTATTGCAAGGTTTACCCTTATTGATAAAAATCTGAAAGCACTGAATGAAAGGATGATCTATATTGATCAGCACGACCAGCTGACGGTCAACGTCAGTACGGTGCAGGCCGTTTACAAAAGCAGGGACAGTATTGCGCTGCGGATAAAGGTTACAGATAAGAACAATGAGCCTGTACAGGGAAGTTTCTCCCTGTCGGTAACCGATGACAGCCAGGTTGCTCAGGGGCCTACTAAAAACGGGGACCTGAATACCTATATGCTGCTTTCCTCAGAACTGCGCAATCAGCCTAAAAGTGCAGATGCATACAGCAACGGTACTGTTGCTGCCCAACAGGCATTGGATAGTCTGGCACTTACCGCTGGTTGGTTGGGCTATAACTGGAACGAGCTGTCAAACTATAAAATACCTAAATATAGCGCCGAACCGGAATTTATGATTACAGGAAAAGTAAGCTCAACTTTTTCAGGATTGGCGGGGGCAAAAGTTAGTTTATTTGTAAAAAAACCTCTACTGTTTATGGATACCGTTGCCGGCCCAGATGGAAGGTTCATTTTCAAAAACCTGCCCATTGCAGATACGGCAGTTTATAAAATACAGGCCACCAATAAAAAAGGTAAAAACTTCTTTGTGAACCTGGAAGTAGATGAATGGAAACCGCCCGTGTTCAGCCCTTTACTTGTAAATTATTCAACCGAGGCCCAGGTAAAAGACCCCGCCCTTGAGCAGAAGGTAGAAAAAGCCCTTGCGCTAAAACAACAGCAGGATAAATCTACCGGAAAGCTATTGAATGAAGTGAACATTGAAGCAAAAAAGATAGTCAAGGGTTCACATAATTTGAATGGATCAGGTGAGGCCGATCAGGTTTTAACGGAAAGCGACCTGTTAAAAGAGGGTAAAAGGCCATTATACGAGTTGCTAATGGCACGTATACCCGGTTTGGTTATGGGCAGCTATTTATATCCCCCATCTAAAATAAGAAAGTTTGGCTTGAAGCTTAAAAATCAGCTGGTTAAAATTATCATAGATGGTATAGACCTGGACCAGAGCTACGAGTACTGGCAGCTGATGGCAGATGCCGATGATTCCGCAGAAGGTTTGCAGGAGCGATATACGCACATCAAAACGAACCTTGACAATTTTACAGCCGAAGATGTGAAAGGAATAGAGGTAATGTACAATGCTTCTTATAATGTAAAATACAACAATAAGTTTTTAAGTACGGCCGAAACCTCATTTAGCGGAAAAGGTGGGCTAACCGGAGTTGGTGGTGCTTCGGGCATAGATTATACCTATATAGAAATCACCACCCGAAATGGCAGAGGGCCTTTCATGAAACAAACACCCGGAACTTACCTGTATAAACCGCTCGCTTTTTCACTGCCAAAAAAATTCTATAGCCCAAAATACCTTAACAAGGATAGTAGTGTACCCGATATCCGTTCCACTATTTATTGGGAACCCAATATCATTACCGATGAAAAAGGGGAAGCCACTGTATCATTTTATGCCGCAGGGCAACCGTCCAGTTATACCATTGCTGTGGAAGGGAGCGATATGAACGGACAGCTGGGCTCGGCACGTATGCCTGCCCTTATAAAAATAGCGCCTTAAATACTCACTTGCAGTTTGTTCTGCGTGGGCAACTTACTTATGGCTCTCTGTAAAAGGGCAGATGAGAGGAATAGATAGTTGAGTAGATTGCTTTTTTTGAATAATTTTTAATTGTAACCCCTCTGTAAATTAGTGATAATTAACCAAATGTATAACCTCTCTGGTTTGACCAACAAACTATGAACTAAAAAAACGCTGAAACCTTCGGGTATTTACTTCCTTGATACTCTTTTAAATATCCATTTTGTTAACCTCGTTAGTTCAATGTCCTAAGGGATGCTTGCTAAATAAAAATATTAATGCCTTAAATGAATAGGAAGCTGATCAATATCTTTGTGTTATTTTTAATTGTAGTTTTTTCTGCAAAAGGACAGAAAGAGGGGCATAAGCTAAATAGCTCGGATCAGCTGAAAAAACAACTGTCGGTTTATCAGGCAGAACACCCATCCAGCAATCTTTATCTTCACCTGGATAAGAATATTTATTCACCTGAAGAAAGCATCTGGTTTAAAGCTTACCTGCTCGGGGATACTTCAACAGACAATAAGGTATTGTATGTACGCCTTACCAATGAGGATAAAGAGGCCGTGCTGAGGGGGCAGTTCCCCATGTATGATATCCGTGGAAACGGAAGCATTTCATTGTATACCAAAGATAAGGATGAGCAGTACGAAGGTCAGGCACATGGGGCTGTAAACCTTTTTATGCCCAGAATGCTTGAAGAAGGTAAATATACTTTGTATGCCTATACCGATAAGATGCTGAGCTATGGGGATACGAATGTTTTTGTGCAGCC